>NZ_JBFAXU010000021.1:0-164478 GCF_040680975.1 Streptomyces sp. NPDC051921
GGCGCACTGCACGAGGGCGGCGAGGGATTCGACGAGGGCGTCGAGGAGTTCGTCGGCCGAGCTGTCGCGGGGGTAACCCCGGGGGCGGGCGACGCGGTGCTCAGGTTCAGTGCCAGTACTTCATGTCCGTACCTCCTCCTTCGGTGAAGGGCGCGGGCATCACATGGCTGAGGTTCAGTGCCAGTACTTCATGTCCTGACCTCCTCCCCCGTGGTGGGGCGCAGCGTCACCTCGAAGCGGTCGAGGCCGCGGAGGGTCAGGTTGCGCCGGTGGTGTGGTTCCGCGACCGCCTGTGCCCGGGGGTGGTCCGTGGCGAGGGTCCCGAGGACCGATCCGGCGAGCCGGATCGCCATGGACGCGCCCAGGCAGGCATGGGCCCCGCGGCCGAACCCGAGGTGCGGGTTCGGGGCGCGGTCGAGTCGCAGCTCGGTGGGGTGGGCGAAGCGCAGCGGGTCGTGGTTCGCCGCGCCGAGGAGCAGGGTCACCGGGTCGCCCGCCTTGATCGTGACGCCGCCGAGTTCGGTGTCGGCGACGCACACGCGGGCGTCGGCCTGGACGGGGGCGTCGAAGCGGACGAGTTCGTCGACGGCGGTGGCCCGTCCGGCCGTGCGGAGGGCGTCGAGGGCGCCGGGCGTGGTGAGCAGGGCCTTCGCGGCGTTGCCGAGGAGCCGGGAGGCCGATTCGTATCCTGCGTGCAGGACGGCGCGCAGGCTGTTCCGCAGGACGGCCGGGTCGACGCCGCTGTCGTCGGCGTGGGCGGCGACGTACGCGATGAGGCCGGTCTCGGGCGGGTCGGCCAGCCAGCCGCCGGCGTACGCGGCGAGTTCGGCGCGTGCGGCGACGGCGGGTTCGTGCTTCTCCGGCCAGAGTCCGGCGTCCATGCCGTCGACGACGGTGCGGGACATGGGGACGAACCAGTCGAGGTCGGGGGCGGGCACGCCGAGGAAGGCGGTGACGAAGCGCAGCGCGAGCGGTTCGGCGAGTTCTCCGACGAGGTCGAAGGAGGGGCGTGCGGCCAGCTCGCCGAGGAGTTCCTTGACCTCGTGGTCGAGGCGCTCGTGGAGGGCGTGCCGGTCCTGGGCGCGGAAGCCGTCGAGCAGCAGGTGCCGGATGGCGGTGTGCTCGGGCGGGTCGAGGGTCTGCACGCTGAGCAGCGGGGCCGGGACGTCCTCACCCGCCCGGCGCCAGTCGGAGGCGAAGCGGGCGCTGTCGGTGAGCACGGCGAGGCAGTCGGCGTGTCGGGTGAGCACCCAGGAGCCGAGCGGTTCGTGCCAGAGGACGGGGGTGGTTTCGCGCAACTCGGCATATGCCGGGTAGGGGTCGGGGAGGACGTCGGGACGGGCCAAGCCCTTGATCGGATCGGCCGGCGCCGTCTGGTCGAGCTGTGCCACGAATCGTCTCCCCCTGCGCAGTAAGGCCTGGTTGAGGCCGTAAATGCTGTCGGTTGAGCAGTGCGGAGCAAACGTTTCGCCGGTGGGCCACGTCGCTCCGCGGGCAATTCTGCGTGCTGATGGCCGGTGACGCTACCACGCAACTTCCGTGGCTGGTATGACTACCTGCCACAGATCTTTCGAACGCTCACGGGGAGTAGCGGATGTCGGATCAAGGTCAGACGATCGTCCATGACGTGCCGCTGAACGTCGCTCAACAGCCCGACCCGTACCCGCTGTTCGAGCGGATCCGGGAACACGGCGTGGTGCAGCGAGTTCGGCTGAATCCCACCCTTGAAGTCTGGATGGTCACCGGTTATGACGAGGCGGTGGCGGCGCTGACCGACACGCGGCTCAGCAGCAGCCCCGCCGGAGTCAACGGCCTCGCCGAGGAGATGGCGCACCAGGAGCGCACCAACGTCCTCATGGCGAGCATGCTGGTGGCGGACGGCTCGGACCACACGCGGCTGCGCAACCTGGTCTCCAAGGCCTTCACCGCCCGCCGGATCGAGGCGCTCGCCCCGCGGATCCAGGCCCATGCGGACGCGTTCGTCGACGCGTTCGCCGGGCGCGGATCGGCGGATCTGGTGTCCGAGTTCGCGCTGCCGCTGCCGATGGCGGTGCTGAGCGACCTCATCGGCATCCCGGCCGAGGGCCAGCCGGACTTCGCCAGGCTCGCGGTCGGGCTCATCATGCCGCCGAACACCCCCGAGCGGCTCGCGAAGGGCGCCCGGGCGCGGGCAGAACTCACGGAGTTCTACGAGCCGTTGATCGCCCTGCGCAAGAAGGAGCCGCGCGACGACCTGCTGAGCGCACTGTGCGCGGCGCAGGCGGAGGAGAAGATCAGCGATCGCGAACTGACCGCCATGGCGATCCTGTTGACCCTCGCCGGGCACGAGACCACGGCGAGTCTCATCGCCAACGGGATGCACGCCCTGCTGCGCCACCCGGACCAGTTCGCGGCGCTGCGCGACGAGCCGGAACTGCTGCCGGGGGCGATCGAGGAACTCCTGCGTTACGAGGGGCCGGTGAGCCGTGGGGTCGCGCGGTTCACCGTGGACGCGTACGAGATCGGCGGGGTCACCGTGCCGGCCGGCGAGATGATCATCATCGGCCTCGCCGCGGCCAACCGCGACCCGGGGCGCTTCGACCGGCCCGACATCCTGGACGTGGCCCGTCGCGAGATGCCTCAGCAGTTGGCTTTCGGCCACGGCATGCACTTCTGCCTGGGCGCGCCGCTCGCCCGCGCGGAGGCCCGGATCGCGCTCGGCACCCTGCTGCGCCGCTTCCCCGACCTGCGGCTCACGAACCCGGACGAGGACCTGAGCCGGCGCGAGGGCATCCTGCGCGGGATGGCGACGCTGCCGGTCAGCTTCACGCCGGTGCCGGCGAGCGGGACCGCGTGAGCGGGGCGCGGGCCTCCGGCCGTACCGCCGCGTTCGACGCGATCGCCCCCACCTATGACGCGTCCCGGGGCGGGACCGCCCGGGCGGCCGTCTTCGCCGAGCAGCTCTCCCCGCTGCTCGACCCGGCCGAGCCGGTGCTCGACATCGGCGTCGGCACCGGGATCGTGGCGGCCGAACTGACCGCGCGGGGCCACCGGGTGTGCGGGGTCGACCTGTCTCCGGGGATGCTCGCGCACGCCCGGGAGCGGCTCGGCGCCCGGGTCGCGGTCGGCGACGCGGGCCGGCTGCCGATCCGGACGGCGTCGGTGGCGCAGGCCGTGTCCACCTGGCTGCTGCATGCCGGACCCGACCCCCGGGCGGTCTTCGCCGAGGTGGCGCGGGTGCTGCGGCCCGGGGGCCGCTATCTGGTGATCCCGGCCCGGGGCATGCGTCCCACCGATGACATCGGCCGGATCGTCAACGACCTGGAGGACCGCCTCGACCCCGAGCACAGGCGTCAGGACGGGCCGGACCTCCTCGCCCCGTCGGCCGCCGCGCGCGGCCTGGCCTACGAGGGCCCGGCGGAGCGACGTCCCACGGTCTTCCGGGTGTCTCCGGCCGGGATGGCCGACACCATCGCCGCCGGCCGTCTCTTCACGGGCGCCTGGCAGGTCCGCGACGAGGACCTGCCCCTGGTCGCGGAGGCCTGCGCGCGCCTGCGGGCCCTGCCGGAACCGGAGGTGCCCCGGGTGCGGGAGATGGCCGACTTCGTGATGGTCTTCCGGCGGGAGGGCTGAGCGGGCCGGCGGCCGCGGGCGTACGCGCCCCCCGGCCGCCTGCCGTACGCCCGCTACTGGCCGTACCGCAGCGCCGCCGCGTACGCCTCGTCCGGGTCGAGGCGGCGGAGTTCCTCGGCGATGAGTTCGGCGGTGGTGCGGACCTTGAGGGCCATGACGCGGCTCGGCTGGCCCGGAATGGCGAGGCGGGCCACCGGACCCTCCGGGCGGTCGATGCGGATCTCGCCGTCGGGGGTGCCCATGCGGACCGCCGTGACGACGGGGCCGTCGGTGACGACGCGTTCGACGGGGACGTCGAGGCGGTCGCCGAACCAGCGGGCGAGGAGCTCCGCGCTGGGGTTCTCCGCCTCGCTCTCGACGGCGGCCGACGTCACCGTCATCGGGGCCTGGTCGAGGGCGGCGGCGAGCAGGGAGCGCCAGGGGGTGAGCCGGGTCCAGGCGAGGTCGGTGTCGCCTGGCGCGTAGGAGGCGGCGCGGACGGCGAGCGCGCCGATCGGGTCCTCGACGGCGTACGCGTCGGTGATGCGGCGCTGGGCGAGAGAGCCGAGCGGGTCCTTGGAGGGCACGTCGGGCGCGTCGACCGGCCACCAGACGACGACGGGCGCGTCCGGGAGCAGCAGCGGCAGGACGACGGAGTCGGCGCGGCGGGCGACTTCGCCGTGCAGGCGCAGGAGCACGGTCTCCCCGGCGCCCGCGTCGGTGCCGACGCGGACCTCGGCGTCGAGCCGCGTCTCACTGCGGGCGCGCGGGGAGCGGGCGTGGCGCTTGATGACGACGAGGGTGCGGGAGGGGTGCTCGCGGGAGGCCTCGTTGGCGGCCTTCACGGCGTCGTAGGCGTTCTCCTCGTCGGTGACGACGACGAGGGTGAGGACCATGCCGACGGCGGGGGTGCCGACGGCCCGGCGGGCCTCCAGGATCGTTTTGTTGATCTTGCTGGAGTTGGTGTCCGTGAGATCGATCTTCATGACCGGCACCGTTTCCTTCCGTCACGTGCGCGCATGTCGCGGCTCTCCCCCTGCTCTCCCCGTAGCACCGGACCGGCTCCGGATCTTCCCGCCCAGTATCGCGTCATCCGGGACCTGCCGTACCGGCTCAGGACGGCTCGCCGACGGCCAGGACGAGCTTGCCGCGGGTGTGGCCCTCGCTGTTGAGGCGCCAGGCCTCGGCGGCCTCCCGCAGCGGCAGGACCCGCTCGACGGGGACGGTGAGCCGGCCCTCGTCGGCGAGCGCCGCCAGCGTCGACAGGCCGGCGCCGTCGGGGCGCACCCAGACGTAGTGCCCGCCGAGGGCGGCGGCCCGGTGGTCGGCGATGGAGGCGAGGCGCTCCGGGGAGCGCAGCAGGTCGACGGAGACGTCGACGGATTCGCCGCCGACGAAGTCGAGCGCGACGTCGACGCCGTCGGGGGCCAGTTCCCGGACGCGCTCGGCGAGGCCGGGGCCGTACGCGACGGCTTCGGCGCCCAGACCGCGCAGGAACTCGTGGTTGGCGGGGCTCGCGGTGCCGATCACGCGGGCGCCGCGGGCGACCAGGAGCTGGGTGGCGAGGGAGCCGACGCCGCCGGCGGCGGCGTGCACGAGCACCGTGTCGCCGGCGCCCGCGCCGACCCGGTCGGACGCCTGCAGGGCGGTCAGGCCGGCGAGCGGCAGACCCGCGGCCTGCGCCCAGCTCAGCGCGCGGGGCTTGCGGGCGAGCATGCGCACCGGGACGGCGACCTGCTCCGCGTAACCACCGTGCTCGGCGCTGTCCTTGCGGATGTAGCCGAACACCTCGTCACCGGGGGCGAATTCGGTGGAGTCGAGGCCGTTGCGGGCGACGACCCCGGCGACGTCCCAGCCGGGGATCATCGGGAAGTGGGCGACCATGATGGGGTCGAGCCCGCCGGCCGCCAGTTTCCAGTCGACCGGATTGACCCCGGCGGCCTCGACCCGCACCAGGACCTCGCCGGGCGCGACCTTGGGATCCGGGAGGTCCATGAGCGTGAGGTCCTCGGGGCCGCCGTACTCGGACAGGGCGATCGCCTTCACGGGATCACCCCTCCGAGCCGCTGGCGCTGCCGTGCTCGGGCTCGGGTTCCTCGGCCGCGGCCGGCTGGGCGATGGCCTCGGCCCGGCGGCCGACGACCGCCGCGGCGGCGAGCGCGGTGCCGATGAAGGCCGTGGCGACCACCCAGGGCCGGTCGAGGACGTGCCCGGTGGCGTGGTCGAGGGAGTAGCGGCCGGCTCCGGCGATGCCGATGGCGGCGGCGGTGAAGCCCAGGAAGGCGGGGTACTCGAACCCTCCGCTCATGGCGAAGAAGCCGGACGGGGCGTGCACGGCGACCGCGCCGGCCATGGCGCCCGCGGCGGCGGCGCCGGCCGCCGGGGTGGCGAGGCCGAGGGCGAGCATGACGCCGCCGCCCGCCTCGCCGAGCCCGGCGGCGACGGCGCTCTCCCGGCCGGGCGAGAAGCCCATGGCCTCCATCGCCTTGGTGGTGCCCTCGATGCCGCCCCCGCCGAACCAGCCGAGGAGCTTCTGGGTCCCATGCGCGGCGAGCACGGCACCGGTGCCGACCCGCAGGGCGAGCAGACCGAGGTCGCGGCGGTTGAGAGCGGTCATGGGATCTCCCGGTGGGGACGCGGGCGCGGCGGGTGCGCGCGCCCTCGGCAGGCCTTCTCCGCTCCACTCTGCTCCGCCCGGGCGGGCGAGCGGATGCGTTACTCGTCCATACAGGTCATCTTTTGCGGCGTTCGTCCGCTGTTGCTTTAGTGAGAGCGCTGGTGACGGTCCGACGAGAGTGGTGACGCATGACCGGCGATTCCGCGGAGACCGCGGCCCTGCGCGCGAGGATCCGGGCGCTGATGCCCCGGGCCAAGGAGGACCTGACGGAGCTGGTGGCGATGCGGTCGGTCGCCGACCCGCGCCAGTTCCCGCCGGAGGAGTGCGCCGAGGCGGCGGACTTCCTCGTGCGCGCCTTCACGGAGGCCGGGCTCCGGGACATGCGGCGGGTGACCACTCCGGACGGCACGGACGCGGTGGTCGGGCACGCGCCCGGCCCCGAGGGTGCGCCGACCGTGCTCCTCTACTGCCACTACGACGTGCAGCCGCCGCTCGACGACGCGGCCTGGCGGACCCCGCCCTTCGCGCTGACCGAGCGCGACGGGCGCTGGTACGGGCGCGGCACGGCCGACTGCAAGGGCAACATCGCCATGCATCTGACGGCTCTGCGCGCGCTCGGCGGACCCGAGCGCAGGGGATTCCCGGTGAACGTCAAGTTCGTCGCCGAGGGATCGGAGGAGCAGGGCACCGGCGGACTGGAGCAGTTGGTGCCGCAGCAGCCCGAACTCTTCGCCGCGGACACCCTGCTGATCTGCGACACGGGGAACTTCGCGCTCGGCCTGCCCACCGCGACGACCTCGCTGCGCGGCCTGGCCAACGTCGTGGTGACCGTCTCCACGCTCCGCGGCGAGATGCACTCCGGCATGTTCGGCGGACCGGCCCCGGACGCCCTCGCCGCGCTCGTCAGGATCCTGGACAGCCTGCGCGACGATGCCGGCAACACCGTCGTCAAGGGCCTTCCCGCCGATGGGATCTGGGACGGCGTCGCCTATCCCGTCGAGCAGTTCCGGACCGACGTCGGCGCGCTCGACGGCGTGTCCCTGCTCGGCACGGCCTCGGTCGCCGACGAGCTGTGGGCCCGGCCCGCCGTGACCGTGCTCGGCATCGACTGCCCGCCGGTGGTGGGCTCCTCGGCGGCCGTGCAGGCGACGGTACGGGCCCGGGTCAGCCTCCGGGTGCCGCCGGGCGTCGACGCCGAGGAGGCGCGGGCCGCCCTGACCGCCCATCTGGTCGCCGCCGCTCCGTGGGGCGCGCGGGTCGAGGTGGAGCCGGAGAGTGCCGGGCAGCCGTTCCGGGCGCGCACCGACGGGCCCGCGTACCGGGCGCTCGGCGCCGCGCTCCGGCAGGCGTACGGGAAGGAGATGGTGCAGGCCGGGCAGGGCGGTTCGATCCCGCTGTGCAACGTGCTCGCCGCGCAGTTCCCTGACGCCGAGATCGCGCTGATCGGGGTCGAGGAGCCGGGCTGTCTCATCCACGCGCCCAACGAGAGCGTCGACCCGACCGAGATCGAGAACATGGCGCTGGCCGAGGCGCTGTTCCTGAGCAGCTACGCGACCGCGCGCTGAGCGGGCGCGGAGAGAAGGGGATGCCCCCATGGCACAAACACACCGACACCCGCCGTACGAACCCCCGTCGCCGGAGGACGTGCCGCCCGGTCCGCTCGGCATGCTGGCCGGCCTGGCCTGGCAGGCCCTCCTGCTGTCCGGTCTCGTCGCCCTCGTCATGGGTGTGCTCGTCCTGGTCTGGCCGGGGCAGTCGCTGGTCGTCGCCGGTGTGCTGTTCGGCCTGTACCTGCTGGTCAGCGGTGTCATGCACCTGGTCGCGGCCTTCGGCACGCACCTGCGGACCTCGCTGCGGGTCATGGCCTTCATCAGCGGCGCCCTGTCGATCCTGCTCGGCCTCTTCTGCTTCCGGGGCGCGATGCAGTCGGTCCTGCTGCTGGCGCTGTGGATCGGGATCGGCTGGCTCTTCCAGGGCATCACGCAGACGGTGGCGGCCGCCTCCGACCCGACGATGCCGGCCCGGGGCTGGCACGTCTTCCTGGGTGTCATCAGCGCGCTCGCCGGTGTGGTGCTCATCGTCTCGCCGCTGGAGTCGGCGGAGGTGCTCATCCTGCTGGGCGGGATCTGGCTGGTCGTCGTGGGCCTGATCGAGATCGTGACCGCCTTCCAGGTGCGCTCGCGGGCCAAGCACATCCCGCCGGGCACCTGAGGGCCCCAACTCCCCGCACGAGGCCCGCCCGGTTCGCCCGGGCGGGCCTTGCGCTACATTTTGCCGGTCCTTGACCCCGATCGTTCACGATCACTTCCCCCCGGAGCCGGCATTCCATGAGCGACATCGTCAACGGCCTCGGCCGGACCGCCTCGTACGGCGCCCTCGGCGTCGTCCTGCTGATCCTCGGCATCGTCCTGGTCGACCTCCTGACGCCCGGCAAGCTCGGCCGGCAGATCTGGGAGGACCGCAACCGCAACGCCGCGGTCCTGCTGAGCTCCGCGCTCCTCGGCATAGGCGGCATCGTCTTCACCTCGATCTGGACGACGTACGACGACTTCGGCAAGGGCCTGGTGTCCACGGCCGCGTTCGGGCTCCTCGGACTCGTGATGATGGCGGTGGCGTTCTGGGTGGTGGACCTCGTCACCCCCGGCAAGCTGGGCAAGACCCTGGTCGACCCGGAGCCGCACCCGGCGGTGTGGGTGACGGCCTCCTGCAACATCGCGGTGGCGGCGGTCATGTCCGCCTCGATCGCCTGACCCGGTCGCCCGGTCCCGGCGCGCCCGCGGCACCGACCGCCGCGCCGGCGATCACCGCAATATCGAAGAAGCGCCGCGCCCGTCCGGCTTCCTAGCGTGGGACCCATGAACGCACGCCCCACGAAGGAAGAGAGCACCATGGACGCGCACGAGGCCCACCAGGTGGACGGCACGGCCCTGCGGGTCGCCCTGTGGCGGGCCCTGCACCGCCAGGTCGACCCGGCGCCGCACGTCCTCGACGACGAGCTCGGCCTGCGCCTGGCGGCGCCGGACGAGGGGTGGCGCGAGCGCCCGGACATGCACCCGGAGGGCACCCGCCGCATGCGGGCCTCCATCGTGGCCCGTGCCCGGTTCCTCGAGGACCTGGTGGCGGAGCGGGCCCGGGACGGCGTCACCCAGTACGTCCTCCTGGGCGCCGGTCTCGACACCTTCGCCCAGCGCCGCCCCGACCTGGCCGCCGGCCTGCGGGTGTTCGAGGTCGACCAGCCGGGTACGCAGGCCTGGAAGCGCCGCCGACTGGCCGAGCTCGGCCTCGACCGGCCCGACGGGCCGCGCTTCGTGCCCGTCGACTTCGAGGCGGGCGACTCCTGGTGGGACGGCCTCGTGGCGGCCGGCTTCGACCCCGGCCGGCCGGCCGTGGTGGCCTCCCTGGGCGTCAGCATGTACCTCACGCGGGAGGCCACCGAGGCCACCCTGCGCCGGAACGCCGCGCTCGCCCCGGGGTCCACGTTCGCGATGACCTTCATGCTGCCGCTCGACCTCGTCGGCGCCGACGAGCGTCCGGGGCTCGAGGCGACGCAGCAGGCCGCCCGGGCGGCCGGCACCCCCTTCGTGAGCCTCTACGCCCCGTCCGACCTGCTCGCCCTTGCCCGCGAGACCGGCTTCCGCAACGCCGACCACATCTCGTCCGCCGCCCTCGCCGACCGCTATTTCGCCGCCCGCCCCGACGGGCTGCGCCCGTCCAGCGCGGAGGAGCTTGTCGTGGCCACGGTGTAGCGCCGGGCCGGTCATGCGGTGGGGGCCACCGCCGCGCCCGCGGACGGTCCCGAAGGTCAGTCGGCGGGCCCCGCCGGCTCCACCTCCAGATAGCGGTGGCGGCGGGCACCCCGGTAGAGGAGGGCGTCCCAGCCGAGTGGTGCGAGGGCCGACGCGCAGGCGGTGAGGGCGGCCTCAGCCTCGTGGGCCGCGCCCGAGCCCGGCGGGCCGAGCCATTCGACGACGACCGTGCCGAGGCGTTCGCCCGGCGCGACGCGGTAGCCGGTCGCGACCCGGGCGCCGGACGCGTCGAGGGCCGAGGGGGGCCGCTTCGCCGCCTCCAGGGCCAGCGCCACCGCACGCAGCGGCTGCCGCAGCTCCCATTCGGCCGGGCGGGCGGCCGGGTCGCCCCCGCCCCGGCGGTTGGTCAGGCGGCGGATCTGCAGGAGGCCTTCGAACGCGGCGCGCACCTCGCGGGACCGCTGTTCCGCGTCGCCCTCGGGCGGCAGTCCGTCCCCCGTGGCCGCCGCGAAGCCCGCGCTCACAGGAGGCGCCGGATGTCGCCGCGGACCCGGTAGAAGCCGCCGGAGGCGGCGTGCAGGGCGTCGACCACGTAGCGGGCTCCGGGCTCGCGGATGGCACGCGGGAACTGCACGTTCCACCCGGTCTCGTAGCCCTCGGTCAGGACGTGGACGCGGGTCCGGGAGCCCTCCTGGACGCACTCCACCACGATCGAACCGGCCGGGACCGAGCTGACCGCGTCGACCGCGGCGACGGTGGTGGCCGGCGCGTAGGTGGGCAGGGCGGCGGCGAGCTTGACGTCGTGGGCGACCGGGACGGTGCCCTGCTGTGCGGCCGCGATGGCCGCCTCGCTCGCGTCCACGCACAGCAGCGAGCCGTCCGTGGTCACGAGATAGAGCCGCTCGTCGTGGTACTGCATGGAGAGCGCCGAACCACCGCCGGTGCCCAGCTTCCACAACCGCGTGCCGTCCTCGGCGAAGCAGTAGACGGAGGAGGCACCGTCGCCGGCGAAGACGAACCGCCCGCCGGGGGAGGTGGCGCACGAGTACACCACGCTGTCGCAGGCGTAGACGGCCTCGGTCCGGCCGTCCTTCTTGGCCAGGCGGTGCACCTTGCGGCGCCCGGTGCCCGCGTACACGGCGGTGTCCTCCTGCCAGCCGAAGAGCACCCCGCCCTCGGTGCCGGTGTGCCACAGCTCTCCGCCGCCGTCGGGCGCGTAGGCCGTGACGCCCCGGCTGTCCCCGTGGTAGACGGCTGCACCGTCCGCGCGGACCATCCAGGCGTGCTCGCCGCGGCCGCTGCGCGCCCACTGGTGCTCGTCCTCGTGGTCGATGACGGTGAGCCGGCCGGAGCGGTCGGCGACGTTCAGCACGCCCTCGTGGATGTCGAGCCAGAAGATGTCGACGTCGGCGGCGATGTCGTACGCGGCGAAGGGCAGCTTGGACGAGAGGTCGTAGACCCGGCCGTCGTCGCAGCCCGCGTAGATCCAGAAGTCGTCGGCGACCAGGCACTTGACGCCGTCGGGCAGGCCGAAGCGGGCCAGGACCTCGCCGGTGTGGCTCAGGGTGAAGACCTCCCCCGCCTGGTTGCCGACCCAGCAGCGATCGTCGTCGACGTGGATGCCGAAGGCCGCGGACCCGGTGCGGAAGCGCCACAGGACGGGGGCGACCGCGCGGGCCGTCGACGGCGCGGACACGACCGCGCGCCGGGTGACCGAGCGCGGCGCGCGCTGTCCCTGGACCGCCGGCGCGTACCCCTTGCGGACCTTCTCCCCTATCTTCTTCGCCGCCGCCGCCCGCGCCTTCTCGGGCGTCGCGAAGGTCGAGGTCTGCGTCTGCCCCGCCGCGCCGATCCGTCCGTAACGGACCGACACCACCGTGCCGTCGACCGTCACTTCGTAGAACTTGTGCGCGCCGCCGCCGTCCTGCGACAGCTCCAGATAGGTCTTCGTCGTCATGTCCTGAACGGTAGGGGGAGCCACTGACAACGCCGGTCCGACGCCGCCGAGGACGGAAGGAGGGGGGCCGGACCGCGGCGGCCGGGCTCCGTGACCGGACCGGCCGCGCCCACGGGCGCTCCCGCTCCGGCCACCGCCCGAGGAGCCCGTACCGTCGGGCGCGAGGGCGCCGCCCCGCGCCCGGTCGGGTCAGACCGCCTCCGCCGCCCGGCGGCTGCCCTCCTGCTCGTCCTTCTCCGCGTTCCCGTCGGTGTTCGCGCCCTCCGCGCTCTCCGCGCTCTCCGCGCTCGCCGCGCTCTCGGTGTTCGGGGCGTTCGAGGTGGTCGAGGTGTTCTCCGCCCTCTCCTTGAGGGTGATGCGGCCCTTGCGGAGGGTCGCGAGACGCGGGGCGCGGCGGGCGATGGCGCTGTCGTGGGTGACCATGACGAAGGTCAGGCCGTGCTCCTTCCAGAGGCCTTCGAGGAGCTCCACGATCTCGTCGCGCATCGACTCGTCGAGGTTGCCGGTGGGTTCGTCGGCGAGCAGCACCTTGGGCCGCTTCACCAGGGCCCGGGCGATGGCGACGCGCTGCTGCTGGCCGCCGGAGAGCTCGGAGGGCAGGTGGCGGGCGCGCTCGCCGAGGCCGACGGACTCCAGGGCCTCGGCCGCGCGCCGGCGCCGCTCGGCGGGCTTGACGCCGAGGGGGACGAGCGCGGTCTCCACGTTCTCCTGGGCGGTGAGGGTGGGGATCAGGTTGAAGCTCTGGAAGACGAAGCCGATGTTCTCGCTGCGGACGGACGTCAGGCGGCGCTCCGAGATCGTCGCCAGGTCGGTGCCGTCGAGGAGGATGCTGCCCGAGCTCGGGCGGTCGAGGCCGCCGAGCATCTGCAGCAGCGTCGACTTGCCGCCGCCCGTGGGGCCCTGGATGACCAGCCGGTCGCCCTCGTGGATGGTGAGGTCGATGCCGGCCAGGGCGTCGACTCTCTCCTGACCGCGCCGGTACTGCTTGGTGACACCGGTGAGTTCGTACATGGGGATTCCAACTCTTGCGGAACGGATGGGAGTTTCGGGCTACTCGACGCGGCGCAGGGCGTCCGCAGGGCGCAGCCGGGACGCGCGCCAGGCGCCGAAGGCGCCCGCGACGAGGCCGCCGCCGAGGGCGAGGAGCACGGCGAGGCCGACGGTGGTGAGGCTGACGGGGGCGGTCAGGGCGATGTCGACGGTCCTGCCGAGCGCTCCGCCGGGGCCGCCTCCGCCGAACACGCGGCCGCCGCCGGGTCCGCCCGCACCGCCTGTGGTGCCGCCGAGTTCGGCGGTGAGGGTGGGGCTGACGGCGGTGACCAGGTAGGCACCGCCGAGGCCGATCGCGATGCCGAGGACGCCGCCGACGAGGCCGTTGACCAGGGCTTCGCCGACGACCTGGCGGGTGACCCGGCCGCTCTTCCAGCCGAGTGCCTTCAGGGTGCCGAACTCGCGGACGCGCCGGCTGACGGCCGAGGAGGTGAGCAGCCCGGCGACCAGGACGGCGGCGAGAAGCACCGCGTACGAGAGCCAGCGGCCGACGGTGGTGGCGAGACCGGAGGCGGTGTCGAGCGAGCCGGAGACCGTGCGGGCGAGGTCGGCGGACGTGGTGACGGTGGTGCCGGTGACGTTCTTCTGGATGGCGGCCCTGACGGCCTCGATCTCCGTGGAGTCGGTGGCCTTCACGTAGACCGTGGTGATCTTGCCCGCGGAGTCGGAGAGGGTCTGGGCCTGCTTCAGCGGCAGGTAGACCTGTGCGGCGGCCTGGCCGCTGTCGGCCGTCGCGATGCCGATGACCGTGAAGGTCACGCCCTTCACCGTGAGGGTCTTGCCCACGCCCAGACCCTCCTGCTGGGCGTAGGCGCTGTCGAGGACGGCGACCTCGGCGTCGGCCTCGGTGGGCGTGAAGCCGCGGCCTCGTGTGACGGTGGAGGTGGTGAGGGGGCCGAGGCCGGGGGCGGTGACGTCAGTGCCGTAGATCGTGAAGGAGTTGACGTCGAAGGCCGCACCGCCGCCGGTGACGGTGTCGCCGGGGCCGGAGCCGCCGCCCGCGCCGCCGGGACCGCCGGGCCGCGTGGTCTGCCCGCGCTGGATCTCGCCGCGCTGGAACTCACCGTTGATCCTGAGGTTGACGAGGCTGAGGCCGCCGACGGCCTGCGCGACGCCGTCCTGCTTCGCGACGGTGCCGACGGTGGAGTCCGGGAGGGTCTGGAAGCCCTGCACCATCAGCCGGTCGCTGCTCTGTTCCTCACCTTCGTCCCGCCCCTGGAACTCGAAGCGCGGCCGCTGGGCCTGCTGCCCGTCCTTCGGCTGCTCCCGCGCCTTGGTGACCGTGAGGTCCGTCCCGAGCCCGTAGAGGGATTCGAGGACCTTGCCCTGGGCCTGCTTCATGCCGGACGACACGGACGTGACGACGATGACCAGCGCGATGCCGAGCGCGAGCCCGGAGGCGACGACCAGTGCCGCCTTTCTGCGACGGCGCAGCTCGCGCCTGAGGTAGGTGAAGAACATGACGGCGAAGCTAGGAGCGCCCGGTGATGGCGGGATAAGCCGCGCGTGAGAGTGTCATGAGAGTGCGCGGTGGGCGGCGCACGCGGGCGGGAGCGCGCCCTTGTCCCGACGGGGGCTGGGTATGCGCGGGGCGGACGCGCGGGTAGTCGGGCATGCCCGGGACACGAGCCGGATCGGCCGGCCCTGCTCGACCCGCCGGCGGGCGCCGTTGGCGTTGGGGGCGGCGACGATCGGCCGGCGGCCGTCCGGGATGACTTGCGGGCCAGCCGGCGAGCGTGCCGGCGGTGCGGGCGGCGTCGAGGAGCTGTTGCCGGGTGGCGAGCTCCTTGTCCAGGCCGCGGAGCCTGCACAGCACTGACCGGTGCCGGTCCGCGGTGCGCAGGTCCATCCGGGCGCGGCAGGCGACGGGTTCCCCGTCGGCCTCCCGGGCGAGGGCGCGCAGCAGTCGGCGCTTGGCTTCCAGGCTGCCCTGGAGAGCCCTGCTCAGTGACATCAAGCAGCTCTGCTGAGGGCCCGCCTCACAAGGGCAGCCAACTGGGCCACCCCAAGGGCGTTCCGCCTGGTTCGCACATGCTTTCCGGGCGGCCTGGCGAGACGTACCACACTGCCAGCGTCGGCCAGAGCAGCACCGCCGTGGCAAGAACTGTCAATACCAAGGGCAGCAACAGCCCCCGTCGGCCGGTCACCTTGCGCATCACAGCCCACAGCACGGTCGACACCGTCGCCATGCTGGTCGCTGCGACTACCAACAAGAAGAGCTGGCCTGGACCCGTGCTGCCGAAACCGCAGTTCGCCCATGAACTGAGCAGCAGCACGGAGGTCACGAACCCGGACCCCAGAAAGACTACGCACCCGATCAACCAGGCACCGGCGCTGTACTGCGCCCTCTTCTTCACGAGGGAAGGCCGTATTTCCTCTGTCTCCATGGATCCGCCTTCCGCCGGGAATGGGGCACCAGAAGAGGGCGGCCGCCCCGCGGTCGACCCACCTCTGCGGCGCGTGATGTTACATGGGGCCCTGGTCACAGGTGGAGATGATCTTGGCGTGGATGGTGTGATCACGGCGTCGGAGCCCTCCTGGATAGCCCCGTTCACCGGGCTGAGTCTGCGTCAGTTCGACAAACTGGTTGCCGGGCAGCGGCCGGCCGACCACGACGATCCGACGTGGGAACTGTCCGGCGCCAAGGCCGCCGTCGGCAAGACCACAGTGATCGCGGACGGCGGTCACCGGGGCACCGGCCCAGTCATCCCGCACCGACGCGAACGCGGCCAGACCGAACTGCCGGACTGAACTTTGGCGCCTCGACGCGCTGCGTCGGATACGGCGCGGCCCCACCGCGAAGGCTCACCCCCGAGCCCCACTCTCACGTCGAGGCGGGGACGACTACCTGACGGCCCGAATCCTCCAGGCCTGATTGCCGCCACCGTGGCAGGGCCAAATTTGCAGATATCCCCCTAGCTGCGGGGTGCCCGACGGGCTATAGATGTCGAGGCATTTGTTGCTTTGAACGGAGCGGATCTCCCATTGATTGTCGCCACGGCGCCAGAGATACCACTTCTGATTAATATTGCCGGAGCACCGGTATTGCTGGACCCTCGTGCCACTCTGCGTCCTGCCCCACTCCACGTCCAGGCATTTCTGGCTATGCTTCGCCACAATCTGGAAACTATTCCGGTAGACAGTTCCATCGATGGTTCGAGGCGCTTTGAAATAGAACTTCTGATTATCCCCACCGTGCCTGCCCCACACACCCAGCTTTATCTCGTCGGCCGTACTTGCAGCAAATACGTCCACCACGAGTGGATGCTTGGGGTCCGTGCCCCCACTGGCGATCGAGTACGCCTCGCCGCCGACATCGAAGGGATGGTAGACGATACGAGTTTCAGGGTCTCGGCTGGCAGTGCCTGCCCACCCGTAGGCCACCTCTGCATTCTGCCGCCGCGCACGGCTGTACGCTCCCTGACCGACACACAGGGTGTCGCCGGGAACGGCATAGCGGTGCCTGTATCCGTTCAGGCACTCACCTGCACTATTCGTGTTGCCTCCGGCATTTATCGCGTCGATGGTGAGGAGAGGGATCTCATACCATGGGACGCAGACGTAGTCAGCTGCAGTGATCTGACGCCACTTGTAACCTTCGCGGCATTGGCTGGGTCCCTGCGGCACTGCCTTCGGCGCCACGGCTGTGGCCGGCCCGCCGACGATTACCAGACCTGCCACGACGGCAGCAGTGACCACGCCAGCCTCAACCGGGGTACGGCGTTCCGCACGCTCACGTCCAGTTTTCCGCGCGTTCTTGACGCGCGCCCACGGGTGGCTCATGTGCATCTCACCTGCTCGCAGGGGCATGGGATTCCGCGTCGGTGATTGGCTGTCAGGCGCGTTCCGCGCGACATCGAACCGCTGGCCAACTCCCATTTTCGCATCGCCCTCGGTCGGGTGCCCTGTTGAAATGGGGACGATGAGTTCCGCGAGCCCGGCAGCGGGGGGCGGACTGGCCCGAGGCTTGGTGATGAATCAGAAGCTCGGGAACAACACGGAAACAGCGCTGCGAAGTCACTGCCGCCACCATGTGCGGCCATGCGACCTCGACGCTCACCGTTCCCACCATCGCTCACGCCGGCACCTGACGCTGCGCTGCCCGGACCGCGTCTCCCGCACACGGCCGCCGCGGCAGTCCTCCAGCGCCGCCACTGGTCATCCCGCGGCCTCGCCGCTTGGGGCGTCGCCCGCCGGCCCAAGTCCAGCGCCACGCGGCCGGCGTGGGCGAATCGAATGACCAGCCGGGACAGCTGACCCCGCGGGTTCCGCCCCGCCGCGTCGGGGGCTGCGACGTACTCCGGGACCTTCGACAGTTCGACGTCGAGAAGGAAGGCGTCGGTGCACGCGGGCAAAGGGTGAGGCGGTCACCGGACCGGCCGTCCTCAGTCGGCACGGGAACGATGCCGTCCGTGCGGTCGCCCTGGGCGTTGCCGGCGATGTGCTTGCCGGCTCAGCCGCCGTACGCCAGCGGGTCGGCGAGGACGTCGCGCAGCACGAGCGCCGCCGCGCCCCGGGCGGCGTCGGCGGTGCTGGAGGCGGCCCGCAGCCGGCGCCTGGCGGGGGTCCAGAGGCCGGAGACGACACGGCGGCCCAGTTCTGCCTCGGCGGCCGGGGCGAGCCAGGGCATCAGGCGCGGGTAGATGCCGCCGAGGACGACGGCCTGGGGGTCGAGCAGGTTCACGGCGCCGGAGACGGCGACGCCGAGCATCCGGCCCGCCTCGTCGAGTGCGGCGAGCGTCCGCGGCTCCCCGTCCTCCGCCCGCTGGACGAGGGTGTCGACGCCACGCGCTCCGGCGGCGCGCAGCAGCGCCGCCTGGCCGGCGTACCGTTCGAGGCAGCCGTGGGAGCCGCACCGGCAGCGCGGGCCGTCCGGGATGACCGTCAGGTGCCCGATCTCCCCGGCGAAGCCGTGGGCGCCGCGCAGGAGTTCGCCGTCGAGGACGATCGCGCCGCCGACCCCGATCTCGCCGGTGACGTGCACGAAGCTGCGGATCCCGGCGAGGTCGCCGAACCACAGCTCGGCGAGGGCCGCGACGTTGGCCTCGTTGTCGGAGGCGACGGGCAGGGCGGGGGCTCCGGCCGGGCGGGCGGCGTGGAGGGCGCGGGCGAACAGGGTGTCCGCGTCGACCCGGTTCCAGCCGAGGTTGGGCGCCTGCTGGACGGTGCCGCCGGCGACCAGGCCGGGTAGCGCGAGCCGTACGCCGGTGGGCCGCAGGTCCAGGTCCGCCGCCTCGGCCAGGACCTCGGCGGCGATGCCGGCCGCGCGGCGCAGCACCTCGACGGGGGCGAGGGCCCGGTTCTCGACGGGCACGGTGCGGCGTACCCGGTCGGCCCCGGTGAGGTCGGCGACGCACGCGCTCACGTAGTCGACGTTGAGCTCGACGCCGAGTCCGGCGACGCCGGTGGTCGCGGGCTTGAGGACGGTGCCGGGCCGGCCCGCGGAACCGCTGAAGGTCTTGCCGGACTCGACGAGCAGACCGCGCTCCAGCAGCTGTTCGACGAGCGAGGACACGGCGGCGCGGGTGAGGCCGACACGGGACGCGACGGCCGCGCGGGTCGTCTCGCCCGCCTCGTGCACGGTGCGCAGCACGAGGCTCAGGTTGTGCCGGCGTACGCCCGCCTTGTCGGCCTTGGGCTCCGGGGTGTCCTGGCGGGTGTTCATCGCGCAGAGCCTAACCGCAGTGCGGCCGAACGGCCCCGGTGAGCACCGTGGGCCGGTGACCCGTGGGGGTTCGGGGGGCCCGGAACCTCCCCGCCGCCTCCATGGCAGTTCGGTCACCGAACTCTTTGGGTTAGGGTCTGTTCATGACACTTCCGCGCGACTACAGCGGGCAGAGCTGCGCCCTCTCCCGCTCGATGGAGATCGTCGGCGAACGCTGGACGCTGCTGATCGTGCGGGACGCGTTCCACGGGGTGCGCCGCTTCGGCGAGTTCGCCGCGCACCTCTCGGTCCCGCGCGCCGTGCTCACCGACCGGCTCGCCACGCTCACCGGTGCCGGGGTGCTCGAACGCCGCTCCGACACCGGGCGGCGCGAGGGATACGCCCTCACCGCCAAGGGCGTCGCGCTGTGGCCGGCCGTCCGCGCGCTCAGCGCGTGGGGCGACCGGTTCTACCCGGCCGGGAGCGGGCCGCGCCGTGTCTACGTGCACGTCGCCGACGGCGCCGCGGTCGACGAGGGGGGCCGCTGCACGGGCTGCGGCGGCCTCGTCCCGGTGGCCGACCTGCTCGTCACCCCCGGCCCGGGGGCCGCGCCCGCCGGACCGGACGCCGACCCCGTGACGGCCGCGCTGGCCCGGCCGCACCGACTGCTCACCCCGCTGCTGCCCCAACCCGCCCACAGAGAGGTCGTAGAACGATGAGGATCCTGGTCGTCGGCGCCGGCGCCACCGGTGGCTACTTCGGCGCCATGCTCGCCCGCGCCGGACAGGACGTCACCTTCCTCGTCCGCCCCGCCCGCGCCGCGGCGCTGCGCCGCCGCGGGCTGCGGGTCGTGGGCCGGGACGAGGAGTGGCGGGTCGACCCCGTGCTGCTCACCGCGGAGGAGCTGGCGGCCGCGCCGGCCCCGTACGACCTGGTGCTGCTCTCGGTGAAGGCGACCGCCCTCCCGGCGGCGATGGAGGACCTCGCCCCGGCCGTCGGGCCGGAGACGGCGATCGTGCCGCAGCTCAACGGCTTCGCCCATCTCGACGCGCTCACCGCCCGGTTCGGGGAGGACCGGGTGCTCGGCGGGGTGTCGAAGGTGGTCACGACCCTCGACGACGAGGGCGACGTCCTGCGGCTCGCGCCGCTCGCCCACCTGACCCTCGGCGAGCGGGACGGCACCGTCTCGCCGCGCGTGGAGGCGATCCGGAAGGTGCTGGGCGGGGCGGGCATCGACGCGCGCGTGCCCGAGAACGTGCTCACCGCGATGTGGCACAAGTGGGTCTTCATCACCACCTTCGGCGCGCTCACCAGCCTGATGCGCGGCACGGTCGGCGAGGTCAACGCGCAGCCGGGCGGTACGGAGCTGGCGACCGGCCTGCTCGACGAGGCCTCCGCCGTGGCGGCGGCGGCCGGCCACCCGGTGCCGGAGGCGGAGCGCCGGATCAGCCTGGACGTGGTGACGGCCGCCGGCTCCCCCATGGTGCCGTCGCTCTACCGCGACCTGGTGGCCGGCCGCTCCACCGAGGTCGAGCACCTCTTCGGCGACCTGACGGACCGGGCCCGCGCGCTCGGCGTGCCGACGCCGCTGCTCGACCTGGCCCTCCTGCAGCTGCGGATCCACCAGGCGCGGGTCACAGCCTAGGTCGCGTCCGTGCAGTCCCGCCCGGCTCGCCACGCCTGGGACGCCCGCCGCGTCGTCGGGATCACCCGAGTGCGCCGGGTACGAGGGCGCCCCTCCGCCTGGCGATCGCACGCACGGGACGCCGCGAGCCCCGCCCTGGGGGCGAACGGCGCCCCTTTCCGGACGCGGCCTACGGGGCGACGAAGAGCCGGGGGAAGCGGGGGCCCAGCCAGGGTTTGCGGCCCCAGGCGAGCGCCCGGCCGGTCGCCATCACGGGACCCGGGTCGATGCGTCCCATCGCCATGAGCAGGAAGGCGACGGGCTCGGTCAGGATCGTGCAGTCGGCGCGGTCGACGGGGCCCTCGGCCGTCGTGACCTTTCCGTCGGCGACGGTCACGCCGAACTGGGCGCCGCCCCACAGCCGTACGCGGAAACGTGCGTCGAGACCGGCGACCGCGGCGGGGTCCGCCACCCGGGGCATCACCGCGACCATGAACGGCAGCGTGAGCTCGACCCTGCCGCGGTCCAGCATGTGCGGGCGGCCGAGCGCCCGGGCCAGGTCGTAGCCGTGGCCCAGCATGTGGGTGAGGAGGTAGGCGCCGAGCGCGGCCGGGCCGAACGCGCCCATCGGGCTCTCCACGACCTCCTCGGGGGCGCGCTCCTCGACGGCGTCGAGGAAGGCCAGGGCCTGGTCGTGGATCAGGTCGGCGAGCGGACCGGCGGCCCGCTCGGGGTAGGCCGCCAGGACCTCCTCGTTGGCGGCCGCGATGCCCTGCGGGCTGCCGTCGCCGTACGGTTGGGGCCGGCCGGCGGCGAGCTCGGCCATCAGGCGGTTGGCCTGGCCGAGATGGGCCGCGGTCTCGCCGAAGGTCCAGGTCAGACGCGGCACCGGACGCCCGGTGTCGGGCGCGGCCCGGACGACCTCGGCGATGTCCCGCGCGGTCCCGCGTATCGCCTCGCCGAGCCCTTCCGGCAGCACACCCATGTCTCCCCCTGCTCGCCCGCCCCGATGGATCAGGGCGCAAGAGTAGGGGGTGACCCCGGCCGCTGCCCAGGGCCGGGGTCAGCCGTCGTGCCTCACGCCCGGGCGAGCCGGAGCGTGAGCAGCTGGAAGGGGCGCAGCTCGACCAGGACGTCGTCGCCGTCCACCCGTACCTCCGCCGCGTCCCGCGGCCGTTCCAGCAGGTCGCAGAGCCGGGCGCCGGCGAGCGCGAAGCCGGCGGTGAGCCGGGTGCGGGCGCGCCCGCCCCGGGACTCGTAGAGGCGGACGACGACGTCGCCGCTGCCGTCGTCGGCGAGCTTCACCGCGCTCAGGACGACGGACTCGTCGGCGACTCCCACGAGCGGCGGCACGTCGGCGCCGCCGGGCACGCGCCGCTCGGGCAGGTTGATCCGGTAGCCCTCGCGGACCGCGTCGCCCACGCTCGCGCCGGGCACGAGGGCGTGCCGGAAGCGGTGCACGCCCTGGTCGGTGTGCGGGTCGGGGAAGCGGGGGGCGCGCAGCAGGGAGGCGCGGACGGTGGTCGTGGTGCCGCCGTCCTGGGGCCGTACGGTGCGGGTGACGTCGTGGCCGTACGTCGAGGCGGTGACGAGGGAGACGCCCCAGCCGGGTTCCTCGAAGTGGACGAACTTGTGGTTGCAGGCCTCGAACTTGGCCGCTTCCCAGCTGGTGTTGGTGTGGGTGGGCCGGTGCAGGTGCCCGAACTGGGTCTCGGCGGCGTAGCGGTCGGTGTGCAGGTCGAGGGGGAACGCGGCCTTGAGGAACTTCTCGGTCTCGTGCCAGTCCACCTCGGTGTCGAGGTCGAGGCGCTTGGCGCCGGCCGTGAGGGTGAGGGTCTGGATCGCCGTCGACGCGCCGAAGGAACGGGTGGCGCGGACCGAGACGGCGTCCGGGGCGTCGGCGGCGACGGTCAGTTCGTCGACGTCCGTGAGGTCGGTGACGGTGTTGCGGTAGAAGCGGTCGACGTCCCAGGCGTCCCACATGTTGGGGAAGTCGGGGTGCAGTTGGAGCAGGTTGGCGGCGGCGCCGGGGGCCACGGTCTCGCGGCCGGTGTCGAGGTCGACGACGGAGGCGACGAGCCCGCGGCCGTCCACGACGACCCGCAGCAGTCCGTTGTCGAGGAGGAAGCCGCCGCCGTCCCGGGGTTCGATCGTGCAGCGGCCGGGGGCGACGGGCAGGGAGTCGGCGCGGCGGGCGCCGCCGGCGGGGACGCCGGAGCGGGTGTGCGGGGCGCTGTTGAAGACGATCTCGGCGTCCCCGTGTCCGGCGAGGGCGCGCTGGGAGCGGTCGACGATCGCGGTGAGTTCCCCGGCGACGGCGGCGTAGGTGCGTTCGGCCTCGCGGTGCACCCAGGCGATGGACGAGCCGGGCAGGATGTCGTGGAACTGGTGCAGCAGCACCGTCTTCCAGATGCGGTCCACCTCGGCGTAGGGATAGGGAAGTCCGGCCCGTACGGCGGCGGTCGAGGCCCACAGTTCGGCCTCGCGCAGCAGGTTCTCGCTCGCCCGGTTGCCCTGCTTGGTGCGGGCCTGGCTGGTGAGGGTCGCCCGGTGCAGCTCCAGGTACAACTCCCCTACCCACACGGGTGGTTCGGGGTACTCGGCCTGGGCCTTGGCGAAGAACTCGGCAGGCCGCTCCCAGCGCACCCGGGCGGAGCCCTCCAGATCACGCAGCCGCGCCGCCTTGGCGATCATCTCGCGGGTGGTGCCGCCGCCTCCGTCGCCCCAGCCGGTGGGCGCGAGGGAGTGCGAGGCGCGTCCCTTGTCCTTGAAGTTGCGTGCGGCGTGCGCGATCTCCTTGCCCCGCATCGAGCAGTTGTAGGTGTCGATCGGCGGGAAGTGGGTGTAGATCCGGGTGCCGTCGACGCCCTCCCACCAGAAGGTGTGGTGCGGGAAGGAGTTGACCTGACTCCAGGAGATCTTCTGCGTGAGCAGCCATTTCGAGCCGGCCTCCTTGATGATCTGCGGGAGTCCGCCGGCGAAGCCGAAGGTGTCGGGCAGCCAGGCCTCCTGGTTCTCGACGCCGAACTCGTCGAGGAAGAAGCGCTTTCCGTGCACGAACTGACGGGCCATCGCCTCCGAGGACGGCATGTTGGTGTCGGACTCGACCCACATGCCGCCGGCCGGGACGAAGCGCCCCTCGGCGACCGCCTTCTTCACCCGGGCGTACACCTCGGGCCGGTGCTCCTTGATCCACGCGTACTGCTGCGCCTGGGACATCGTGTAGACGAAGTCCGGCTGGTCCTCCAGGAGGGCGGTCATGTTCGCGGTGGTCCGCGCCACCTTCCGTACGGTCTCGCGCAGCGGCCACAGCCAGGCCGAGTCGATGTGGGCGTGGCCCACGGCGCTGATGCGGTGTGCGGAGGGTTCGGCGGGCGAGGCGAGGACGCCGGCCAGTTCGGCGCGGGCCGCGGCGGCGGTGCCGTTGACGTCCTGCAGGTCGACGGCGTCCAGGGCCCGTTCGACGGCGCGCAGGAGGTCCCAGCGGCGGGCGCCCTCGACGGGCAGCTCGGCCATGAGCTCGCCGAGCACCTCCAGGTCGGTGACGAGCTCCCACACGGTCTCGTCGAAGACGGCGAGGTCCATGCGGGCGAGCCGGTACTGGGGCCGGTCGCCGGCGGTCTCCTTCTCGCCGAGCTCGGTGGGCAGGAAGGGGTGGTAGTCGAGGATCACCGGGTTGGACGCGGCCTCGACGTGCAGCAGCACCTCCTCGCCGCCGACCGCGGGTGCGGCGATGCGCACCCACTGGTTGCGCGGGTGGACGCCCTTCACGGGGCTGCCGTCGGGGCGGTAGACCAGGCCCTCGCACTGGAAGCCGGGCATGTTGGCGTCGAAGCCCAGGTCGATCAGCGCCTCGACGGTCCGGCCGGCCCACTCCTCGGGCACGGTGCCGGAGACGGTGAGCCAGCTCGTCCCCCAGGGAGCGCCCCAGGCGTCACCGACGGCGATGGGCGTACGGGGCGCGGCGATGCCCTCGGCGACCGGCACGGGTTCGCCGGGTGCCGCCCAGATGCCCACGTCGAGCGGGACGGACTGCGGGTGGACGGCGGGTCGGATGCGTTCGTCGAGGACCCGCTTGAGCCGTGACTCGACGAGGCTGCGGTCGTCATGCATGCGGAACTCTCCCAGGGGCGGGGGGCACGGGGGGTCGGGGTCAGCCGCGCGGGGCGGCGCCGGGTCCGTCGGGGGTGACGAGCTCGGTGATGCCGCGGACGGCGAGGTGTGCGGGATCGTCGGCTCGGGCCGCGAGGACGACGGCGGGGCGGGCCCCGTCCGCGGCGAGCCGCATGAACGCCTCGAAGTACGGACCGCCCGGGCCGCACGCGGAGCGTCCGGCCGCGTCGTCCGCGAGGTCGACGACGAGCGCCGTGCTCCGGGGCGCCGGGCTCGGGTGCGCCTTCCGGGCCTCGGCGACGGCCTCGGCGAGGGCCCTTCCGGCCGGCTTGACCCGACGGTCGTTGGTCAACAGGCCCAGGCTGTATTCCAGTTCGGGGAAGTCGGCGAGCGACCGGTCGACGTCGTGGGAGCACCACCACGTGATACCCCACAGACCGGGGCAGTCGAGCGCGGCGGCGACGGTCGTCCGGGTGAATTCGGCCGCGTGCTCGGGGGCGATGTGCGGGGCGGGGGCACCGACCTCCTGGAGCCAGACCGGGCGCCCGGGGTCCGCCGCCCAGGCCTTGGAGAGCTCGACGAGATACGCGGCGTGCTGTCCGACGGCCACGGACGCGGGGCCGTAGCGCTGTGCGGTGCCGTTGAAGACCCAGGAGTGGACGGCGGTGACGGCGCCGAGGCGGGCCGCGTGGGCGGGCGTGAAGGGGTGGGCGTCGAGGTACCAGGCGGCATCATAGGCGGCGTGCAGGTGGAGGCGCCCGGGGGCGCCCTCCTCGCAGGCGGCGAGCATGCGGCGCAGCCAGGACTCGGCCTGGGCGGGGGTGACGCGGTCGGGGTCGGGGTGGGGGTCGCCGGAGAACTGGTTGATCTCGTTGCCGAGGGTCATGCCGAGGAAGTTCGGCCGGTCCGCGAGGGCGCCGGCGAGGGTGCGCAGGTAGGTGCTCTGGCCGTCGAGGACCTCGGGGTCGGTGAAGAGGTTGCGCCGGTGCCAGGTCTGGGTCCAGGAGGGCAGGAAGTCGAAGCTGGAGAGGTGGCCCTGGAGGCCGTCGACGGCCACGTCGAGGCCGCGTTCGGCGGCGGCGTCGACGAGCTCGCCGAGCTGGTGCAGGGCGCGCGGGCGGATCAGGGTGCGGTTGGGCTGGAAGAGCGGCCAGAGCGGGAAGACGCGGACGTGGTCCAGGCCGAGGGCGGCGACGGAGTCCAGGTCGGCGCGGACGGCGTCGAGGTCGAAGTCGAGCCAGTGGTGGAACCATCCTTGGCTGGGCGTGTAGTTGACGCCGAAACGCGGGGCGCGGTCCTGCTGACGGTTCATCATGGAGAGGTGGCGTTCCTTCGTGAGACGGCGAACGGTGACGTCGGTCATCCCTTGATCGCGCCTTCCTCGACTCCCTTGAAGAAGAAGCGCTGGAGCACCGCGAACACGGCGACGATCGGCAGGAAGGCGATCATGGTGCCGGCGGCGATGAGCCGGGGATTGGCGGAGAACGTGCCGTCGAGGTACTGGAGTCCGACCGTGAGGGTGTACTGGTCGGGGTCGTTGAGCACGATCAGCGGCCACAGGAAGTCGTCCCAGGCGGCGATGAAGGTGAAGATCACGACGACGCTCAGCATGCCCCGGACGTTGGGCAGGCCCACGTGCACGAGCCGCTGCCAGGCGTTGGCGCCGTCGACGAGCGCGGCGGCGTCGAGCTCGGGCGGTACGGCCCGGAAGGCGGTGTACATGAGGAGCACGTTGAGCATCGCGACGGCCCCGGGCAGGGCCACGCCGAGGAGGGTGTCGGTGAGGCCGAGGCTGCGGACGGTCACGTACTGGGAGACGATCGTGACCTCGCCGGGCAGGACCAGGGTGGCGACGAAGAGCCCGAGGGCGAGGCGCGCTCCCCGGAAGCGCAGCCGGGCGAGGGCGAAGCCGGCGAGGGTGGCGCCCACGACGTTCCCGAGGACGGCGACCGCGGCCACGATCAGCGAGTTGGCGGCGTAGGTCCACACCGGCACGGTGTCGGCGACCCGGGCGTAGTTGGCGAGGGTGGGGTCCTCGGGCAGGAAGCCCGGGGTGCGGGACCAGACGTCCTCGCCGGGACCCTTGAGCGAGGTGGACAGCTGCCACAGGAAGGGGCCGATGGTGAGGAGCAGGACGAGGAGGAGGAGCGTGTAGCGCACCGCCTTCTCGGTGGCGGTCGGGGTGCGGCCGGGAGCGCTCATGCCGTCATGCCGCCTTTCGTTCGAGCCGGGCCAGGACGATCATCGGGCCGACGGTGAGGACGAAGAGCAGGACGCTGAGGGCGGAGGCGTAGCCGATGTGCCCGGTGAAGCCGCGGCTGTACATCTGGATGAGCATGACGACCGACATGTCGCGCCCGCCGGGTCCGCCGGTGCCGTTGGAGAGGACGTACAGCTCGGAGAAGATCCGCAGGGCGGACACCGAGATGAGCACGGAGATCAGGAGCATCGCGGGACGGACGCCGGGCAGGGTGACGTGCCAGAAGCGGCGGAGCCGGGAGGCGCCGTCGACGGCGGCGGCCTCGTGGAGTTCGCGGCCGACGTTCCCGAGCGCGGACAGGTAGATGACCATGTAGTAGCCGAGCCCCTTCCACACCGTGAGGGCGATGGCGCTGAGCAGCAGCAGCCAGCGGTCGGTGAGGAAGGAGACGGGCCGGTCGGCGAGGCCGAGCTGGTGGAGCAGGCCGTTGAGCAGGCCCCGTTCGTCGAGCACCCAGCCCCAGACGATGCCGACGACGACGGCGGAGGCGACGACCGGGGTGTAGAACGCGGTGCGGAAGAAGGCGATGCCGGGGAGCTTCTTCTCCACGAGGAGCGCGAGCAGCAGCGGCAGCACGGTGAGCAGGGGCAGGCAGACGAGGAGGTAGAGGACGCTGTTGACGAGGGCGTCCGTCAGCTGGTCGTCGTCCAGGGCCCGCCGGTAGTTGGCGAGGCCGGTGAAGTGTCCTCCGCCGAGCGGCTTGGCGTTGGTGAAGGACAGGATCACCGTGTTGATCGCGGGCCAGAGGTTGAAGACGGCGAGCCAGACCAGTGCGGGACCGGCGAGCAGCCAGGGCGTGAACCAGCGCCGGTGGGTCATGGGAGGCCTTCCGTGGGTGCGGTCCGGTCGGGGTCAGTCCTGGAGGAGCTGGTTGGCGCGGGCGACCGCCGTGTCGAGGGCCTCCTTGGATCCGCTCCGGCCGCTGATGGCGAGGGCGATCTGCTGGTTGACCAGCGTCTTGATCGCGTCGTTGGCCTGGACGGGTTCGAGGACGCGGGCGGAGGCGAGCGAGCGGAAGGCGATGACCTTGGCGTCGCCGGCGTTGCTGCCGTCGCTCCGGCTGAAGAACGGGTCAGCGGCCGAGGCCGTGGTGGAGGGGAAGATGCTGGTCTGGTGGGCGAACGCGGCCTGGTTCTCGGCGTTGGTCACCCAGCGGGCGAGCGCGAGGGCCGCGGCCGGGTTCTTGGAGCCCTTCGGGACGGACAGGCCCTGGACGTACAGCGGCGGGGTGCCCATGGCGGCGGAGGGGACCACCTCGGGGGCGAGGGTCGGGTTGTCGACGGCCAGGCTGGTGATGTAGTTGGCGCCCGCGGTGGTCCAGGCGGCGGTGCCGGAGCTGAAGAGCTTGGTGTTGCCCGCGTAGGTCTCGGTGAGGACGTCCTTGGGCAGCAGGCCCTCTTCGAAGGCCGCGCGGTAGGTGTCGAGGACGGCGGCCGCCGCGGGGGTGTTGAAGGTGAAGGTCTTCCCGTCCGGGGACATGATCGGCACGCCGGCGTTGGCCAGGTCCATCAGGTTGGGCTTGCGGCTCATCAGATACGTCCTGCCGCCGGACCTGGCCTTGACGGTGCGGGCGGCGGCGACGAGCTGGTCGAGCGAGGCCGGGGGCTTCGCGGGGTCGAGGCCGTAGGTGCGGAACAGCTCGCCGTTCCAGTAGTTGACGTCGGTGTTGAGGTACCAGGGGTAGCCGTAGGTGCCGTCGTGACCGGGGAAGCGGTACGCGTCGAGGCCGCCCTTGACGTAGTCGGCGGACGCGGCGGGGTCGGAGGCGGCGATGTCGAGCAGCAGGTTCTGCTTGACGAGCGGCAGGGCGAAGTCCGGCGGCAGGTTGACGACGTCGGGGAGGGTGCCGCCGGCGGACTGGCTGAGGACCTTCTCGTCGTAGCCCTCGCCCGGCTGGTCGAGCCAGTCGACCTCGACGCCCGGGTACTTCTTCTCGAAGCCGGAGATCACGTCCTCCATGTAGGCGGTGAACTTCGGTTTGAGGGCCCAGGTCTGGAGCGAGACCTTGCCCTTGACCTCACCGCCGGTGGCGGCCGGGCCGGGCGCTCCGGAGTCCTCGGCGCCGCCGAGGCCGCAGCCGGCGAGGGTCAGCGCCGCCACGGCGGCGGCGGTCCACCGGGCCCACCGGCTCCTTCGAATGTGTCGCACGAGGGTGTCTCCTTGCTCGGACGTCGCGGGGAAGTACGCGGACCTTGCTTGACTAAACCGCTCTAGCGATGCGGGACTTTGCTCCCGGCTAAACTCCGGTGTCAAGAGAGCGTGCGGAAACGCGCAGGACGAGGGAGCGCCCGGTGGCCAGACCGACCATCGCCGACATCGCCAGGGAGGCGGGTGTCTCCAAGGGCGCCGTCTCCTTCGCGCTCAACGGGCGTCCGGGCGTCAGCGAGGCGACCCGGGAGCGCATCCTGCGGGTGGCCGAGCGGATGAACTGGCGCCCGCACAGCGCCGCCCGCGCCCTGGGCGGGGCACGGGCCGGTGCCGTCGGCCTGGTCCTCGCCCGGCCCGCGCGCACCATCGGGCTCGAACCCTTCTTCAGCCAGCTGCTGTCGGGGCTGCAGGCCGCGCTCTCCACCCGCGGCACGGCCCTGCAGCTGCTGGTCGTCGAGGACACGGCGGCCGAGATCCAGGTCTACCGGCGCTGGACCTCCGAGCACCGGGTGGACGGCTTCGTCCTGGTCGACCTCCAGGTGCGCGACCCGCGCATCCCGGTCCTGGAGGAGCTCGGCGTGCCGACCGTGGTCCTCGGCGGACCGGGACGGCACGGGCGGCTGCCCGCCGTCTGGGCCGACGACCGCGAGGCGATGACCTCGATCGTGGAGTACCTGGCGGCCCTCGGGCACCGCCGGATCGCCCATCTCGCGGGACTGCCCTCCTTCCAGCACACGCAGCGCCGGATCCGGGCGGTGCGCGACGCGGCGCGCCGGCTCGGCCTCGACGAGGCCGTGTCCGTGCCGACGGACTTCAGCGACGCCGAGGGCGCCGCCGCGACCCGCGCACTGCTGGCCCGGCCGGGACGGCGGCGGCCGACGGCGCTCGTGTACGACAGCGACGTGATGGCCGTGGCGGGCCTCGGGGTCGCCACGGAGATGGGCGTCGCGGTGCCCGGCGAGGTGTCGATCGTGTCGTTCGACGACTCGGCGCTCGCCCGGATCGTCCACCCCTCGCTCACCGCGCTCTCCCGTGACACCTTCGCCCTGGGCGAGCAGGTGGCCACGGCCCTGCTCGGCGTGATCGACGACCCGTCGTCGGCGCAGGACGTCAAGAACCCGACCCCCCGCCTGACGGTCCGCGAGAGCACGGCGGCCCCTGCCACCGGCAGGACCGCGGCGCCGATGCCCTCTTGACCCGTCCGCTAAAGCCCTTTAGCCTCCGCACCGGACGACACCCGCACCATCGCGCCACCGGCACCACCAGCCCCTTCCCCCCTCTGCTGGACCGGAGCTCCGATGAGACGACCCCTGCACCTCCTGCTGGCCGCGGCACTGTCCGCGGCGGCGCTCGGCCTCGCCGCCACGCCGAGCGCATCGGCCTTCGACAGCGCGACCGACAACGCGTCCGACAACGTTGTCGCCGACACCGCGGGCACCCAGCCGCACGCCTCGTACTGGTACCCGAACACGATTCTGGACTGGGACCCCGCCACCGACCCCGACGCCCGGTTCAACCGCTCCCGCGTGCCGCTGCGGGCCCGCGTCTCCGATCCCGCGCTGAAGGCGAACGCCAACGCCCGCGCGGGCGAGGGCAAGGTCGTGTCCCTGGTGTCCTTCGGGCCGACCTCGAACAACCCCTCCCAGGGCTCGCTCGATCCGCGCTACTACGCCTTCGGGCACTGGCAGTACGTCGACAAGCTGGTCTTCTGGGGCGGTTCGGCCGGCGAGGGCCTGATCCTCGCGCCGAATCCCACCGTGATCGACGCGGCCCACCGCAACGGCGTGAAGGTGTACGGCACGGTGTTCTTCCCGCCGACCGCGTACGGCGGCCAGATCCAGTGGGTGCGCGACTTCGTCCAGAAGTCCGGCACCCGCTACCCCGTCGCCGACAAACTGGCCCAGGTCGCGCGGCACTACGGATTCGACGGCTGGTTCGTCAACCAGGAGACCGCCGGCGGCGACACCGCCCTCGCGACCGAGATGCGCAACACCCTGCGCTACGCCCGCTCGCTCGGCCCCGTCGAGTTCATGTGGTACGACGCGATGACCGAGTCGGGCTCCGTCAGCTGGCAGGACGCGCTCACCAACGCCAACGACGCCTTCCTCCAGGAGGGTTCGCAGCGCACCAGCGACGCGATGTTCCTCGACTTCGGCTGGGGCGCCTCCGCCCTGGACTCCTCCCGCACCCTCGCCCGGTCCCTCGGGCGGAGCGAGTACGAGCTGTTCGCCGGCGTGGACACCGAGGCCAACGGCTACGACACGAGCGTCCCGTGGAGCGCCGTCTTCCCGGCCGGCCGGCCGCACACCACCTCGCTCGGCCTGTACCGCCCCGAGTGGACCCACAACTCCTCGACGGACCGGGCCGATTCGTACGCGCGCGAGGCGCGCTACTGGGACGGCGCCAACGGCGACCCCTCGAACACGACGACCACGTCGTCCTGGAAGGGCCTCGCCGGCTACGTCGCGGAGTCGTCCCCGGTCACCGCCAAGCCCTTCGTGACCTCCTTCGACGCCGGCCAGGGCGACTTCTACCACTCCGGCGGTGCGAGGGTCTCCACCAGCGGCTGGAACAACCTCTCGCTGCAGGACGTGCCGCCGACCTACCGCTGGCTGGTCGAGTCCTCCGGCACGAAGCTGAAGCCCTCGCTCGACTTCACCGACGCCTACGAGGGCGGCTCCGCCCTCCGGCTCACCGGCGCCCTGGACGCGGTGAACACCGTCCGGCTGTACCAGTCGCGGCTGCCGGTGGCGACCGACACCAAGCTGTCCGTGGTCGTGAAGACCCCGGCCGCCGGACCGACCCGGCTCAGGGCCGCGGTGTCGTTCACCGACTCCCCGACCACGTTCACCACCCTCGACCTCGGCTCCACCACGACGTCGGGCTGGGAGCGCAGGACGCTCGACCTGTCCGCGTACGCCGGGCGCACCGTCGCGCAGATCGGCCTCCAGACCACCGGCACGGCCGCCTCGTACGACATCAAGGTCGGCCAACTCGCCCTGTACGACGGCACGGTGGACGTACCCTCGGCCCCGACGGCGCCCACCGTGCTCGGCACGACGGACACCGGCGCCACGAGCAGGTCGCTGCGGATGGCCTGGACGGCCTCGACCACCGGGGACGTGCACCACTACGAGGTGTACCGCCGCAATCCCGACGGCAGCCGCACCTTCCTCGGCGCCACGCCCAACGACAGCTACTTCGTGCCGAAGCTCGACCGGGTCGGCACCGAGACGAGCACGACGCTCGACGTGGAGGCCGTCTCCACGGAGTACGGCCGCTCGTCCGCCGCGAGCACCACGGTGACCTGGTCGGCGGCCACCGAGGCCAACCTGGCCCTGAACCGGCCGGCGACCGCCTCCGGGCAGTGCAACACGAGCGAGACGGCGGCCAAGGCCGTCAACGGGAGCGTCTCCGGCGGCAACGGCGACAAGTGGTGCACGCTGACGGGCACCAAATGGCTGGAGGTGGACCTCGGCGCGCCCCGCGCCCTCAACCGCATCGTGGTGAAGCACGCGGCGGCGGGCGGCGAGAGCGCGAGCTGGAACACCCGGGACTTCACCGTCGAGGTCCGCGACAGCGCGACCGCCCCGTGGACCACTGCCGTGACCGTCACCGGCAACACGGCGGCGACCACGACCCACCCGGTCTCCGTCACCGCCCGCTACGTGCGTCTGTCGATCACCAGGCCCACGCAGACGACGGATCCCGCGGCCCGTGTCTACGAGTTCGAGGCCTGGGGCTCGTAGCCGGGCGGACGCGGGCCCAGGTGCGTCCGCTCGTAGCCGGGCGGACGCGGGCCCGGGTGCGTCCCGCCCGTCGGCTTCCGGCGGCGGACCGGCCGGGCGGGCGGACGCGACACGGTGCGCGTCCGCCCGTCGGCGTCCGGTCGCGCCGGGGCCTGGTCCCCTGGCCGTCTGCCGTGGTCGGATGGGGCGCATGACTGCCCTGAGCCGTCCTTACACGGACGAATGCCGGAACGGGAACACGGGCTTACGGGACGCGGTCGCGCGCGCCGCGTTCCCGCCGGCCTTCGACGAGGCGTGGCGGCGCCATCTGCTGCCCCGGCCCTGGTTCGTGCCGGAGGCCGAGACGCGGGAGTTCGCCCGGGACCTGCAGGGTCTGTTCGAGCTGCTCGTCTCGCTCCCGGACCGGCTCTTCGACGGCGACGCCGAGCGGTACGCGAAGGAGCTCGGCCTCGACCCGCGGCACGCCGCCCTGCTGCGGCGGTGCGCCGACGGACGTCCGGCGCTGCTGGGCCGGGCCGACGCGTACCACGACGGCACCCGCTACCGGCTCCTGGAGTTCAACCTCGGCAGTGAGGTCGGGGGCATGGACATGGGCGTGGCCAACGCGGGCCTGCTGCGGGTCGGGGAGTTCGCCGCCTTCGCCGCCCGGCACGGACTCGGTCACGTGGACACCGCGGCGCTGCTCGCCGAGGACCTGCGCGAGCGGGCCCGGCCCGCGCTGTCGGGCGGCGGGGCGGAACCGGTGATCGGGCTCGTCGAGGGCAACGGAGGCATCGGGCCGTACGGGACGCTGATGCGGGCCTTCCAGGAGGCGATGGCCGCGCAGGGGCTCGACCTGCGGATCGGCGAGGTCGGCGACGTACGCCCCCGGTCCGACGGGAAGCTGACGCTGGACGGTGCCCCGCTCGATCTGGTGCTGCGCAACTTCGGGGCGCGTCAGCTGCTCGACGACCCGGCGGGTCCGGAGGTCGCCGAGCACCTGTTCCGCGCGCACGACGCCGGCCGGACCGTGCTGTACACGTCGTTGGAGAGCGGTCTGTACGCGCACAAGAACGCGCTCGCCCTGCTGTCCGACCCGCACTGGGCCGCGGCCTTCGACTCCGCCGAGCGGGCCCTGGTGGACCGGGTCCTGCCGTGGAGCCGGACGCTGGGCCGCACGGCGGCGCCGGCGCTGCTCGACACGTGCCGGGAACGCCGGGAACACCTGATCCTCAAGCCCGGCGCCGGGCACGGCGGCTTCGACACCTTCGTCGGCTGGGAGTGCGACGACGCGGAGTGGCGCCGGGCGCTGGCGGTCGCCACGGACCACGGCTACCTGGCCCAGGAGAGGGTGGTGCCGCGGCCCGAGCCGGTGCTCGACCCGGCGACGGGCCAGGTCGAGGACTGGATCGCGGCCGTGGGCCTCTTCCTCACCTCGCGGGGGTACGCGGGCGCGCACGCGCGGGCCAACCGGGTGGACGGGGGTGCGATCGTCGGGATGAGCGGCAACCCCGGCACCCGCATGGCCTGCGTGTTCTCCCACCTCTGAGCCGCCTTTCCGCGACCGGCGCCGGACGTCAGCCGTCCGGTTCGGCGACCCGCCGCAGCAGACCGTGCAGGACGGTCCGCTCGTCCTCCGACAGGGGGGCGAGCAGGCCGTCGGTGACGCGGCGGCTGGTGCGGTCGGTGTCCTTGAGGAAGCCGCGGCCGGCATCGGTGAGGACGACGATCCGGCTGCGCCGGTCGCCGGGCGCGGGACGCCGTTCCACGAGTCCGAGGCGTGCGAGATCGTCGACGAGGCCGACGATGGCGCTGGGGTCGTACCCGAGCCGGGAGCTCAACTCACGCTGCAGCGCGCCCTCGACGGTGGCCAGGTAGCGCAGCAGCGCGTAGTGGCGCAGCCGCAGCCCGGACTCCTGGAGTGCCGCGTTGAAGAGCTGCCCCGAGCGCAGCCCGAGGCGGTAGAGCAGATAGCCGGTGTCGGAGTGCAGTCCGAGCATCCATGGTTCGTCCCTGTCGTCCATGGCACCAGCATGCCGCAGGAACGGTGAGGAGAACAACTATTGACGTCAACAATGATTGGCCCTAGCTTCCCTTCAGCGGATCGTCGCCGATCGAGCTCACGCTCTCCCGTCCGCTCCTCCCCGTCTCCCGAAGGGACCCTCATGTCGCACCCGTCCACCGTCGACCTCACCGGCAAGGTCGCCGTCGTCACCGGCTCCGGCCGGGGACTCGGCCTCGCCTACGCCTCCGCACTCGCCGCCGCGGGCGCCCGCGTCGTCGTCAACGACCTCGACGAGGAGGTCGCCCGGCGGGCCGTCGACACGATCGTCGAGGCCGGCGGCCAGGCCGTCGCCGAGGCAGTGGCGGTCGGCACCGCCGAGGCCGCCGACCGGCTCATCGCCCGCGCCGTGGACGCCTTCGGCCGGCTCGACGTCCTCGTCACCAACGCCGGCATCCTGCGCGACCGCGTCCTGTGGAAGATGACCGACGACGACTTCGACGCCGTCGTCACCACCCACCTCAAGGGCACGTTCACCTGCGCCCGCGCCGCCGCCGTCCGCATGCGCGAGCAGGGCGAGGGCGGCCGGCTGATCCTCATCGGCTCCCCGGCGGGCCAGCGCGGCAACTTCGGCCAGACCAACTACGCGGCCGCCAAGGCCGGCATCGCCGCCATGGCCCGCACCTGGTCCATGGAGCTGGCCAAGGCCGACATCACCGTCAACGCCGTCGTCCCGGTGGCCGCCACCGCGATGACCGAGACGATCCCGGCCTTCGCCCCGTACGTCGAAGCGATGAAGCGGGGCGAGCCGCTGCCCGCGTTCCTTCGCCAGGGCGAGGGCTTCGGCACCCCCGAGGACTGCGCGGCCCTCGTGCCCTTCCTCGCCTCGGACGCCGCCCGCGGGATCACCGGCCAGTGCATCGGGATCGGCGGGGACCGGCTCGCCCTGTGGTCCCACCCGCGGGAGGTGGCCACCGCCTACGCCGACGGCGGCTGGACCCCGGACGCCATCGCCGCCGCCTGGCACACCTCGGTGGGCCGCGAGCCGCAGACCGTCGGCATCCCCGCGCCCCAGGTCCCGGAGGCCCGATGACCACCATCGACGTGGACCGGCTCGACGCGATCGACGTCCACACCCACTGCGAGGTCTCCGCCCGCGGCCACGCCTCGCTCTCCGAGGACCTGCACGCCGCCTCCGGCGCGTACTTCAAGGTCGAGGGCGAGCGGAAGCCCACCCTGGAGGAGATGGCCGCCTACTACCGGGAGCGGCGGATGGCGGCGGTGGTCTTCACCGTGGACGCCGCACACGCCACCGGCACCGAGCCGATCCCCAACGAGGAGATCGCCGAGGCCGCTGCGGCCCACCCCGACGTGCTCATCCCCTTCGCCTCGATCGACCCCTTCCGGGGGAAGGCCGGGGTGCGGCAGGCCCGTCGGCTCGTCGAGGACCACGGGGTCCGGGGCTTCAAGTTCCACCCCAGCATCCAGGGCTTCTTCCCGAACGACCGGCTCGCGTACGGGCTGTACGAGGTCATGGAGGAGACCGGCGCCATCGCCCTCTTCCACACCGGTCAGACCGGCATCGGCGCGGGCGTCCCCGGCGGGGGCGGCATCCGCCTCAAGTACTCCAACCCGCTGCACGTCGACGACGTCGCCGCCGACTTCCCGCACCTGAAGATCATCCTGGCGCACCCGTCGTTCCCCTGGCAGGACGAGGCCCTGGCCGTGGCCACCCACAAACCGGGCGTGCACATCGACCTGTCCGGCTGGTCGCCGAAGTACTTCCCGCCGCAGCTCGTGCAGTACGCCAACACGCTCCTCAGGGACAAGGTGCTGTTCGGCTCCGACTACCCGGTCCTCAGCCCCGACCGCTGGCTGGCCGACTTCGCCAAGCTGCCGATCAAGGACGAGGTCCGACCCAAGATCCTCAAGGAGAACGCCGCCCGGCTGCTCGGCCTGACCGACACCCCCGCCTGAAAGGGCCCGTGATGCGCAACGAGGGACTGGGGTCGTGGCCCGCACGCCGGGCCCGCAAGACCCCGCACCGTACCGCCCTGATCCACGGCTCCGACACCGTCACCTACGGCGAACTGCACGAACGCACCACCCGGCTGGCCCACGCCCTGCGCGCGGCCGGCGTCCGGCGCGGCGACCGGGTCGCCTACCTCGGCCCCAACCATCCGGCCTTCCTGGAGGGCCTGTTCGCCGCCGGAATCCTGGGCGCGGTGTTCGTGCCGCTCAACACCCGGCTCGCCGCGCCCGAGATCGCGTACCAGCTGACCGACTCGGGGAGCGGCGTGCTGCTCCACTCCCCCGAACTCCGCGCGTCGGCAGTGGAGTCGGGCGTGGCGCGGACCGTCGTCGAAGTGGGCGGCGCGGCGTACGAGGAGCTGCTGGCCGGCGCCTCCACTGCGCCGATCGACGAGGCCGTCTCGCCCGACGACGTCTGCGTCATCATGTACACCTCGGGGACGACGGGCCGTCCCAAGGGCGCGATGCTCACCCACGGCAACATCGTCTGGAACGCGGTGAACGTCCTGGTCGACCATGATCTGGTCGCCGACGAGACCGCCCTGGTGTCCGCCCCGCTGTTCCACACCGGCGGCCTGAACATGCTGGCCCTGCCCGTGCTGCTCAAGGGCGGCACGTGCGTGCTCGTCCCGTCCTTCGAGCCGGGCGGCACCCTCGATCTGATCGAACGGCACGGCGTGACCTTCATGTTCGGGGTGCCGACCATGTTCGACCTGGTGGCCCGCCATCCGCGCTGGGGCTCGGCCGACCTGTCGAGCCTGCGCCTGCTCAACTGCGGCGGCGCTCCCGTGCCGAGCACGCTCATCGCGGCGTACCAGGAGCGGGGACTCACCTTCTGCCAGGGCTACGGCATGACGGAGGCCTCCCCCGGCGCGCTGTTCCTCGACGCGGAACACGCCCTCGCGAAGGCCGGGTCCGCGGGAGTGCCGCACTTCTTCACCGACGTACGGGTCGTGCGCCCGGACCTGACTCCGGCGGCGGTGGGCGAGCCCGGCGAGGTGCTGGTCAGCGGCCCGAACGTGATGGCCGGCTACTGGGGGCTGCCCGAGGAGACGGCGGCGGCGTTCGTGGACGGATGGTTCCGCAGCGGGGACGCGGCCCGGGTCGACGCCGACGGCCACGTGACCATCGTCGACCGCTTCAAGGACATGATCATCTCGGGTGGCGAGAACGTCTACCCGGCCGAGGTGGAGGACGCCCTGCTCGCCCACCCCGACGTCGCCGAGTGCGCGGTGATCGGCGTGCCCGACGAGAAGTGGGGCGAGGTCGCCCGGGCGGTCGTCGTCGTCCGCGACGGAAGCGCACCGGACCCCGCCGGGATCCTCGCGTCGCTGGGCGGGCGCCTCGCGAAGTACAAGATCCCGAAGTCCGTCGTACTCGTCGACGCACTGCCCCGGACCGCGTCCGGGAAGCTCCTCAAGCACCAACTCCGTGCCCGGTACGGCACCTCCGACTGACCCCCGTACGCACTTCGAGAAGGGACACCCCATGAGCATCACCGTCGACGGCATCGACGCGCTGAAGAAGCTGGCCGGCAGCGAGCTGGGCACCAGCGAGTGGATCGAGGTCACGCAGGAGCGCATCGACGGCTTCGCCGACGCGACGGGCGACCACCAGTGGATCCACGTGGACGTGGCGCGGGCGGAGGAGGGTCCCTTCGGCGCCCCCATCGCGCACGGCTATCTGACCCTGTCCCTCTTCATCCCGCTCTTCACCGAACTGCTGGACGTCCAGGGGGTCACCACCAAGGTCAACTACGGCCTGGACAAGGTGCGTTTCCCCACCCCGGTGAAGGTGGGGTCGCGCCTGCGCCTCGGCGCCCGGCTGGCCTCGGTCGAGGACGTCCCCGGCGGCGTCCAGATCGCGGTCGACGGCACCATCGAGATCGAGGGCGCCCCGAAGCCGGCCTGCGTGCTGCGCAGCCTGTCGCGGTTCTACGCCTGAGCCGTGTCCGGTCCGGGGACCCCGGCTCCCGCCGGACGGCGCGGGGCGGGGCCCCTGTCGGGACCCCGCCCTGCTCTCGGCGTGCTCAGCGCAGCTCGGCCGCGCCCGTCGGGGCATCGTCGAGGAAGCCGCCGGACTGGTGCTGCCACAACCTGGCGTACGGGCCGTCCGAGGCGAGCAGTTCCTGGTGGCTGCCCTGCTCGACGACGTTCCCGCGGTCCAGGACGACGAGGCGGTCCATGCCGGCCACCGTGCTCAGGCGGTGCGCCACCACGAGGGCCGTCCGCCCTTCCATGAGCCGCCAGAGCGCGTCCTGGACGAGGACCTCGCTCTCGGAGTCGAGGGCGCTGGTCGCCTCGTCGAGCAGCAGGATCGGCGCGTCACGGAGGATCGCCCGGGCGAGGGCCACCCGCTGGCGCTGTCCGCCGGACAGCTTCACGCCGCGCTCGCCGACCATGGTGTCGAAGCCGTCCGGCAGCGCGTCGGCGAACTCCGTGACGTGCGCCGCCTCGGCCGCGCGGCGGATCTCCGCGTCGGTGGCCCCGGGCCGGGCGAAGGCGATGTTGTCCCGCAGGGTGCGGTGGAACATCGCCGGTTCCTGCGGCACGTACGCGATCAGGCTGCGCAGGTCGGCCTGGGACATCCGGCTGATGTCCTGGCCACCGATCAGGATCCGGCCTGCGTCGACGTCCGTCATGCGCAGCAGCAGGCGGGTGAGCGTGGTCTTGCCGCCGCCGGACCGGCCGACGAGGCCGATCTTGGTGCCGCCGGGCACGTCCAGGTCGAGCCCCTCGAAGAGCGGCCTGGCTCCCCCGTGGGAGAAGGTCACCCGCTCGAACCGCACGTCGGCGGCGCGGGACCGCAGGGGCTCCGGGCACTCCGGGTCCACCACGGTCGGCGGGACCAGGAGGAGTTCGGTGAACTGGGCGGCCTCCGTCATCGAGCTCTCCAGACGGCGGTAGATCTGGTTGAACTCGAACATGATGCGGGTCGCGTTGGAGTAGTACGTGAAGGCGACGATGACCGCCTCCACCCCGTGGTCGCCGGCGCCGAGCGCGAGCGCCACGATCAGACCGAGCACGTTCGTGAGGACGGACATCGGCGCGACCACGGTGTCGATGCGCAGGTTGCCGTAGTCCCACGAGCGCAGCGTCAGCCGCCGCGACTCTGCGACGCGGGAGCGGTGTTCGGCCGCCTCGCGGTCCTCGGCGGCGAACGCGCGGACGGTGTCCATGTTCATGAGGCTGTCGGCGACGTGGCCCGACACGCGGGCGATCGCCTCCTCGCGTTCGCCGACGAGCACCTGACGGCGCCGGATCAGCGGCGTCACGCACACCCCCGTGACGAGGATCATCACGAGGAGACCCACGACGAGCAGCGGCTCGTACAGCCAGAGGACGACGGAGGCGAAGGTGAGCGGCACGAAGCTGCCCATGACGTTGAAGGTGAGGGTGTCGACAAACTCCTCGAAGCGGGAGGCGAAGCTCAGGACCCGCTTGGTCAGGGACCCGGCGAAGTTGTCGTGGAAGAACGCGGCGTCCTTCGCGAAGAGTTCGTCCATGCCGATGACGTAGAGGTGCTCGATGCCGAGGGCGTCGAGGCGGTTCAGGCAGTGCAGTCCGACACGCCAGAGCGCCTCGGAGAGCAGCAGGACGACGGCGAAGCCGATGACGTACGGCAGCATGGCGCCGAGCCCGGTCCCGGAGCCGTTCCCGTCGTCGCCGGAGATCCGGCCGACGAGCTTCGCGACGATCAGCGGCGCGATGTAGGCGATGCCGATGTTGCCCAGCGCCGGGAGCAGCATCGCGGGCACAGTCACCCGGCGGAGCCGGGCCAACTCCCGTCCGTAGTGTCGAAGTGCGAGCAGTACCGGGCCGCGGCCCGGCGAACCTTTGTGTGATTCAGGCGAATCCATTCCAACCCTGCTTTGTCGGACCCCCAGGGACAGAACACGCAGTGTCCCGTGGCCGTCCCACACCCGTCCACGTGTTTTTCGGGGCGCCCTTCAGGCGCGCAGGGTCACCGGGGTGGCTCCGTCGGGGCGCGCGGTGAGTCCGAACACGGCCCCTCGGGGGACGGAGCGGAAGCCCGGGGCGAAGGCTGGCAGCAGGTGCTCGAGGAGCGTCGTCGCCTCGCGGAGGGCGAACTGCAGCCCCAGGCAGGCGCGCGGGCCGATGCCGAACGGGAGGTAGCTCCCCGGGTGGGCGGGGCGCCGGCCGGCGGTGGTGAACCGCTCGGGGTCGAAGCGCTCGGGGTCCGGCCAGAGGACGGGATCCCGGTGCGTCAGGTAGGGGCACACGAAGACGTCGGTACCGGCCTCGACCGTGTACCCGGCGATCACGTCGTCCTCCGTGGCGCAGCGCGGCAGGAGCCACGCGGACGGGTGGAGGCGCAGCGTCTCGTGCACGATCGCCTGGACCGCCTGCCGCCGTTCGGGTGAACCCTCGGCGCCCGCGGCGAGGGCGCGTTCCCGCGCTTCGGGGTGGCGGTCGAGGAGCAGGTACAGCCAGGTGAGGGTGCCGGCGGTGGTCTCGTGGCCGGCGACGAGCAGGGTCACGAGCTCGTCGCGGACGAGCCGGTCGGTGTACTCGGGGCGGTTTGCGGCCGCGTCGAGCAGGACGTGCAGCAGAGCCGGCCCGTCGGGTCCGGCCGCGCCGTCGCGGGCTGCGGCGATCGCCCGGCTCGCCACGGCGTCGATCCTGGCGAGGTCCGCGGCGACGGCCCCGTCGGCGGCGGTGACGCCGGCGGGCAGGCTGGGCAGGGCGGTCACCACGGCCGCCACGGAGTCCAGGTCGCGCTCGGTGCGTCCGTCGAGGGGGTGCCCGGTGAGGGAGCGCCAGATGGTGTCGAGGGCGAAGCGGCGCATCTCGTCGGCGAGGTCGAAGACCTCGCCGGTCCGCGCGTACGCGGCCCAGCGCGCCGCGGCCGTCCTGGCCGCCGCGTCGATCCGCTGCTCGTAGTGACGCATCCCGCGGCCGGTGAACTGGGCCTGCAGCATCTTCCGTTGGCGTTGCCAGGCCTCGCCGGTCGCGGCGAGCACGCCGTCACCGATCAGCATCCGGGCCCGGTGCGAGCGCTTCACGTAGCGGTCGTGCCGGAGCGCGAGCACGTGCTGGACGGCCTCGGGCGCGGTGACGAGGACGGTCGGCCGCGGCCCGAGCGGCACCCCGGCCACGCCGCCGAGCCTTTCCCGCGCCTCGGCGAAGAGCTCGACGAGCTCGCCTCCCCGATGCCGCCACTCCGCGACCACGGCGCCGTCCAACTGGGGCACCGGGCGCCCCGCCGGGGACGTACGCGCAAAGGACCCGGCACGGGGAGGGACGGCCACGGAGCTGCTCCTTGACAGGGTCGGGCGGGCATCACGCACTGTAGGGCAGCGGACGCGGCGGGCGACAGGGCGCCTCACCCGGCCCGGCCTCGGGCGGGCTCCCGCACGGACGCGGGCCTGCGGTGCTTCTCCGGCAGCGGGGCGCGGAGTTGCTCCGGGGGCGCTTCGGCCGGGGGCGCACCGGCCGGTCCTGGGCGCACCAGCCGGCCGGGGGCCACCGGCCGGCCCGGGGCGCACCGGCCCGGGGGCGGCAGGCCGGTGACCCCGCGGGGGTGTCGGCCGGCTCAGCCCTTCCCGCCGCCGTCCGGCGATCCCGGGCCGATGCGGAGCTCGAAGTCGCCGTCGTAGCGCTCGTGGCCGGCGATCACGGCGAGTTCGACGACCTCCTCCCCCACTCGCCCGCGCACGATGAGCGGGTCCCGGCGCAGGTCGCGCATCAGCGCCACGCACATGCCGATCATCACGAGCACGAAGGGCGCCGCGACCAGGATCGTGAGGTTCTGCAGGCCGGCGAGCGCATCGCCCTGGCCGTCGCCGATCAGCAGCATGACGGCGGCGACGGCCCCGGTGACCACGCCCCAGAACACCACCACCAGGCGGGTGGGTTCGAAGGCCCCGCGCTGGGAGAGGGTGCCCATGACGATCGACGCGGCGTCCGCCCCGGACACGAAGAAGATGCCGACGAGGATCATCACCAGCAGGCTCGTGGCCCCCGTGACGGGGAACTCCTGCAGCACGCCGAAGAGTTGGCCCTCCGGCGTGGTCTCGCCGGCGAGCGCGCCCTCCTCGCGGAGCTTCATCGCGGAGCCGCCGAAGACGGCGAACCAGATCAGGCTGACCGTGCTCGGCACCAGGATGACGCCGCCCACGAACTGGCGGATCGTCCGGCCGCGGCTGATCCGCGCGATGAACATGCCGACGAAGGGCGTCCAGGAGATCCACCAGGCCCAGTAGAAGACCGTCCAACTGCCCAGCCAGTCATGGATGTTCCGGCCGCTCGTCGCCTCGGTGCGGCCGGCCAGCTGCGGCAGGTCGCCGAAGTAGGCGGCGAGCGAGGTGGGCAGCAGGTCGAGCACGATGATGGTGGGTCCGGCGACGAAGACGAAGACGGCCAGGAGCGCGGCGAGCACCATGTTGATGTTGGACAGCCACTGGATGCCCTTCTCCACGCCGGACACCGCGGAGAGCACGAAGGCGACGGTCAGCACCGCGATGATCCCCACGAGCAGGCCCGTGCCGGTCCTCTCCATCCAGCCCAGCTCCTCCACGCCGCTGCCGATCTGCAGCGCGCCGAGGCCGAGCGAGGCCGCGGACCCGAAGAGCGTGGCGAAGATGGCCAGGATGTCGATGACCCGGCCGGGGCCTCCGTACGCGCGCCGCTCGCCCATCAGCGGGACGAACACGGCGCTGACCGTCTGCCGGCGGCGGCGCCGGTAGGTCGAGTACGCGATGGCGAGACCGACGACGGCGTAGATCGCCCACGGGTGCAGGGTCCAGTGGAAGAGCGTGGTCGCCATCGCGGTCTGCATCCGCTCGGCCGAGTCGGCGGGGTGTGTACCGGGCGGCGGCGTGCCGTAGTGGGCGAGCGGCTCGCTCACCCCGTAGAACATCAGGCCGATGCCCATGCCGGCGCTGAACATCATGGCGATCCACGACACGGTCCGGAACTCCGGGCCCTCGCCCTCCTGGCCGAGGGTGATCCGCCCGTAGCGGCTGACGGCGAGCCACAGCGCGAAGACGACGAAGCCGCTCGCGGCCAGCATGAAGGCCCAGCCGCCGTTGCGGATCAGTCCGTCGAGGGCCTCGCTCGACACGCTCTCCAGGGTCTCCGTGGCCGTGGCCCCCCACACGACGAAGGCCACGGTGAGGACCGCGGTGACCCCGAAGACGATCCGGTCGGTACGGGCGCGCCGGTGCCCGTCGGGAGGCCCGGGGACGTCGGCCGTCACCGTCGGTCTCTGCTCTTCCTGCGACACGAAGCCAGCCCCCTCCGGAGCAATTCTGAATGAATCGGTGCCTACACGGCAATTACCCCCTAAGGGACTACCACAAGGACGGGGGTGCACGACGGAACGACGGCGCCGCTCTTGTCGAGGCGGGACGCCCTGTGCTGCAATCCGTGTCGAACACCTACGGACCGGGATGCTCGTCAGTCCCGGGGCGGCCCCTGGGCGCGAGGGCCGGACGGCGGGGGGTGTCGCGGGGCACGCGGCACCGGACGCCGGGCGTACGGGATCAAGGAATCCACGTACCCGCAGGAGCCGCATCATGAGCAAGTCCACCGGCAAGCACGTCCTGGCCCAGAACCAGTACGGCAAGGCCGAGAACCGCATCGTTGCCGTCAGCCGCAAGGGCAACGAGGGCGCCTGGCACGAGATCCGCGACCTGAACGTCTCCGTCGCGCTGCGCGGCGAGTTCCGCGAGGTGCACCTGACCGGGGACAACGGCAACTGCCTCCCGACCGACACCACCAAGAACACGGTGTACGCCTTCGCCAAGGAGCACGGCATCTCGTCCCCCGAGGCGTTCGCCGTCCTGCTGGCCAAGCACTTCGTGCAGTCCCAGCCGGTGATCCACGAGGCGCAGATCCGGGTCGAGGAGTTCGCCTGGGACCGCATCCCCGTACCCACCCGCCCCGAGCAGCACTCCTTCGTCCGCAAGGGCCAGGAGGTGCGCACCGCGCAGGTCACCTACAGCGGGGCGACCGGCCGGCTCCAGGTCATCTCCGGCCTGCGCGACCTGACCGTGATGAACTCGACCAACTCCGAGTTCCACGGCTACATCAAGGACAAGTACACGACCCTCAAGGAAGCGTACGACCGCATCCTGGCCACCAAGGTCACCGCCCGCTGGGCCCACTCGGTGCTCGCCGCCGGGGATGAGGACTTCGACTGGGACCAGTCGTACAAGAAGGTCAAGCGCCACATGCTGGAGGCCTTCGCCGAGACCTACAGCTACTCGCTGCAGCAGACCCTCAACGCCATGGCCGAGCGCGTCCTCGACCACTGCGCGTCCGTGAACGAGGTCCGGCTCAACCTCCCGAACAAGCACCACTTCCTCGTCGACCTGGAGCCCTTCGGCCTCAAGAACGACAACGAGGTGTACTACGCCGCCGACCGGATGTACGGCCTGATCGAGGGCACCATCCACCGCGACGGCGTCCAGCCGGTGATCGCCACGAGCGACTGGATCACCGCCTGACCCGCTCGACCAGCGGTTCCGCCCGCCTGCGGCGGCCCGGGGCGCACGCGTCCCGGGCCGCCGCCCGCCGCGGCCGGCGGCGACGCCCCCGGCGGCGGCGAGAAGGTGATCAGGGACTCCGTCGGCAACGTGATCGCCGACGGCGACACGGTCACCGTCGTCAAGACCCTGAAGGTCAAGGGCAGCCCCACCGGCATCAAGGCCGGCACCAAGGTGCGCAACATCAAGCTGGTGGACGGCGTCGACGGCCACGACATCGACTGCCGCGTCGAGGGCTTCGGCCCCATGCAGCTGAAGTCCTCGATCGTGAAGAAGGCCTGACCGGATCGAGCGCCTGAGCGGCGGGCGGCCGGCCTGGTCGGACGCCCGCCGAACGACGCCTGCACAAGGCACGTAAAGCCTGGTGCAAGGCCTGGATCCAGGCCTTGCGCACGCCGGTCGTCTCCCTCTATAAGGATCGGTGCAGGCATCGGTCGGGATGGCCGGAACGGCATCCATGCCATCGACCAGGGGGACCCTCCACTTCCCGCCGGAAGCACCGTGCGCGCCCGCGTACCGACGGAGAACGTGAGGCCATGACCGACGACAACGCCTTCCGCGATGCCATGACCCGCCTGGCGGTCGACCCCGAGTTCGCCGCCCAGTTGCTCGACGGCGAGGCCGACGAGGTGGCACGAAGACTCGGGCTCACGCCCGCGCAGGTCACCGAACTGCGCCGGATCCGCGTGGACTCCACCACCGCCGACGGACCGACCACCCTCGACGCGCGCCTGTCCAAGTCGTCCCTCTTCTTCGGCACCGGAGCGAACGCCCTCGCCCACCACGACCTACCGCTCGACACGCCGCCGCACGACGTGGCGGCCCACGACGTGGCGGCGCACGACGTGGCGGCGCACGACGTGGCGTCCACGGCCGACCCGGGCGCCGATTCCCGCGAGCTGTCCGGCGACCTCGACGCGGCGACGTCCGAGCTCAGCGGTCTGCTCGGCGACTCGCTCGCGGAGACGTCCCTCGACGACGGCAGCTCGCTGCTGGGCGGCCTCGGCGGTCCGGGTGGTCTGGGCGGCGCGGACGGGCTCGGCGGCTCCGGTGACTTCGGTGACTTCGGCTCCTTCGGCGACGGTGACGCGGACTTCGGCGACCACGGTCCCGGTGGGTTCGGAGACGGCCTGGGCGGCGGCGACTTCGGGGGCGGCTTCGGCGGGGGACTCGGCGACGGGCCGGGCGACGGCTTCGGCGGCGGAGGACTCGGCGGGCACGGAGGCGAAGGGGACGGCTTCGGCAACGGCCTCGGCGGAGGCCTCGGCGGAGGGCTCGGGGAGGGGCCGGGCGACGGCTTCGACGGCGGACTCGGAGGCGGAGAGGGCGGCTTCGGTGACGGCCTCGGGGGCGGAGAGGGCGGCTTCGGCAGCGGAGAGGGCGGCCTCGGGGGCGAGTTCGGCGGTCACGGCGGTGGCTTCGACGGCGGGCTCGGTGGCCACAGTGGCGGCTTCGACGGTGGAGGCGGCGAGGGCGGCTTCGGCGGTGCGGGCGGCGGTGCCGGCGACTTCGGGCACGGCGGCATCTACGAGCGCGGCGAAGGCGAAGGAGGAGGCGGCGACTCCGGCGGCAACGGCGGTGGCGGCTCCGGCGGCGGTGACAGCGGCGGCAGCCAGGAGAACGAACGTCGGCCCAGCGGGGGCGGCGGCGGCAGCGGCGGAGACTCCGGCGGCGGTGGAGACTCCGGCAGTGGCGGCAATGGCGGCGAAGGGGGCGGCCACGGCGGCGGAGACAGCGGTGGCGGTGGCGAGGGCGGCGGCCACGGCGGCGGCGAAGGCGGCGGAGACTCCGGCGGTGGAGACTCCGGCGGTGGAGACTCCGGCGGCGGCAGCCAGGAGAACGAGCGGCGGCCCTCCGGGGGCGGCGGCAGCGGCGAGCCCGGAGGCGGTGACGGAAGCGGTGGGTCCGACGGCGGTGACGGAAGCGGCGGGTCCGGCGGCAGCCAGGAGAACGAACGCCGGCCCAGCGGGGGCGGCGGCAGCGGCGGCGGGGACGGCGACGGGCAGGGCGGTCGCGGCGGCGGCCGCGCGGACACTCCCGCGCCCGAATCCGACGGCGCGGGCGGCCGCGTGATGCGACCGGGCGGTCTCGACCGGCTGGGCGGCGGCCACCTGCACGGCAGCGGACCCGGCACCGGACCCGGCCACGCCTCGCCCGGCGGCCTGTCGGGCGGCTCGTTCACCACCGGTTCCTGAGGCGGCGGAGCCGCACCATGCTCTGCCATGCCTGTCGCGTGCACGTGCGGCGCGACTTCCCGTACTGCCTGCGCTGCGGCACCCTCCGCCGCGGCGCGGCCCCCACGGCGTTCGCCGCTCCCCAGTTGCGCGGCCTCGACGCCCCCGACCTCCTCGTCCCGCTGAGCGGTACGGTCACGACGCTGGGCCGGGACGGCGAGAACGACGTCGTCCTGTCGGACGGCAGCGTGTCGCGCCGCCATGCACGCGTCGTCCGGGACGGTGCGGGCTTCCGAGTCGAGGACCTGGACTCGTTCAACGGCACGACCGTCGCCGGCGAGACCCTGCACGGCGGGTCGGCCCGCCTCCAGGACGGTGCCGAACTGTGCGTGGGCGACGTCCGGTTGGTGTTCGAGCAGCCTCGGGACGCGCGGATCGGCTCGCGAACGATGGTGGTCGGCACCCAGCTCACCGAGCTGCCGCCGGCCGGCGGACCCGAGGCGGAGGTGCCCGAGGCGCACGGCCCGCTCACCGCGCGCCCGCGCCGCCGCGGCGGGTGGGCGCTCAAGCGGCTGCCCGCGGACGGCCGAGGGGCGTCGGAGCCGCAGTGGGTGCTGAGCAACACGCGGACCGGTGTGTACCTGCGGCTCGACGAGCGCGAGGTGTTCCTGTGGAACGCCCTGGACGGCGAGAACACCGTGCGGGACCTGCTGTTCGCGTACGCCGACCGGTTCGGCGAGCTGGCGCTGCCGCGGATCGAGGCCGCGCTCGGGGCGTTCGAGGGCGCCGGTCTGCTGCGCGGCATGCCGGGCCGGAAGGACGAGCGGGACGCGAGCCGGATGCGACGCCTGGGCAGAGCGGTGTACCGGGCCCTGCTCAAGCTGGAGGTGTCCGTACCGGGCCTGGACGGCGCGGTGACCCGCCTCTACGAGGGCGGAGGCTGGCGGTTCTTCACGCCTACCGGAGTGGCACTGGTCTGGCTGTCGCTGGTCGGCGGTCTGGTGGTGTTCTTCGCGGAGGCGCAGGGACGGCAGCACCTGCTCGACTTCGGCGGCGCGGGGACCTGGGGACCGGTGGCGCTGGCCACCGGGTACGTCACGGCGCTGGTCGTGCACGAACTCGCGCACGCCCTGGCCGTGAAGTCGTACGGCCGCAAGGTCCGGCGCGGCGGTTTCCTGCTCATGATGGGGATGCCGTTCGCGTTCGTGGACACCAGCGACATGTGGTTCGGCACGCGCTGGTCACGGGTGGTGGTGGCGCTGTCCGGTCCGTTGTCGACCGCGGCCCTGGCGGGCTGGTGCGCGGCGGGCGCGGCGTACCTGCCGGTCGGCCCGGCCTCGGCGGTCCTGTTCCATCTGGCCTTCGGGCTCTATCTGAACACGCTCTACAACGTCAACCCGCTGATGCCGCTGGACGGTTACCAGGCGCTCACCGACGCGCTGCGCGTGCCGCGGCTGCGTGAGGAGGCCGGCGCGTACTTCCGCGCCGGCCTGTGGCGTGACCTCCGGGCGGGCCGTCGGCCGGGGCCGCGCCAGGCGGGCATGGCCGCGTACGGCCTGGCGGTGGTCGTGGGGACCTACGGCTTCCTGGTGCTGGCGCTGCTGGCCTGGCGCTCGCGGCTCGGGGAGTGGCTGGACGGGCGGGTGTCCGAGCCGTGGGACACGGTGATCGTGGCGGTGGTCGTCGCGCTGGTGGCCTTCCCGGTGTGGGCGGCGCCCGCGCGGTGGCTGGTACGGGTGGTGAAGCGGCGCCGTGAGGCGGCCGGGCGTCCCACGCGCCCGGCGGTGGACGGCGCGGCCCTGGAGGGGACGGCATGACAGACGTACGGGGCGGGGCGCCGGCGGACGGCGGCTGGGAGGTGCCCGGCTGCGGGACCGTGCGGACGCTCGGCCAGGGGGCCGGGGGCCGGGTCGTCCTCGCGCGGCACGAGGCGACGGGCGGGCCCGTGGCCGTCAAGTACCTGAGCCGACGGCTGCACGGCGACCAGGAGTTCCTGGCCCGCTTCCGTGCCGAGGCGCGGCTGCTCGGCGACCTGCGGCACCCCTGCGTGGTGCGGCTCTACGAGTACGTGGAGGCCCGGCGCGGCGCGGCGATCATCATGGAGGCGGTCGACGGCGTGACGCTGCGCGCGCTGCTGCGGGAGCACGGGGCGACCGGTCCGGAGGCGGCGCTGGTGCTGTTGAAGGGTTCCCTGCTGGGCCTGGGAGCGGCGCACGCGGCCGGGGTGGTGCACCGCGACTACAAGCCGGAGAACGTGCTGGTCCGTGCCGACGGTTCGAGCACGCTCGTCGATTTCGGCATCGCCATCCGCGCGGGCCGTGAGACGGAGACCGGGGGCACGCCCGCGTACATGGCACCCGAGCAGTGGGACGGTGCGCCGGCGGGCCCGGCGAGCGACGTGTACGCGGCGGCGGCGGTCTTCTACGAATGCCTCACCGGCCGGCGCCCGTTCCGCGCCGACGACCTGATCGCGCTGCGGCTGCAGCACCTGCGCGCTCCGGTCGACGTGGACGACGTCCCCGAGCCCGTACGGGATCTGCTGCGCAGGGGCATGGCCAAGGACCCGGCGGACCGGCCGGGCGTCGAGGCGTTCCTCGCCGGACTCGAACGCGCCGCCGGCGACGGGTACGGCGCCGGCTGGGAGGCACGCGGCCGCCGCCGTCTCGCGGAACTCGCCGCCCTGCTCGCCCTGTTGTTCCCGTTCGCCATGACGGGCGCGGTGTACGAGGTGACGCCGGCGCTGACCGTCCTGGGCCGCCTGCGGCGCGGTCTGGGGAAGGCGGTCGTCGGGGCGGCGCTCCTCGCCGTGATCGGGACGGGCGCGGTGAGCGTCGCGAGGGCCGGGACGGACGACACCACGACGACGACGGCGAGCTCGGTCCCCTCGGGGGCCGTGACGTCCGGCTCCCCGGTGACGCCGACCGCCTCCCTCTCGCCGACGGCCTCCGCCACCGGCACGCCGTCCGCCGGCGCGTCGACGGACCCGACGCCGGGCGGGACGACGACGCCCCCGGCCACGGACGGCACACCGACCACCACCCCGCCCCCGGACGGCGGCTCCGGCGCCACCCCGTCGACCGCCACCGCGCCGCCGAGGACCACCGCGACCGCGGCGCCGACGCCGGGCACGATCACGCTCGTCATCGACGCCTGGCGGCGGGGGCCCCGCCCGAGCACGCTGGTCGCCGACGTGACCGTCCGCACCACGGGCACGGGTCCGTTGACCCTCCTGGCGGAGTTCTACGTCAACACACCGGACCAGTCGTACGGTTCGCAGTCGCGCCGCCTCTCCGGCGGCACGGAGTACTCCGTGAGCTTCGAGGCCGACTTCTCCAACCACCCCTGCCGGGGCACCTGGAACGTCGCGATCAGCAGCAGCCCGCAGTCCGCGAGCGGCCGCCGGACGTCGTCCTTCGACGCGCCGCCGTGCTGAGCGCCCACCGCACCGAGGAGAACGGAACACGATGACGACACCCCCGCCACCGGCCACGGTCGCCGGTCGTGCCCTGTCGGACTGGGCACGTGACGGGCGGTTCGGCACCTGGCACGCCCTGACCTCCGGCGACGCCGGGGAACCGCCGCTCGGCGTGCTGCGCGTCGACCGCGCCCTGCTCGCACGCGAGGGTGCGCGGGCACGCCTCGCCGCCGCGGTGGTCGCCGTGACGAAGCTGCGTCTGCCGGGCCTGCCGGCCACCGTCGACCTGGTGCGGGAGGCCGGGGACGTCTGGCTGATCGTCGCACGCCCGCCGGTCCGCACGGTCGCGGACCTCCTCGCCACGGGCGCGCCCGGACTGGACGAGGGCAGCGCGGCGAGCGTCCTCAACGAGACCGCGCAGACCCTCCTCGCCCTGCACGCGGCGGGGCTCGCCCACGGCTCGCTCACCCCCGACCGCGTGGTCCTGGCCGCGGACGGCACCGCCCTGCTCGCCGAGGCGGCACTGGCCGCGCCCCTGACCGAGGGGAACCCGACCGCCGCTGCCCAGGCCGACGACATCGCGGCCTGGGCGGCGCTCGCCCGTGCCCTCGGCACCGCCTGGGCGGCCCCCGGGACCCCTGCGGCGGAGCTCTTCACCCGTTGCTCCGCCGCGGCCGAGTCCGCCGGCCTGGCCGCCGCCCGCACGACGCTCACCTCGGGTCGCACGGCACTCCCCCGGGACTTCCTGCGCCGGACCGCCTTGCGCACGGCGGCGGCTGCGGCGCTGGCGGAGCTCCTCACGGAGCGGACGACGCCGGATGCCTCGGGGGCGGGGAGTACGGCGGCGGAGGCCACGGTGCCAGTGGCCGCGGAAACGGCCGCCGCGGGTGACCAGGCCACGGTCCTGGGCAGGCGGAACCGGACCGGCTCCGCGCCGGCGCCGACCGCCGACACGTCCGCGGCCGCCGGTCCCGACGCCCCCGATGCCCCCGGTGATCCCGACGAGATAGTCCTGCGCTTCGGTCCCGGCGTCCCCCGCGACGAGGAGGAGCGGCTGCGCTCCCTGTGGGCGGCCCCTGCCCCGACGCCCTCCTCCGAACGCGGGCGCCGTCGGCGGCGGCGAGCAAGCCTGATCGGCGCGACCGCCGTTCTGGCGGCGGCGGCCGTGGCCCTGTGGCTGCTCCTGCGCCCGACGCCCGGCCCGGCGGTGCGGGCGGCCGCGGTCCGTGCTCCGGCAGCACAACTGACGTGTGGTCAGACCGCGGACGTGACCGGCGTCGTGACCACCGACGGCAACGCCGGCCCCTTCACGTACCGCTGGCTGCGCAGTGACGGCCAGGCCTCGGGCGACCTGACCCGTACGGCCCGGCGCGGTGAGCACGAGGTCGAGGTGCACCTCCGGTGGACGGTCCGCGGCCCCGGCTCCTTCCGCGGCACCGCCCGCCTCCAGGTCCTGCGCCCCACCGCGTCGCCCCTGGAGGCGGAGGCCACCTTCACGTACTCCTGCCCCTGACCGCCCCGGTGTGATCCGGAGGACCGGTCCTTCGCATCCCCTAAGGCCGGGCGACGCGGGTCAGTTCGCAGCTCCCGTTCGCGCAGGAGCGGCGCAGCCGCCCGGCCGACACGGTCTCCATGAGGCCGATCGCCCAGCACATCGGGCAGCCGCGCAGCGCGACCAGGCCCACCGGGGCGAGCAGCAGGCTCACCGGGCCGACGACGGGCAGCAGGGCCAGGGACGCGACGATCGCGCCGAACCCGAGGGCGCCGCGGGCCAGATGTCGCGGGACGGTGGCGCTGGCGAAGCGCCCGGGCGTCGGCGCGTCGTGGCGGACACCGGCGGCGCCGGGTGCACGGCCGGTCATGGGGTCGGGTGTTCTCACGGCGGTCCGGTCAGGCGTCATCGTCGGCTCCCCTCGATACGGTCGGTTCGTCGCGCAAGGCCTCGCGCACCGTCGCACGGGCCCGGTGCAGGCGGGACTTCATCGCGGCGGTGCTGAGCCCGAGCCGGTCGGCGACGGTACGACCGGGCAGGCCCTGGATGTCCCGCATGACCAGCACCTGCCGCTGGTCGGCGGGCAGGGTGGCGATGGCGGCGGCGACACGCTCGGCCTCCAGGCGCAGCAGGACGTCCTCCTCGGCGGACCGCGCGGTGCCGCCGACCGCCTCGGACCGGGCGGACGTGCCGAGCCCTTCGGCCGTGCCGAGCCGGTCGAACTCGTCGGCCGGTCCGCGCTGGAGCAGCGAACGAGCCCGGCGCAGGCACTCGTTGCGGACGATCCGGAACATCCACGACGCCAGCGCCCCGGAGGCGCGCAGCATGCCGATCTTGCGATAGAGGATGATCAGCGCTTCCTGAGCGGCGTCCTCGGCGTCCTGGGGTGTCGCGCACAGCGTGTGCGCGAACCGGTGTACGTGCGGGTAGGAGCCGTACACCAGCGCGGTGAGCGCCTCGACGTCACCGCGCTGCGCCGCGGCGACGAGGGTCGCGCCGGGCCAGGTGTACTCAGCCACGCTGACGCCTCCGGCGGCGCAGCACGGTGACGGTGCACGCGCACAGCAGCACGGCGGCCGCGACGGCGATGACGACGGTGGTCATGGGGTCCTCCTGGTGGATTCGGGCGGGCGGACCCGGTCGTCCGCACGCCTATGAGAGGCGCACCAGGCACGAAAGGATTCAGGTTCGTTCCGACGGGCGCGAAGGCGGCGTGGTCGAGGCGGACGGGGCGAGGCTGCCGGGGCGAAGCGGCCGGCGCCGATCAGCGAGGATACGCGGCGCGGGCCGGGTCCCCGTCCGGGGCTGGGGCCGGGCCCGGGTCCGCGTCCGGGGCTGGGGCCGGGCCCGGGTCCGCGTCCGGGGCTGGGGCCAGGCCCGGGTCCGCATCCGGGGCTGGGGCCAGGCTCGGGTCCGCATCCGGGGCTGGGGCGGGGCCCGGGTCCGCATCCGGGGCCGGGCCCGGATCCGCGTCCGGGGCCGCGTCCCGGAACGCCGCCGCAACCGTCCGTGACCGGGCGGGGGCGGAGCCGGTCCGGATCCGCCTCCGCCGAGACCGCTTCCGGAAGGTGTTCTAGCGTGGAGAGGGACACGCACCGCGCGGCGGCGAGGGCCGGGACGTGCTCCGTCCGGCCCGCCGCACACGCGCGCGGCGTCCGATCGGCAGGTGAGAGAGATGAGCGGCACGGCCGGCTCGGCCGGCGACGGAGTCCACCAGCACGACGTGATCGTGGTCGGGGCGCGCTGTGCGGGCGCACCGACCGCGATGCTGCTGGCTCGTCTGGGGCACCGGGTCCTCCTGGTCGACCGGACGACCTTCCCGAGCGACACGATCTCCACGCATCTGATCCATCCGCCCGGACTGGCCGCGCTGGACCGGTGGGGGCTGCTGGAGCGGGTCGTGGCGACGGGGTGTCCGCCGATCGACACCTACGCGTTCGACCTCGGGCCGTTCGCCATCGTCGGGTCGCCGGCCGGAGAGGGCTTCGAGGCCGCGTACGCCCCGCGCCGTACGGTCCTGGACAAGATCCTCGTCGACGCGGCCGCGGAGGCCGGAGCCGAGGTACGCGAGGGATTCACCGTCGAGGAGCTGCTGTTCGACGGTCCTGCGGTGACCGGGATCAGGGGCCACGGCAAGGACGGTGGTACGGCGGTCGACCACGCCCGCGTCACCGTGGGTGCGGACGGACTCCACTCGTCCGTCGCCAGGGCCACCGGCGCCACCGACTACGCGGAGAAGCCGAAGATCAACGCCTACTACTACACGTACTGGGCCGGGCTCGACCTGCACGGAAGGTACGAGGCGTACGACCGCGGCGACTGCGCCTTCGCCGCCTGGCCCACCAACGAGGACCTGGCGCTGGTCGTCAGCGGCTGGCCCATGCGCGACTTCGAGGCCAACCGGGGCGACGTCGAGGGCAACTACCACGCCACGCTGGCCCGTGCGCCGGCCTTCGCGGAGCGGGTCGCGCGGGCCACCCGGGCCGAGCGGTTCGTCGGGACGGCGGTCCCCAATTACTTCCGCAGACCGTACGGTCCCGGCTGGGTCCTGGTCGGCGACGCGGGCTACCTCAAGGATCCCATCACCGCCCAGGGCATCCAGGACGCCTTCCGGGACGCGGAGCGGTGCGCCCGCGCGCTCGACGACGTGCTCGCCGGCCGCCGGTCCTTCGACGAGGCGATGCGGGAGGCGCAGGTGGCGAGGGACGCCGAGGTGACGAGCATGTACGAGTTCACGGCCCAGTTCGCGACGATGGAACCCCCGCCCCCCGAGATGCGGGAACTGCTCCACGCCGTGTCCCGAAGCCCGTCGGCGTCCGACGAGTTCGTCAGGGTCACGGCGGGGATGAGCCCGCCCGAGGAGTTCTTCGGGCGCATGCAGGAGCGGATGAGCGGGCAGACACCCGACGCCGCCTGATGCCCGACGGGCCGGGTGCGCAGGACCTGGTCACCACGGGGAGACGAACGGCGGCCCCGGTTCCCGCGGCCGGGCTCCACCGAGCCGCCGCCCGCCTCCCAGTCGGACATCGGCGACTCCGTCATGTCCGGGTAGGCACTGAACCGGCTCTCGCGGATGAGCGCGGCCGGCGAGCGCAGGAAGTCCGCCGGCGGGTCGTCGCGCGGCTCGCGCGCGCCAGCCGGTCGCGGTACTCGGCGGGCCCGGTCCCGAACGCCTCGGTGCCGACCTCGTCGGCCAGGAGGTCGAGCAGTGGGACCAGCGCCGCCGAGGGCATCGTTCGTGCGGTGGCCCGGGAGTCCTGCAGGAAGCGGGACAGCCGCCGGAGTTCGTCCTCCAGCGGTGCGGCGCCCGGGTTGCGGGACACGACGGCGATGTTCAGGAGGAGCGCCACCGCACCTTGGGTGAGGAACTCGGCGTGTTTCCTGGTCACGTGGCGCATGTCGGGGCGGGGGCGTTCAGGGCGGCCTGGACGTGCTTCTGGGCGGCCGGCAGGTCCGGGAACGCGGAGGCGTCGACGCCGCCCTGGTCCCGTCCGCGAGGTCGTTGCCGAACCGGTTGTCGGGGTCCCGGGACTGCTCGTCGAGCGGGGCGAACTCGGCGGGCGGGGAGCCCGCGCCACGAGGCTTTCCGGCCAACTCGGCGCTGTCGGCGCCGCCGGGTACGGTGGCTCTGCGCGCGCCACGAGACGGGGCCGCGCGGTCGCGGAGTCGTGCGACGGGCGGACGGGGTGAGGGGGACCGGTGGCACCGAGGCCGGGTGGTGAGACGGACAAGTTCGGCAATCGCTACGAGGGCGCCTGGACGATCAGGCACGCCCTGTACGTCCTGCTGGGACACGGTGACTCGCTCACCCTCGAGCCGAACGGAATCCTGGGCGAAGGTACCGAGTTCGCCTACCGGCGCGACGGGCGCACCGAGGTGCACCAGGTCAAGCGTCAGAACCGGAACGCCAACAGCTGGAACGTCGCGGCCCTGGACGCGAAGGGGATCTGGCGTCACCTCCGCACGCACGCCGAAGCGGGGCACGACTTCCACTTCGTCTCCCTGGTGCCGGCCCGGCCGCTCCAGGAGCTCGGCGACCGCGCCCGGCGGTCCGACGACTTCCCCTCCTTCGTCCGGGACTGGCTCACGGACGGACTCCGTGCCCCCTTCGACGAACTCGCGGTCCCCCGGATCTACGGCACTCCCGAGACGGCGTGGCGCATGCTCCGCGCCCTATGGGTGGAGTGGCCCGACGAGCGTGACGTGGTGGACGTCAACACGGCCCTCGCCGAGCGGGTCCTGGCCGGGGCTCCCGGCCGCCTGGCGGCACTCGCCCTGGGGGACCTCCTCCTCAACTCCCTGGGGACGCGCCTCGACGCGGCGCTGCTCGCGGACCGACTGCCGCAGTACGGGCTGCGCCGCGTGGTCCCGCCGGAGGGCGGCGACGCCGTGGCCCCGTCGGCGGGCGGGGCCGTGCGGGCGGCCCCTCCCGCAGCTCCTCGGACCGCCTCCGCCCTCTCCGGGCTGCCGGCCCCGTCCGGCACGTTCACCGGGCGGGAGGGCGCCGTGGACGAGCTGCTCGCCGTGCTGGACCCGGGGACGGTCGGCGAGGGGCCGTCGGTCCACGTCGTCGCCGGACTCCCCGGGGTCGGGAAGACCGAGTTGGTGCGGCAGGTGGTCCATCGCGCACATGGACGGGACGGATGGTTCGACGGCGTCCTCGCGGTCGAACTCTACGGATACGACCCCGCTCGCCGTCAGGGCCCCGACGAGGCGCTCGCGTCCATGCTCCGGGGGCTGGGCGTCGACCACCAGCACATCCCCGTGTCCCTCGAGGACCGCGCGCGCCTGTACCGGTCGACGCTGCGCGACCTGGCCGACCGGGGGCACCGCACCCTGGTCGTCCTCGACGACGCCATGGACGGCGAGCACGTCCGGCCCCTCCTCCCCGGTGACGCGCGCACCCCCGTGCTGATCACCTCCCGGCACACGCTGTCCGACCTGGACGCCCGTCTGCACGACCTGACGGTCCTCGATCCCGTGGACTCCGTCGGCCTGCTCCGCCTCGTCCTGCGCGCGAGCCGGGGCGAGGCGGACACGCGGGTCGACGACGCACCGGACACCGCCGAGGCCATCGCCCGGCAGTGCGGACACCTGCCGCTGGCGCTGCGGATCGTCGCCGCCCTCCTGGCGGACCAGCCGGCCCGGCCGCTGTCCTCGATGGCCCGGGCCCTGGACGACGAGCAGCGCCGCCTTCGTCGGCTGAGCCGGGGAAACCTCGCGGTACGAGCCGCCTTCGAACTGTCCTACCGGCACCTGCCGCAGGACCAGGCACGGCTCTTCCGGCTCTTCGCGCTCAACCCCGGACCCGACGTCTCCACCGAGGCCGCCGGCCGGCTCTGCGATGTCGACCCGGACACGGCGGAGGAGCTCCTGGAGGCCCTGGGGCGCGGCCATCTGGTGCAGAGCACGGCCGTCTACGGCCGGTGGCGCATGCACGACCTGATCCGGCTCTACGCGGACGAGACCGGGCGGGCGGAGCACGCCGGCGACGACCGGGCCGCCGCCTCGGAGCGGCTGCTGGGGCACTACGCGGACCGCCTGGAGGAGGCGCACCACCATCTCGTCCCGGGACGGACCCCGGCACCCCGGTTCGCCGACCGGACCGCAGCGCTCGGCTGGCTGGACGAGGAACGGGCCAACCTCGTCGCGGTCATCACCACGACGCCCGGCCCCTCGGGGTCGTCCGTCGTCCGGGCGATGGCGGCGCGCATCGGCCCCTACCTCAAACTGCGCCGCGGCTACGCCGAGTTGACGGCCGTCTACGACAGCGCGCTGCAGCACGTCCCCCCGAGCGGCCCCGCCGGCTTCCGTGCCGCGTTCCTCGACGCGCGGGCCGGCGCCCTGAGAGGACTGAGGCGGTTCCCCGAAGCAGTCGCCGCACACGAGGAAGCCCTCCGCGTCCACACGGCGGAGGGATCCGTTCTGGGCGAGGCGGAAGTACTGACCAACCTCGGGTACACCCTGCACGAGATGCGTGACATCGAGCGGGCGGTGCCCCTGCTGCACAGGGCCGTCGTCCTGCAGGGCAGGGCGGGAAACCCCCAGGGTCAGGCCGCCGCGCTCAACAACCTCGGACGTTCCCTGAGCGAGTCGGGCCGCCACGAGGAGGCGGTGGGCGCGTACCGCCGGAACATCGAGATCTGCCGTCTCGTCGGTGACTGGTACAACGAGGCGATCGTCCAGAACAATCTCGGCATGGCCCTCAGGGAACTGGGGCGGGCCGGCGAGGCCGCGACCGCCCACGCGGCCGCTCGCGACGGCTTCCGACGGGCCGACGACCACCATGGAGTCGCCATGGCCCTCAACAATCTGGGTACGGCGCTGCGTGAGGGCGGACTCGGTGACGGGTCGGACGTCCTCGAGGAGGCACTCGCCCTCTGTCGCGACCTCGGGGACAAGCGCGGCGAAGGCATCGCCCTCGGCAACCTGGCGACCGTCCGGAGCGAGGCGGGCGCGCCCGCCGAGGCCGCTCGTCTGCTGACGAGGGCGAGCGACCTCCTGGAGGAGGTCGGCGACCCCCACGCGCAGGCCACGGTGCTGATGAACCTGAGCGACGCGTGGGAGGCGCTCGGGCTGCCGGACCGCGCCGTCGAGGCGATCCGCGAAGCGATCACGCTCTTCCGGGCGGTCCGGGACCGCCACGAGGAGGGGAGGGCACTCCTCCTGCTCGCGTCGGCCGTGCGGGCGACCGACCCGGAGGAGGCCGTCTCGCTCGGTACGGCCGCGGTCGCCGCGCTCGGCGGGACCGACGACGAGGCGCTGACCGAACAGGCGACGGCACTCGTGAGCGCGCTGCGGGAGTCCGGCGAATCCGACGGACTCCCGGCGGGCACCCGGCCCGGCCCGCCGCCGCCGACGGCGTGCGCGCACTGTCGGGGCGACGGGGGGTGAGCCGGCGACCCCTCGCTCCCGGGAGCGAGGGCCAGGGGTGTCCTCGGCACGGGCCCCGCACCCCGCGCTCCGCCTGAGCTCGGGAGGTGGTCAGCCCACGTACTTGTCGGCGGCGTACAGCGCCTGGTCGAGCACGGCCAGTCCCTCGCGGGCCTCGTCGTCGGTGATGGTGCACGGCGGGACGACGTGGATGCGGTTGTAGTTGTACACCGGCCACATGCCGCCCTCCTTGCACGCGGCGACCACCTCGTCGACGGGGCGGGCCAGCTCGCCACCGGCCGCGTACGGGACGAGCATCTCGCGGCTCTCGCGGTCGCGGACGAGTTCCACGGCCCAGAACACGCCCAGCCCGCGCACCTCTCCGACCGACGGGTGCCGGTCCGCGATCTCGCGCAGCCCCGGGCCGATGACCTCCGCTCCTACGCGCGCGGCGTTCTCGTTCACGCCCTCCTCCCGCATCGCGGTGATGGTGGCCACCGCGGCGGCGCACGCCAGGGGGTGGCCGGAGTAGGTGAGCCCACCGGGGTAGGCCACGTCACGGAAGGTCTCGTGCACGGCGTCGGAGAGGACGACCCCGCCGAGCGGCACGTAACCGGAGTTGACCCCCTTGGCGAAGGTGATCAGGTCCGGAGTGACGTTCCAGTGGTCGACGGCGAACCAGGCGCCGGTGCGGCCGAAGCCGGACATGACCTCGTCCGCGATGTAGAGGATGCCGTACCGGTCGCAGAGCTCCCGGACCCCCGCGAGGTAGCCCGCCGGGGGGACGAGGATCCCGGCCGTGCCGACGACCGTCTCCAGGACGATCGCCGCGATCGTGGACGGCCCCTCGAACGCGATGACCTGCTCGAGGTGGGCCAGTGCGCGACGGCACTCCTCCTCCTCGGTCGTCGCGTGGAAGTGCGAGCGGTACAGGTACGGGCCGAAGAAGTGGGCGACGTTGCCGGACGCGCTGCCGGAGTTCTCGTTGGCCCAGCGGCGCGGGTCACCGGTGAGGCTGATCGCGGTCGCCGTTCCCCCGTGGTAGGAGCGGTACGCGGAGAGGACCTTGGGACGACCGGTGTGGATGCGTGCCATGCGCACGGCGTGCTCGTTGGCCTCGGCCCCTCCGTTGGTGAAGAACACCCGGTTGAGGTCGCCCGGCGCGATCTCCGCTATCAGCCGGGCCGCCTCGCCGCGTCGGTCGTTGGCGAAGGTCGAGGCGATCATGCAGATCCGGTCGGCCTGCTCCTTGATGGCGGCGACGACCTTGGGGTGCGCGTGGCCGATGTTCAGGTTGATGAACTGCGAGGAGAAGTCGAGGTAGCGCTTGCCTTCGTAGTCCCAGAAGTAGCGGCCCTCTCCCCCGGCGACCGGCACCGGGTTCACGGCCCCCTGCGCCGCCCAGGAGTGGAACAGGTGGGCCCGGTCGTCGGCGACCACGCGGGCGCCGGCCTCCGGATCGGGCAGACCGGGGACGGGGACGGAGGATCCGGGTGCGGTGCTCTTCATGGGTACCTCGATCGATGGTTGGGCGAACGATGCGCGAGAGGGGTGGGGGGGTGGGAGCGGGTGGGCGTCGGGGGGCGGGTGGCCGGGGAGGAACAACGACTTCTCCCTGGCGAGGAAGTAGTGGATGTCGGCGTGCACCGCCGCCATGCGGGTCCGGGGCGGGCTGTCTTCCGCCGCGTGCGACAGCGCGGCCTGGCGGCGCCGTACGGGGCCCGAGAAGGGCAGGTTCCCGCTGTCCCCGTACCGGATCGCGCCGTGGACGTCGCGGCGCGGGACGATCCCGGAACGGGCGTGGACACTGGCGCTGAACGGGATGTCCAGCCGTCCGTCCCGGAAGGCGCGCTCGATCCCGTCGAAGAGACCGCCGGCCGCCAGCACCGGTTCGACGAGCTCCGCCACCTCGCGTTCGATCCAGTGCTGTTCCTCGGCCACGCGGTCCTCGTCGACCCGGACGAAGTCCAGCAGGTCCGACGCGCCGAGCGCGGTCGTCCGCAGTCCGGAGGCGTTCGCCTCCGCGTCGGGGATGCCGTGCGCCTCCTGCACGGTCTTCGTGATCACCTTGGTCGCCCCGCCGAGCCGGGCGGTCAGCCCGCCCAGCAGGATCAGCCCGCCCGCGTACTCGGGTGTGGTGGGGAAGACGCCCATGAACTCGTGGAGGACGGGATAGATTTCCACGTCCGCGCCGAGGTAGCGGCGGCCCAGGGTGCGCGTCGCACGCAGGGCCGCGACGTCCTGGTGGACCTCGCCGCCCTGGGGGTAGGCGACCGAGAGGCAGCGGACGCCCTCGGCGACGGCGGCGATGCCTTCCAGCAGCGTCATGGCGAGGCTCACCGAGGGCGGGACGAGCACGGCGGTCAGCGTGCCGAAGAGCTCGCGGTCGACGACGACCCCCGAGCGTGCGAGCGTGCCGCACACGGCGTCGACCCGCTGCCAGGCGCGCAGGGAGCGGGACAGCGGAACGTCCTTGGAGTAGGGCAGGTTGTAGCCGATGCCGCCCCCTTCGAACGAGGTGATGCCCGATGCCAGGGAGACGGCGAACAGTTCGCGCGGGTCCGGTGAACCGTGGCGCACCTCCAGCGGCACACCCACCGTGCCGACGAGCTGGCGGCCCCGTCGCCATCCGTGGGTGACGAGCGGGTAGCCGTTGAGTCCGGCCGGGTCGCGGCGCAGCACGTCGCGCGCCGCGTCGAACTTCCGCAACCGGGTGTGCGAGTCGATCGTGACGGACAGGATGTCCGGGCCGGCGCCCTCCAGTTCGCGCAGCAGGTCCCGCATCGGCTCGTGTCCCCCCACTCCGCAGCGCGGTTGGAGGGCGGGGCGCCCCCGCGAGTCCGCGGCGCGCAGGACGTCGACCACGCGGGGCAGCCGCGGTGAGGCGAGATGGGCCACGACGTCGGGCCAGTCGGGGAGCGACGCGACGACGTCCGGGGGCAGTTCGAGTACGTCGAGCTCAGTCATGCTGGAGTTCGGCCGCCTTGCCCGTGCTCAGCAGCCGGTCGAGAAGCAGCACGATCTCGTTGCCGTCGGCGAGGATGTGGTCGACTCCCAGGTCCCGCAGGCGCCCCAGGTGCGCCTCGGTGGTGCGGCTGCCCACGGACAGGTTCCCCCCGACGATCACGGGCAGGCGGAGCCGGCCCGCGGCCCGCAGCTTCGGCAGGTCGCGCAGGTCGTGGTGGGCGTGACCGTTGAGGCTGCCGATGAGCACGGCCTCGGCCTGCGGGTGTGCATCCACGGCGTCGGCGAAGTCGCGGAGCGGGGTGCAGACTCCGAGGTTGACCACGGTGAAGCCGTAGTCCCGCAGTTGCAGGGCGATGAGCTGGTTGGCGACGGCGTGGGCGTCGCTCTCGGCGACGCCGAGGACGACGAGGCGTTCGCCCCGGCCTGGCAGCGCGTGCATCGGCAGCTTCCTCTCGGATTCCGGTGTCCTGCGGACCCGGGTGTGGTCGGTCAGTCTTCGAACGCCATGAACAGGGCGCGGTGGTTGACCTCGGCGAGGCGGTCGGGGTCGAACTCCTCGGGATCGGCCGTCCGCAGCGAGTCGAAGACGTGGTCGATGGCCGCGACCAGTCCCCACACCTCGTGGTACGGGGGCCAGCCGGGCGCTCCCCGACGGTGGTCCTCCTCCCGCGCGAAGAGGTACGAGGCCCATTCCCTGCTCATGGGATGACGGTGGTGGTAGTCGTGCACGACCGTGTCCCCGGTCAGGACCAGATAGCGGGTGGGGAAGTGGACGAGGAGCATCCGGAACCACCAGCGGGCCCAGGCCGCGTGACGCCGCAGCGCCGGGAGCCGCGGCGACGGCGCGCGCTCTCCGACGAAGATGGCGTTGGTGAGGCTCGCGAAGTACGCGCGGCCCCGGCGGGGAGCCTGGCCGGGCTGCGGGAAGCTGTGCTTCACGCAGAGCCGGAAGACGTTGCTGATCTGGAAGAACAGCGTCATCGGCAGGATCCAGACGACGAGGACCGGCACCCACAGGTCCCGCCACGTGACGACCGCCGCCGTGAGCAGGTAGGCCACGGTGGTGCCGGCCCGCCAGGCGGGTGGGGCGTAGGTGTAGTACGAGCGGATCCGGGCGACCAGGAAGCGGACGTGGAACCAGGGCGAGACGCACACCCCCAGGACCCTGCGCCACATCCGGCCGCGGCTCATGCCGGGCCGTAGCTTCAACGTCACCAGGAAGGCCTGGACGGTCGGGTCCCGGGTCGTCATGTGGTGCAGGGCGTGGTGGTCGCCGACGTGCTCGGCGCTGTAGCGGTCGAAGTCCTGGATCACGAGCGCCGCGGCGATGAGCCGGCCCACCAGGACGTCGGGCCTGCGCTTGCGCCACATGTTCTGGTGGGCGCACTGGTGGTAGATCATCATCCGCAGATTGCGGGCGCCGTGCAGGGTCGCCGCCCAGCCGGGCACCAGCAGCACCAGCAGCGGACCGCCGGCCGCCAGCGCGATCGTGCCGAGGGCCACACCGAGGGCGCACGAGACGAGCGCGTTCACCAGGTGCCGGGTGGGCGTGTGGCGGACGGGCCGCTGTCCCGCGTACGGTCGACCGGTCAGCAGGGTGAGCGGTGCCGCGAGGACACGTGGCAGGACCTGCATGGATTCGCGTACGGGGTCCGGCTCGCCAGGGCCGGCCGCGGGCACCGTACGCGGGGCGTTCACCTCGGACATTCCCGTTCTCTCTCCCGTGGACTCTCCCGGCGCGGCACGCGTCGCGTCACGCGTGCTCTCCGGTCTCCTGCTCCTCGGCGGCGGCGAGCAGGTCGTCCAGGACGTGGTCCAGCTGCTCCGGGGTGGTCTCCGGGTTGAGCAGCATGAGCTTCAGGTAGACACGGCTGACGCCGTCCTCGCCCGTGAGGTGGGTGCGGGCGATGAGGGAGCGGCCTTCCTCCATCAGCCTCCGGCGCAGCCGCCCGTTGAACGCGTCGGCCTCCGCGTCGCCGGCCCCCGGCGGGAGGTAGCGGAAGAGCACCGAGGTGAGCGGCGGCTCGGCGAAGAGCTCAAGCCGCGCCTCGCGGTCGATCCGCGCCGCCGCGTGACGGGCGAGGTCGTGGCAGGTGTCCACCATGGCCGCCATGGTCCGGGCGCCGAGGGTGCGCATGGTGACCGCGATCTTCAGGGCGTCGGACCGGCGGGTGGTCTGCAGGGAGCTGCCCTGCAGACCGATGAATCCGGCGCAGGTGTCGTCGTCCGCGCTGAGGCACGTGGTGGGCTGCAGGCCGAAGGACACCAGGGTCTCGGCGCGGCGGACCAGCAGCACGGCCGAAGAGGCCGGGGACCAGCCGAACTTGTGCAGGTCCACGGTGATCGAGTCGGCCTCGGCCAGGCCGTCGAGGAGGCCGCGCAGACGGGGCGAGAAGAGGGCTCCGGCACCGTACGCCGCGTCGGCGTGCAGCCAGACGCCGTGGCGCCGGGCGACGGCCGCCAGTTCGGGCAGCGGGTCGACGATGCCGAGGTCGGTGGAGCCGGCCACCGCGACCATGGCGACCGCGATCCTGTCCTCGGGCAGCTCGCGCAGGATCCGGTCCGCTTCCTCGGGGATCATCCGCCCGGTCTTGTCCACGGGAACGGTGACGATGTTCTCCTCTCCGATGCCGAGGAGGCGCACCGCCCGCTCGACGGAGAAGTGCACACCAGCGGGACAGAGCACGACCGGCTGTCCGGAGCACGCGCGCATCCCGCCGAGGAAGGGGTAGACGCCGGTCTTCTCCGCGAGGACGGTGTCGCGGGCCATGGTCATGGCCATGAGGTTGGACACGCTGCCGCCGGGCGTGAGGGTGCCGCCGGCCTCCTCGGGGTCGTAGCCGGCCAGTTCGGCCAGCCGGGCCACGACCCAGCGGTCGAGCTCCAGGGCGAAGGGACCGCTCTCCCATGCGTGGAGGGACTGGTTGAGCACCGCGGCGACCAGCTCGGCGACGGCGGCGGCGGCGATCGGGGGCGGCTGCATGCGGGCGAGGGCGGCGGGGTGGGTGAGGTCGGCCGACCACTGGGCGTACGGGCGGATCAGTGCCGCCAGGGCCGTCCCGGGATCGGTGCCGTCCTCCGGCAGGAGGGGCCCGGTCAGCACCGCCAGGGCCGCGGCCCTGGCGCCCTCGGGACCGCCGGCCGCCACCGGTCCGGTGCGCTGCGCCGACACCTCCTGGAGGATGTCGAGGGCCGAGTTCATCAGGGTCCGGACGCTCTCCAGACCGGCGGCGGTTCCTGCGGTCCGGAACTGGGGTCCGGGTGCGGACGTGGACACGAGGGATCTCCTCTGCGATGGGGGGTGCGCCGTGCTCGGGGACGAGGACGGTTCACGGCGATGACGAGGAGCCGTGGAGGGCTCCTGCGCGGGACGGGGCCCCGGGAGGGCCGGGGCGGACGCCGCCGCGCGGTGGAACACCGGAAGGGGGCGGGTCACGCCCTCTCGTCGACCGGCTCCGGGGTCGGCTGGGCGGGGAAGTCCTTCAGCTGGGGCACGGGCGAGAACACGATCCACAGGAGGGCCGTCAGGAAACCGAAGGCCGTCACGTACAGGGTGTTGCGCAGGCCGATCGCGTCGCCGAGGAGTCCGCCGACCAGGGCTCCGAGCGGCAGCGGTCCCCACGCGATGAACCGGCAGCCCGCGTTGACCCGGCCCAGCAGGCGGTCGGGGGTGATCGCCTGGCGCAGGCTCACGACGTGGATGGTCGACATCGTCGAGCCGACACCGCAGCAGGCGAAGGCCGTGACGTACATCGCGTACGAGAGCGGCCCCGTCCCGGGCGCCAGCGGGATGAGGAGCGGGGCGGCGCAGCACAGCACGAGTTCGGCGACCACGGCCCGGCCGAGTCCGAGCCGGTTCTTCAGCCACGTCGCGGCGACGGCGCCGGTCAGTGATCCGACGGCGCCCACGCCCAGGACGAGCCCGATGGTGCCGGGGTTCATGCCCAGTTCCCGCGCCGCGTACAGCACGAACACGGTCTGCAGGGACATCCAGCAGAAGTTGTAGGTGCCGGCCTCCAGGGCGATCGCCCGGATGGAGCCGTTGCGCAGCACGACGCCCAGCCCCTCGGCGATGCTCCGCGCGGTGGAGGTCTTCTCGTCCGGGACGTCCGGGGCGGGCTCCGGCCGCCGGATGGCCAGCAGGCTCGCCACGGAGACGGCGTACGAGAAGGCGTTGGCGAGCAGGGCGACCGGTGCCGTCAGCCACCCGACGAGGAGTCCGGCGAAGCCGGGTCCGCCGATCTGGGCCAGGGAACTGCTGGCCTGCAGCTTGCTGTTGCCCTCCACCAGATGCTCCCGCTTGATCAGCGAGGGCAGGTAGGACTGGTACGCGACGTCGAACACGACGGTCAGCAGGCCGACGAGCAGCGCCGTCAGGTACAGGTACTCGATCCTCAGCAGGTCCAGGAAGGCGCACAGCGGCACGCTCGCCACGAGCAGTCCCCGCCCGACGTTGCTCCAGATCATCAGGGGTCTGCGGCGCCGGCGGTCGACCCAGACCCCGATGAAGAGGGTCGCCCCGAGGAAGGGCGCGAAGCCGGCCGCGTTGAGGAGTCCGAGTTGGGTGGACGACGCCTGGAACTGGTAGACGGCGGCCAGCGGCAGTGCGAGCTGGGTGATCTGAGCACCCATCAGGGAGACCGACTCGCCGCCCCACAGCTTCAGGAACTCGCCGTCCCGCCACAGTCCGCCGGGCCGCGGGGCGCTCACGCCTCGCCCCCGGGCTCGCCGGTGACGTGGTAGCAGCAGCCGATCTGGGCCCCGTTGGACATGCTGACGATGCCGACCCGCGGGTCGGGCGTGCCGCGCACCAGCATGCCGGCGTAGGACCCGCCGACCATCAGCACGCCGTAGGCGACGACCATGCGGGTGAATCCGGGTCCGTCCTCGGCCGCGAAGCGCTCCGCGACGGGCAGCACGCGCTGCTGGACGACGAACGGTCCGCCGACCGCGCCCCTGATGTGCTCCTCCCATTCCTCCTGGCTGACCGTCCAGCCCGGGATGACGCCGACCCCGCCGTACAGCAGCGTGGGCTTGAGCGCGAGCTCGTCCTTGTTCGCCAGGACGTACGGGAGCAGGTCCACGGTGGCGCCGGAGCGGTGCACGGTCTCGTCGCGCAGGAACCGGGTCCAGGGCAGGATCCGTTCCACCAGGGCGAGTTCGTCGGCCGTGAAGGCGCTCCGGTTCCGCTCGTCGCTGAGCATGGCGAGGCTGCCCTTGTTGCCGTACAGCTCGCAGTCCAGTCCGGCGAACAGGAAGGTGTGCCCCGCGTGCACGGCGTCGAGGAGCGGGTCGACCAGGTCGCGGCTGCGCTGCTCGTCGGCCATCTCCCCGGGGAGGAAGATCCGGTACACCACGTCGACCTTGCGTCCGTGGACGTGGGGGACGCCGTCGCGGTACTCGAACTCGGCGAGGCTGCACACCACGGCGTCGAAGCCGTGCCGCAGCCAGTCGGGGACGACGAAGTCCAGCCACGGCTTGGTGTAGGTGTATCCGTCGGGCCACTCGGTGAGGGCGAGGACCGGGCGGGCAGGCAGGTCGAACCCCGCGTCGGCGGCCTCGGCGCGCAGCACGTCGGCGATCCGGCCGATGGGGTCCGGATGCGTCAGCCGCTCGGCGTGGACGAAGTCCTGGAAAGCCCTGTTGCGGTCGGCCGGCCGGGAGAACTCGCCCATCTGCCAGCCGCCGAGGGAGCTGCCGGTGTTGAGCTCCATCAGCTTGAAGCCGCCCGGCTCGCGGTACATGTCCGCCCGGGACATGGCGGGCATCCGACGCCCCGCCCCGCGCATGACCAGGTCGACCTGGGTGTCCGTCATGCCGACGGCGCGGGCGAAGGCCCTGCGGTCGCCGTCGAAGAGACGGTCGGGGATGGTGGTCAGCAGCTCGAACAGGCCGTTGAGGTCGGCTTCGAGTGTGACCCGGTCGGAGGCGTCGAGGAAGACGGGACGGTTCAGCGCCTTGCCGCCGCCCGCTCCGTAGCTGTTCCACTCGTTGCGCAGCTCCGGGACGACCATGTCCGCCTGCTCCCGCTCGGTCGACAGGTAGCGCCGGGTGACCGGGTTCTCCATGAGCGCGCCGAGACCGTCGAGGGGGGAGCCGCCGAGGACCGGCCGGATCTCCGCCTCCGCCCGGTCGAGCGCCGTGGTGCAGGCACGCTCGTCCGGGCCGGCCGCGATCAGGGCGGCGGTCCGCGGGGTGAGCGCCTGCGGCGGCAGCAGCAGTTCGTCGCCGGGGCCGGCGAGCGGCACGACGTCCGTCACTCCGGGGACCTCGGCGGCGTGCCCGAGGTCGAGCCGCTCCAGGACGCCGTCGTGCGGCGGGTAGAGGAAGCGCACCTCGGCGCACCCCTCGTGCCGGGGCGAGAGGTCCGGCGTGCGGCCGGCGGCCAGGGCGGCCCCGGCGAGCGTGAGGTCGATCCCTCGGGCGAGCGTGCCGAGGTACGGGATGAGGTCGCCGCCGAGGCGCCCGTTGAGCTCGATGAGGCGGCAGCCGGAGGGGGTCAGGCGGATCTCGGTGTGGGTGATGCCCCGGTCGACGCCCAGGGCCCGGTGGGCCGCCTTGACCAGGGTCTCGACCTCCTCGGCCCACGCCTCGTGCCGCCAGGGCCCGATGAGGTGGCCGACCTCCTCGAAGAACGGGTCGAAGCCCAGGCGCTTGCGGGCGACGAACACCGGCTCCGCCTCGCCGTCGACCACACAGCTGTCGACACTGATCTCCGGCCCGGTCAGGTACTCCTCGACCAGCACGCCCTGCTCGGTGGGGATACCGGGGAACGCGGTGCCCGCCACCTGTCGGTAGGCCTCGGCCAGTTCGGACGCGTCGCGCACCAGTGTCACCCCCATGCTCCCGGCGAGGGAGCGGGGCTTGAGCACGACCGGGTAGCCGATCTCGGCCGCGCCGGCGGACGCCTCCGCCGCGCTGTGGACGAGACGGTGCCGGACGCCGGGCAGGCCGGCCCGGTCGAGCAGGGACCGGGTGGCGTACTTGTCGCGGCACGCCTCGGCCGCCGCGGCGGAGAGGTGCGGCAGGCCGAGCTCCTCGGCGACCCTGGCCGTGGCGATCAAGGAGAGTTCGTCCCAGGTGAACAGGCCCGCCCGAGAGCCGTCACGGTCGGCCTCGGCCGCTTCCGCGTGCAGTTCCTCGACCGCCGCGCGCAGGGTCTCCGCCCGGGTGGTGTCGGCGATCCGGAAGGCGGAGACGTAGGGCTTCTCCCAGGTGAGGTCCTGGGAGGTCACCAGGGAGATGTCGTACTCGCGGGCCAGGGAGGCCATCGCGTACTCGCGGTAGGCCTTGAGTCGGCTTCCCACGACCACGAGTCGGGGGCGGCGCTCTTGCATGCGAAGTTCACACTTTCTGTCGTGGGGGGAGTCAGCAGGGCCGGGGGCGGCAGCTCATGGCGAAGGACTCCGCGGTCTTGCGGATGGCGGCCTCGACGGACCGGCTGGACGGTCCGCGGAACCGGAACCGCGCGGCGACGTGCTCGTAGCCGCCCACGGCGGGGACCACCTGGCCGGGTCCGGGCACCACCTGTGCGTACGGGCCGCTCTCGCCGGCCGCCGTGGCCCAGCTGACCGCGGTGACCTCGCAGGGGGGCGGAACGGGGAGCGGCACCAGCAGCCAGCCGGCGGTCGCGCGGCCGAGCGCGGCCGTCGCGTCCTGCGCGGGAGGGGCGGGCGTGGTGTCGGCGGACCCCGGCCCGACGGAGGCGGCGGCCCCCGGCCCGACGGCGGGCACGGCGGGCCGACGGCCCAGCTGGATGTCCGCGGCCGCGGCCATGAGGTCGAGGCCGTGCACCTCGCGCCACACGAAGGGGATCTCCCCTCCCCCGACCCGGGCTCCCGCCTCCAGGAAGACCGGTCGGGGAGAGCCGTCGGGGGCCTGGCCCAGGAACACCTCCATGTGGAACACCCAGGGGCGGCCGTCACCGAGCGCCTCGGCCGCGGCGGCGGTGAAGTCGGCCAGCGGTCCGAGGACCTCGGGGTCGTCCACCTCGACCGATCCGAGGAAGCTGCCCTTGGTGAACTCCTCGCAGTTGTTGACGTACCGCGAGGCCCGCCAGGCGCCCAGCGCGGCGCCGGTCCAGAGCCCGTCGACGTGCAGGACCGGGTCGGCGACGAAGGACTGCACGATGCGCGGCTCGTGCCGGTGCGGCAGGAAGACCTCCGCGTGGGCGTCGAGTTCGGCCTCCGAGCGCAGCGGGAGCACCCCTCTGCTGGCGGTGCCGCGCCGCGGCTTGACCACCACCGGCCAACCGTGGCGCTCGGCGAAGGCCCGCACGTCCTCGGCCGTGTCGGCGTCGGCGTAGGCCGGCACCCGCACACCGGCGGCGTCGACCAGCCGGACCATGGTCAGCTTGTCGCGGAACCGCTCCAGCTCCGCCGGGGTCTGGCCCGGCAGCCCGAAGGCGCTGCGCAACGCGGCCGCGTTGTCGAGATCGCCCTCGTTGAGTGCCACCAGGCGGCTCGGCGGGCCGAACCGTTCGACCAGCTCGGCGACGGCTGCCCGGGTCTCGACGGGGTCGTCCGTCGCGCCGACGGTCCGTACGGCCGCCGCGTCCTCCGGTACGGAGGAGCGGCCCAGTTCCGTCGTGACGTACGTGACCCGGTGGGCCCGGTGGTCGAGGTAGGCGGCGTACCGGGCGTGCCGGTCCCGCCACCGGTGCAGGACCACGACGTGATCCGGTTCCGTGCCCTCGCGTCCGTTCATCCGCGCGGCTCCTCGTCGGAGGCCGTGAGCCGCGCGTGGGCCACCATGATCTGCCCCAGCGCGATGCCCCCGTCGTTGGTGGGGACCTGCTGCTGGCAGTACGCGCGGAAACCGGCGCGTCGCAGTTCCACCAGGCAGTTCACGAGCAGGAACTCGTTGAGGAAGACCCCGCCGGAGAGCACCACCTGCGCGAAGGCGTCCGCCCCCTCGGTCTCGAGGACGGCCCGGCAGCGCTCGACGACCATGTCGACGACGCCCGAGTGGAACCGTCTGCTGATCTCCGCGAGGTCGAGGCCGTCGGCGAGATCGCGGGCCAGGGCCCGCACCACGGGCCTGGGGTCGATCTCGACCGTTTCTCCGGTGTCGTCGACTCCGAAGCGGTACCGCAGCTCCGGGGCCGCCATGGAGAGGTCCCTGGCGAGCAGTCCCTCCAGTTCGATCGGCCCCTGCGCCTCGTACTCGGCGTGCGTGGTGACGTCCAGCAGTGCGGCGACGCCGTCGAACAGCCGGCCCATGCTGGAGGCGAGCGGCGCGTTGACGCCCCGCCGTGCCATGGTGACGAAGACGTGCAGTTGCTGTTCGTCCCAGCGTCCGAGCACCGGGAACGCACTCACGACGGCCTGCGGGTCGCCCAGGGCGTCCAGGGCCAGCGCGAAGCCGGTCCTGACGGGTTCCTTGACCGCGCGGTCGCCGCCCAGCAGGGGGACGGTGCGCAGGTGGGCGACCCTGCGGGCCTCCCGGTAGCTCCCGAGCAGGAACTCCCCTCCCCACGTGGTGCCGTCGGGGCCGTAGCCGGCCCCGTCGAACACCACGCCCAGGGTCCGGCCGGTCAGCCGGTTCTCCGCCATGCAGGAGGCCATGTGCGCGTGGTGGTGCTGCACCTGGACGACGCGGTCGTAGCCGGCGCCCTCCTCCTTCAGCGCCAGCCTCGTGGCGCGGAACTGCGGGTGCAGGTCCACGGCCGCGTCACGGGGTGTCAGCGCGTGCAGTCCGGCCAGGTGTCGGGCCGTCTGCTGGTGGGACTCCCACGTCTCGTCGTTCTTCAGGTCGCCGATGTGCTGGCTCAGATAGACCCGGGTGCCGCGGGAGAGCGCCACGGTGGTCTTCAGCTCGGCGCCGAAGGCGACCATCGGTCCCAGCTCGACGCCCACCTCGACGGGGTAGGGGGCGTAGCCGCGGGCCCTGCGCAGGAAGCTGACCAGGGGGCCGTCGAGCTCGGGGTGGGTGGAGCAGCGTACGAGCGAGTCGTCGACCCTGATCTCGATGTCGCGGTCGTTGTAGAGGATCACGTCCGCGATGGCGAAGAGGTGCTCCAGCGCCTCCTCGTTGCGGTACGCGATCGGGTACCCCGAGATGTTCCCGCTGGTCATGACCAGCGTGTCCAGGCCTTCCTCGGCCAGCAGCAGATGGTGCTGGGGCGCGGAGGGCAGCATCACGCCGATGTTGGGGTTGCGGGGGGCGATCGCCTCGGGCAGCCCACCGGTCTTCTTGCGGGCGAGGACGATGGGCCGTGAGGACGAGGTGAGCAGGTCCGCCTCGACCGGTCCGATCTCGGCGAAGCCGGCCGCGGTCTCCAGGTCGCGGGCCATGACGGCGAAGGGCTTGGAGTCGCGGCGCTTCCCCGCTCGGAGTCCGCGCACGGCCGCCTCGTCACGGGCGTCCACCGCGAGGTGGAAGCCTCCGACGCTCTTGACCGCGACGACCCTCCCCTCCCGCAGCGCCGTCAGCGCCGAGGCCAGGGCCGCCTCACCCTGCCGCAGGTTCCCCGCGGCGTCGGCCGCGAGGAGCTGGGGGCCGCAGTCCGGGCAGGCGTTGGGCTGGGCGTGGTAGCGGCGGTCGAGCGGATCGCCGTACTCGCCCGCGCAGGCGGCGCACATGGTGAAGTCCGCCATGGTGGTCTGCGCCCGGTCGTACGGCAGCGCCTGGACGATGGAGTAACGCGGTCCGCAGTTGGTGCAGTTGATGAAGGGGTAGCGGTACCGGCGGTCCGCCGGGTCGCGCAGCTCGGCGAGGCAGTCCGCGCACACGTGGCCGTCGGCGGGGACGATGGTGTCCTTGCTGCCGGTGTGGACGCTCGTCCGGATGACGAACTCGGCCGGCGGGTCGGCCGCTACGGGCAGCTCCTCGACCCGGACTCCGGTGACCCGGGCCTGCGGCGGCGCCTGGTCGGTCAGAGCCGCGAGGAACGCCTCCACGGCTGCGCGCGGGCCGGTCACCTCGGTGAGCACGCCCTCCGGGTCGTTGAGGACCCATCCCGTCAGACCGTGCGTGAGTGCCGCCTTGTAGACGAAGGGCCGGTATCCGACGCCCTGGACCACTCCGGTGACACGGGCGAGACGACGTACGGGCGTGGCGCCGGGTTCTCCGGCGGCTCCGCTCGCGGTCGTGGCGGAGTCACCCTGTCGGGTGCCTCCGCTCACATCCTGTTCGGTGGTGGTCATGGGTCAGCAGAGCCGCGGGAGTTCGGCGCCCAGCAGTTCCTCGACGACGGAGTCCCGGCCCTCGGCGTCCCGCATGAGGACGAGCGCGCCGTCCTGCTCGGTGACCTCGCCGATGGCGACGGCGCCGACTCCGTAGGTGTGGGAGCGCAGGGCGTCGAGGACCTTCTGCTCGGCGGAGGGGTCCACGAAGAGGCAGACGCATCCCTCGTTCGCGGAGTGGATCGGGTTGATGCCCAGCATGTCCGTGGCCATGAGGGTCTCGAACTGGATCGGGAGCGCCTCCTGCTCGATCCGGATGGTGCGGTCGACGGCCTCCGCGTACTCGTGCAGGACGGCTGCGAGGCCGCCCCGGGTGACGTCCCGGACGGAACGCACGTCGCCCTCGTCGACGGCCGCGAAGAGCTCGTCGAGCATGCCGTTGACCGGGGCGCAGTCGCTCAGGACGCGCTGCTCGAATCCCAGTCCCTCGCGGATGGAGAGGAGGTGGACCGTGTGGTTGCCGATCGGGCCACTGAGGATCACCCGGTCGCCGGGCCTGACGTTGCGCATCCTCAGCGGAGTCCGCTCGAACACCCCCACCCCGGCGGTGTTGAGGTAGATCTGGTCCGCTTCGCCCTTGCGCACGACCTTGGTGTCGCCGCAGACGATCTGGACGCCGGCCTCTCGTGCGGTCTCCCGGATCGAGGTGAGGACCTGCACCAGGCGCGCGATCGGCAGGCCGGTCTCCAGGATCATGCCCAGGGTGAGGTAGAGCGGCTTGGCGCCGACCACGGCGAGGTCGTTGACCGTCCCGCAGACCGCGATCTTGCCGATGTCGCCGTTGCCGAAGAACGGCGGGTCGACGACGAACGAGTCGGTGGTCATGGCGATCTGCGCGGTGGAGACGGGCAGCATCGCGCTGTCCTCCATCTCGCCGATGTAGACGTCGCCGAGCGTCTCCACGATCAGGGCGAGCAGTTCGTGGCTGAGCTGGGTGCCGCTGCCGTGGTCGAGTACCACTTCACCGAGGTCGGTTGCGGGGGTGGTCATCGGGGTTTCCCTTCGGGGCGTGGTGGGGGTGGGGCGCTGACTGCGCTTCGGAAGGGAGGTGTTACGGGAGGATCTTGACGACCTTGCGGGGCAGGTCGCCCTCGCTGTCGAGCGTGGCCAGGATGGCCTCGGAGTCCGCGACGGTGGCGCAGTAGCCGCTGAGCCACTCGAGGGACCGGTCGCGCGCCTCGGGGTCGCCGGAGACCACGCAGTCGGAGGGGACCCAGATGTTGTATCCGCGGAAGAACGCGTCGGCGGCGGTCGTCTGGACGCAGATCTGCGTCTGCAGCCCGGTGACGAGCACGGTGTCCACGCCGTTCTTCTGGAGCAGGTCGTGCAGTTCGGTCTCGTAGAAACCGCTGTCCTTGTTCTTCTCGACGACGGTGTCCGAGGGGTCGAGGAAGTCCTGCAGGATGGCCGCGCCCTCGCTGCCGCGCTGCAGCGGCAGGGTTCCGTCGAAGTCCCGCTCCACGTTGGGGTCGTCGGGCAGGTTCACCAGCTGGAGGTGGTAGATGCCGTGTCCGCGGCGGCGCATCTCCTCAAGGAAGTGGACGAAACGGGGCTGCGCCTCGGCCATGGCGGCGGTCCGCTCGGGCGTCTTGTGGACGACGTCGGCCTGCAGGTCGTTGGTGAGTACGGCGATGTTGCCCATGCGAATCCTCGTGTGGTTCGGAGCACGGCTGAGCGCGGCCGGCCCGTCCACGGGTGGTGGAGGGCAGGCCGAAGCAGCCATGAATGCTGGTGGCAGACAGAAAGGGTGACGCTCCATCAAGAGCGGCCCGGACACTACTGATTGAGAGGGGCAGCCCTTCCCGGCGCAAAGTGTTGGTCGGTCACGTGCGACCCGAGGCGGAGTGTCGGAGATCCTCAGGCGGGGCAGAGATTTACATATCCTCCATGAACGCGTCAACAACACCACGCAGTTGGGGATTGCGTGGAGACTTCGCGAGGCCGTCGGGGCGGGTCGCGGCGGGACAGGCGCCGGCGGGCGGTCGCGCCGCGGGGGCTCCGGCCGCGACGGTCTCCGCCCCGGGCCTTGACCTGGGGAGCCGGGCACGTGATGATCTCGACGGATCGAGCGAGTCGTCTCCGTACCGTCGCGCACACGCACAGCGACCGCCCCACCCACCACCGGAAAGCCATCCACGCGTGTTACCTGCTCCGGGCGAGTCGTCGCTCACCACCCCTCCGCGCACCTGGCACGCCCCGGTCACGCCGGACGCACGCCGCCGCGGGACGCCCCCGTCCCTCCAGGTCGGCCCGTACACGGTCATCGCCCTCGCCGACGGCGCGGGGCCCTTCTTCTCCCCCAGGTCCGAGGCGTTCCCCGATGCCACCGCCGAGCAGTGGGCGGCGGCCGACCGGTTCGATCCGGGCGCGCTGGACGCCGACGGGAGCTGGTGGCTCCGGTTCCGCGCGTTCGCGATCCGCGGCGACCGGGGGGTGACGCTGATCGATGCCGGGATCGGGCCGGCCGACAGCCCGGCGGCCTCCTGGGCACCCGTGCCCGGGGCGCTCCCGGCTTCGCTGGCCGCGGCGGGCATCGAGCCGTCCGACGTGGACACCGTGGTGCTCACGCACCTCCACACCGATCACGTGGGCTGGGCCGTCGTCGGCGGCGAGCAGGCGCGACCCTACTTCCCGAACGCCGCATACCTGTTGCAGCGGGCGGAGCTCGACGCGGTCGAGGAGATCAACCCGCAGCTGCGGACCGCCGTGATCGACCCGCTCCGGAAGACCGATCAGCTACGGCTGCTCGACGGCGACGCCCCGCTGTGCGGCGGCGAACGCGTGTACGCCACGCCCGGGCACACACCCGGGCACCAGAGCGTGCTCGTCGAGTCCGGTCGCGACCTGGTCGCCGTCACGGGGGACCTGCTCGTGCACGCGGTCCAGCTGCTCCACCCCGAACTCGCCTACGCCCACGAGATGGACGCCGCCCGGGCAAGGACCTCAAGGGAACGGGTGCTCCACCAGCGGGTGGCCGGCACCTTCCATCTCGCGACACCGCACCTGACCGAGCCGTTCATCGCCCGCTGAGGGAGCCCGATGCCGCCGGGACCGCTCAGCCTTCGATGCCGGTGGTGGTGTGGGCGGCGCCGACCGGCTTGGACTCCGGGGAGCCGCGCTGGCGGAGGTAGATGGACAGGACGACCATGGCGGCGACGGCGAGGAGCTCGGACTGCCAGTTCTGCAGGGTGCGGTTCCAGAAGTCGGGGGTGGCCACGTAGCCGGCCCAGCTGACGGGATCCTCGAGTTGACGGAGCTGCCGGTCGTTGTACGCGGCCGTGCCGGCGATGGACTGCGCCAGCCAGGACAGGACGAACAGCGTGCCCATGACCGTGCCGAGGGAACGGGCGTAGAGGGTCTGGCGCCAGTCCTTGGTGCCCGCCCAGCGCGGCGAGTCGGCGCGCGCGTGGTCACCCATGCGTTGCTCCTGCTCGCTTTCGCTACCGGCTTTGTGGACCTTCTTGGACTCCGGGGAGCCTCGCTGGACGAGGTGGACGGTGCCGAAGATGTAGAGGAAGAACTGCAGGAACTCCGACTGCCAGTTCTCGCTGACGTCCACGGCGAAGTCCGAGGACGTCAGGTACTCGCCGAAGCCGAGCGGCTGGAGGCCCTCGACCGTCATCTGTTCGTTGAACTCGGCGTGCCCGGCGACGGCCTGGCACGCGAGCACCACCAGGAAGGCGATGCCGAAGGCCAGGGTCAGGCTGTTCTCCCGCCAGAACCCCCTGCGCGTCTCGCGGCTGTCGGTCATCGCTGGAGCACCCCGATGGTGATGAAGTAGCCGATCCCGCCGAGGATGACCACCAGGGTGGTGACGAAGAGGATCCGCATGCTTCACGCCCCCTTGACCAGGCAGTCGTAGGGCCGGTCGGGCCGCGGCGTGCATCCGGCGGCCACCACCTTCCAGCCGGCGGTGAACAGCGACAGGAACAGGGTGTCACCCGCCATCCGCACCCTCGCCTGCCGCCCGTACGCCTCGACGCCCCGGATCCCGCGCGTCCGGGGCAACTCCTGCGCCGCGAAGGCGGTGGGGCACGCCGCCTGCTCGCCCTGCTCCAGCTGCTGACGGGTCTGCGGAGCCAGCAGTGCGCAGGCCCGGACGTGGTCGCCGGCCGCCACTGCGGCTTCGAAGGCGGCTGCCGCCGCAGCCGCGGCGTCCTGGCGTGCCGCGGGGGCGCCGCACCCGGTCGCCGCGAGCACCGCCGCGACCGACAGGAGCAGCCCGCCCCAGGGCCGGCCGGCCGTCCGGTGCGGCGATCGGGTCACTTCGCGCCGGGGACGGCCAGCGGGTCGCGCGGTGCCCGCTTCCTCCCGGACTCCAGCTCGGCGCCCGGTTCCGGGCGCCTCTCGTCAGGTGTTGACACGGCTGTTGGTGCCGTCATGGCCGTCGGCCTGGTCGTCGTCGAACCAGTGGTCGCCGGCGGCCAGGTAGCGGAAGGAGTGGCCGCTGTGCGCGGGCAGGACGACCGTGGCCGCGCGCATGCCGTCTCCCCGGACCTGCAGTGGGTGTGCGGCGGGGTTCCAGTGGTTGAAGTCCCCCACGACGCTGACCGGACCCTCCGGGCTGTCGGCGGGAAGGACGAAGGTGACCTGCGTACGGCCCTTGAGCTGTTTGCGTTCGAGCACCTGGCACGACTCCTGACGGGTGGGGAACGGGCAGAGGCGAGCACCCTCGCACGGTGCGCCCCGCCCGTGCCCGCCCCCACGCCGCCGGAAGCGAGACCGTCACTCACCTGGAGGCCGGGGCGAAGCCACCCGCGGACCGGCGCCTCGTGGCCGCTCCTCCGCGCGGGCTGTCGGTCGCCCGCCGGACACGTCGTACGAGCCCGCGCGCCGCGAGCCGCTCGCCCACCTCCTCCTGGCCCCCGGGGCCGACACCGGTCTGCGGCCGGGGCATCCGGGCCGGCTTCCGGGTGTCGCCGACGGCCGCGCGGGCAGAAGCCAGACGTCCGGTTTCGACGCCGACGCCGGGGACCACGGAAGGGGCCCCGCTCGACGGCGGCGCCGAGCAGGAGTGAGGAGGCCTCACATGACTCCCGAGTTCGGCTCACCGACGCATCGCGAGGCCGACGATGACGCGCACACCTCAACCGTCGTCCACGTGTCCGGTGAGATCGACCTGCACCACGCGGGTGAGCTGGAGAATCTGATCACGACGGCCCTGTCCGACGCGCAGCCCTCGACGAAGATCGTCGTGGACCTGAGCAACTCGTCCTTCTGCGATTCCGCCGGCCTCAACGCCCTCATTCGGGCACGCGAAGCCGCCCTGCGCACCGGCCACACCCTCAGCCTCGCCGCCCCCAGCCACCAGATGCTGCGCTTGCTGGAGCTGACCGGCACGGCCGCGCTCTTCCCGCTCCAGCCCGCCGTCGACTCGTGACCGGCCCTCCACGGGCCCCGAAAACGATCAAAGGGCCGTTTCAGATTTCTCTGAAACGGCCCTTGACCTGCGACTTCTACAAGTCGGGACGACAGGATTTGAACCTGCGACCCCTTGACCCCCAGTCAAGTGCGCTACCAAGCTGCGCCACGTCCCGGTGCCCGATCGCCTCCGGTTCGTGTCCGGCGGCGGCGTGCAAGAGAACATTACCTCACTTCACGGGGTGGATCACCACACGGGGTGTGACCGAAGGGCGCGGCCGACAATGGAGGGGTGGAGAGCGAACAGGAACGGCACCGGGACCGCGATCAGGAGGGGCGGGCGCGCAGTGCGCGGCCGCGGGACGGGCTGGGGAGGCCGTTGGCGTACGGGGCGGAGGGAGTGGCCCGGCAGCCCGAGGGAGTGGTGCGGGGGCCTGCGGGGACGGTGCGGGAGGCCCAGCGGTTGCTGGACGCCGGGATGCCGTTCCACGCCCACGAGGTGTTCGAGGACGCCTGGAAGTCGGGTCCGGCGGGCGAGCGCGATCTGTGGCAGGGCCTGGCGCAGCTCGCCGTGGGGCTGACCCACGCGGCGCGCGGGAACACGACGGGCGGGGCGCGGTTGCTGCTGCGCGGGGCCGGGCGGGTCGAGGATTACGCGCGGGGCGGGGCCGAGACGTACGGGATCGACGCGGCCGGGGTGGTGGCCTGGGCGCGCGGGCTCGCCGCCCGCGTGGCGGCGGGCGGCGGGGCCGGGGACGTCGACGCCGCGGCGGAGGCTCCGCGGCTGCGGGTCAGCCGGTGAGGAGGAGCTCCTCCGGCGAGCGGTGGATGAGGGTCGGGCGCATGCGGACCTGAGCCGTGTCGGCCGGCCGCAGTCCGGGCAGGAGGCGGGTGAACGCCGTCAGGGTGGCCCGGAGTTGGACGCGGGCCAGCTGGGAGCCGGGACAGCCGTGCGGACCGTGACCGAAGGCGAGGTGTCGGGAGTAGGGTCGGGGCCGGGTGATGTCGAAGCTGTCCGGCTCGTGATGGCGGGCCGGGTCGCGGTTCGCGGAGCCGTACGCGACGAAGACGGTGGCGCCGGCGGGCAGTTCGGTGCCGGCGAGGGTGACCGGGCGCGTGGTGGTACGGCGGAAGCCCTGGACGGCGGTGTCGTAGCGGGCGGCCTCCTCCACGGCGGCCGGAACGAGCTCCGGCCGTTCGCACAGCAGCGCCCACTGCTCACGGTGGCGCATCAGGTGCAGCACCGTCGTCCCGATGAGGGCGGTGGTGGTGAGGTGCCCGGCGACGAGCAGGTTCTGCAGGTTCGAGACCAGTTCGCAGCGCTGGTCGTCGGTGAGCGGGCGCGGTCCCGGGCCCAGTCCCGCGTCGGGGGCGAGCGCGCCGACCAGGGCGCTGACCAGGTCGTCGCGCGGCCGGGCGCGGCGATCGCGGGCGTACCGGTCGAGGAGGTGCTGGAGGGCGAGGACGTCGTTGGCCGCGGCGATCTGCTCGTCCTCGGGGAGGGGCCGGAAGAGGAGCCGCTCGGCGCTGTACGAGCCGTGCACGGCGGCCGGCACGTCCGCGGGGTCCAGGCCGAGCAGCCGGCCGATCACGATGCCGGGGAGGCGGCGGGCGTAGTCGGCCATGAGGTCCGCCCGGCCCTTCTCCGCGATCACCGCGGCGAAGGCCTCGGCGAGCATGTCCGTCTGCTGGGTGACGTACGGGGTGAGGGCGGCGATCCGGGCGGCGGACAGGCCGCTGTTGAGCGGCGCGCGGTGGCGGCGGTGCGCGGCGCCGTCGGTGGACACGACGGTGGGCCGGGCGGCGAAGCCCGCGCCCAGCACGGCGAGCGCGGCCGGCGCGGGCGACACGTCGGGGCGCAGGGCCTGCGCGGAGGAGAAGTCCTGCGGCCGGAGCAGCACTTCGCGGATGTCGGCGTCCCGCGAGACCAGCCAGGCGTCCAGGGCGGGGACGAAGGTGAGCCCGGCGGTGCCGCGCGCCTGGGCGTAGAGGGGGTACGGGTCGCGTTGGAGCTCGTCGAGCTGGGCGTGACGTTTCCGCTGGGCCGGGTCCACGCGGAGCCTCCTCACGGTTCCGGGTGCGGTGCGGTGCCATGACAGGGCGGTCCACGGGGGACGGGGCGATGCGGTGCCGCCCGGTGCGGCCATGGTGGCGGCGGCACGGGCCGGTGAACAGGGGCGTGCGGCGAGGTGGCGGGAAAGGTGCGCTCGGTGCGCCCCTACGGCGCTTCCGCTTCCAGTGCCTCCGTCAGGACCGCGGTGTGGCTGTGCGACGGGTCCTTGGCCGCCGTGAGGAGCGTGACGGGGCCCTCGGCGGCGCGGGCGCGCAGCTCGGTCAGGGCCTCGGCGGCGGCCGGCTCGTCGAGCTCCCTGCCGTAACGGCGCCGGAACTCCTCGAACTCCCCCTCGTCGCCGTGGTACCAGCGGCGCAGTTCGGTGGAGGGGGTCAGGTCCTTCGGCCACACGTCGACGTGCGCGTCGGCCTTGGAGATGCCGCGCGGCCAGAGCCGGTCGACGAGGACCCGCAGACCGTCGTCGGGCTCGGGCGGCTCGTAGACGCGTCGCGTGCGGACCTGGGGACGTGAGGTCTGGGGCATGGCTTCAGGGTGCCGGAAGGACAGGCGCTCCACACCTCGGGGTCGGCGCGCCGCGGGCCGCTCGCGCACCGGGCGGGGCCCGGTGTCACGCGGGGCCGGCCGGGCTCGGTGTCACACCGGGTCCGGGGTGTCACGTCGGGGCCGGGGTGTCACGTCGATTCCCGCCGGGCTCGGTGCCACATCGGGCCCGGGCAGGACCGGTGCCACATCGGGCCCGGGCAGGCCCGGTGCCACGCCGGGGCCGGCCGGGCTCGGTGTCACGCCGGGGCCGGGCGGGCGGGCCCGGCCCGCCTCAGGGCCGTCGCGCCCCGCCGCCCCTCACGCCGACGCCCTCACGCCGACGGCTCGTCCGGTACGGCCTTGAGCGCCGGGAGCAGTACCGCGTCCACGAACGTCCGCAGGGCGGAGGCGTCCGCGAAGCGCTCCTCGAAGAGGCGCTCGATGCGCAACATGCCCATGAAGCAGGGGGCCACGAAGCCGATCGCCGGGTTGTCGGCGGCGATCTCGCCCCGCTCGACGGCGCGCCGGAGCATCGCGTCCAGCGCGGCGACCTCCGGCTCGATGACGGTCTCGCGCAGGGCGGCGCGCAGGTCGGGGTGCTGGATGTACGCCTGGCTGACGGCCTCCATGAGTTCGGTGTCCCGCTCGCGGTGGGAGGCGGCGATGCGGGCGGCCTCGCGCAGGTCGCCGACGAGGGAGCCGGTGTCGATGCCGGTGAAGACGGCACAGCGGCTCCGGCCGAGAGCGGCCGTGACGAGCCGGGGCTTGGTGCCCCACTGGCGGTAGAGGGTCGCCTTGCCGCACTTGGTGCGGGCGGCGACGCCCTCCATGGTGACGGAGTCGTAGCCGCCCTCGCGCAGCAGACAGATGACCGCCTCGTAGAGCTCGGCCTCGCGCTCGGGGGTCAGCTTGCTGCGCCGGGCGGCGGCGGTCGCGGCCTGCGTGGACATCTGTTTCCTCCCGGACGGCCCGACAGCCCGTACCCCACCGGACCTGTGTCTGCACCTACGAGAGTAAGGGGCGCAGAATCGAGACGCAAACGTATCGAGACGCTTGCGTCTCGATGAATCCGGATCTACAGTTCATCCGTTTGCTGTCCGAATTGACGGAAAAAAGGGGCCGAGCCATGGCTGCCGGGATACGCGGGATACGAAGAACTCGTCCTGCAGGACCGGGGGCGACGGCTACCCCCAGACCGCCGCTCCTGCGCGAGCTGCTGCTGGTCACCGCGCTCTTCCTCGTCTACAAGTTCGGCCGGCTCTTCGCCAACGGCCACGAGACCCGCGCCTTCCACAACGCCGACCGCGTGTGGGACGCCGAGCGTGCCGTGCACCTGCCCGGTGAGGGCGCCGTCCAGGCGCTGCTGCTGCACGGTGAGGGCCTGATCCGTGCCGCCAACACCTACTACGCGGCGGTCCACTTCCCGGCCACGATCGTCTTCCTCGGCTGGCTCTACTGGCGCCGGCCCGCCCATTACGTCTGGTCGCGCCGGGTCCTCGCCCTGCTCACCGCCGCCGCCCTCGCGCTGCACCTGCTGATGCCGCTCGCGCCGCCGCGGATGCTGGCCGCGTCCGGCCTCGTCGACACCGCCCGGGTCTACGGCCCCTCCGTGTACGGCGTGACACCGGAGACGGACTCGATGGCGAACCAGTTCGCGGCGATGCCCTCGCTCCACTTCGGCTGGGCCCTGATGGTCGCGATCGGCCTGATCATGGCCACCCGGTCCCGCTGGCGCGCGTTCTGGCTGCTGCACCCGCTGCTCACACTGCTGGTCATCGTCGGCACCGCCAACCACTACTGGTTCGACGCCCTGGCCGCCACCGTCCTCCTCGCGCTCGCGCTGCTCCTCGTACCGGCGCCGCAGCACCGGCGGCACCACGGCGATCCGGATCCGTCCGCCCCGCTCGCGCCGCTGACCCCGGCCACCGCCGCCGCGACCGCCGGAGCCCTGCGATGAACGCCGCCGCCGGGACCGTCGTCGCGGTCCTCCTGTCCCTCGTCTCCGCCGCCGGGTACGCCCTCGCCGCCGTCGCCCAGTCGCGGCTCGCGTCCGCCTCCACCGGCGGCCGGGGCGCCCTGCGCCGACTGCTCGGCCGCCCCCAGTGGTGGTGGGCGGTGGGTCTCAACGCCGGCGGCGCGCTCGCCCATGTCGCCGCTCTGCACTACGGGCCGCTCACCCTCGTCCAGCCGCTCGGCGCGCTGACGCTGGTGGCGGCGCTGCCCATCGGCGCGTACGGAGCGCGGCGGCGGGTCAGCCGGGCCGAGTGGCGCGGAGCGCTGTGGACCCTGGCGGGCCTGGTCGGGCTCGTCGCGGTGACCGGCCCCGTCGCGCCCGACGAGGCCCTGGACCTGCGCGAGGCCCTCGTCGTCACCGTCGTCACGCTGCTCCTGATCGGGGTGCTGGCCCACCGGTCCCGCGCCCGGATGGGCACGGGTGCGCGGGGCCAGGGCCTCGGGCACGCGACCGCGTCCGGCGTGGCCTCCGGGGTCGGCTCGGCACTGACCCAGACCCTGACCGCCGCACTCGCCCGTGACCTCCCGGGCGGGCCGTCGGGCTGGGGGCAGACGGCGGTGCTCGCGGTCCTGATCGCCGCCTTCGCGGTGGGCGGGCTGCTGCTCTCGCAGGCCGCGTACCGTGGCGGCCTCGCCGCGCCGCTCGCGGTGGTCAACATCGCCAACCCGGCCGCCGCCGCCGTCATCGGCGTGGCGCTGCTCGGGGAGACCTTCCGGGCCGGCGCCTGGGGCTGGCTCGTCGCCGCCGGCGCCGCCCTGGTCGCGGCGCGGGGGGTGCTGCTGCTGACCACGGGGCTCGGGACGGAGGCCGGCACCGCCCAGGCGGTCGCCGAGGGGCAGACCGCGGTCGCGGCGGCGGGGCCGGCCGAGGTCCCGGCGCCCGGCTCCGGGCCAGGGCACGGGACCGCACCCGGCCTCGGCGCGGTGACCGCGGGCGCGACCGGAGTCGAGGCCGGAGGCGCGGCCGGGGCCGGATGGATGCCCTCGCCCCGGCGGAACGCGCCCGCCGACCCGGCCCCGTCGCCGCCCGTGGCCGACCCCCGTCCCGTACCGGAGCACCTGCCCGTACGGGACGACCGGGGCGTTCCTGACGTGCTCCCCGAGCCCGCCCGCTGAGCGCCCGACCCCCACGACGCGGAAGCCGCGGCCGACAACGGCCGCGGCTTCCGCGCACATGCACCCGGAGGCTTCGCGTCAGTAGTCGATGCGGTCCGACTTCGCCAGCCAGGCGTCGAACGGCTCCGTGCGGTTCGGCAGCTCCACGCGCTCGACCGGCATCGGCCACAGCGACGAGTCCTTCTTGTCGAACAGGTCGTAGAAGCGGCGGTCGTCGAAGCCGGCGACCGCGGCGTCGTCCCGGTCGGCGGCGAAGATCACGCGGTCGACCCGCGCCCAGAGCGCCGAGGAGAGACACATCGGACACGGCTCGCACGACGTGACCAGGACGCAGCCTTCGAGCGAGAAGGTGTTCAGCTCCTTGCAGGCCGCGCGGATGGCGCTCACCTCGGCGTGCGCCGTCGGGTCGAGATTCGACGTGACCTGGTTGTTGCCGAGCGCGACGATCTCGCCGTCCTTGGCGATCAGGGCACCGAAGGGGCCGCCGCCGTTCGCGACGCTGTCGGTGGCCAGCCGGATCGCCCTTTCCATCCAGGCGCGCTCGGACTCGTGGACGCTGACTTCCTGGGTGTGCGTGGTCACGGGTGACTCCTTCTGGAGAGGGTGGGGATGGGGTCGGGCGGCGCGGGTGCCGGCGGCGGCACCCGCTGGTGATCGGCGGGGCGGGCGGCCCGCGACGAAGGGGCCCGGAGCGACCGGGTGGTGTTCAGGTGGACGGTGCCGCCGTGGCGGCTCGCGCCCGGGGGCAGGCGGCGTGAAAGAGGGTGGCGGCGTGGCTGACGCCTGCGGGGGTGTGCGCCTCTCCGTAGGGGCCGGTGGCGGGGGCGTGCGGACGCGGAGCGCCCGCCGTGATCGAGGCCGCTCCCGGTCCGAGGGCGCCCCGCTCACGTGGGAGGGTGTCGGCTCGGGCTTCGGCGGTGCGCTTCGGCCTCGTGTTCCCGGTGGGGCGGACTCGTAGCGTCTCGGCCATGACCTCCTCCCCCCGTCCGGCAGTGTTTCCACGTTGTTGCAACGTGCTTCGTCCCGTTCCAACCTGTCCGAGGAGTACACATCCGACCGGGCGGAGTGAGCTAGGAGCGGAAGACATGAAAGCGCCCTCCGGCTGAAACTCGCTCTTTGTAGACTTCTCCAAGAGGCGGCTCCGGCCTGCGGCTTTGATCAGCCCTTCACGCTCCCGTGACATGCCCCGACCGGGTGGGCAAGGTGCTGGAGGCGGGTCGGCGGACCGATGGAGGGGACTCGCGCGCCCGTCTCGCCTCCCGGGCCCCGTCCGCCTCGGCCCGTCACTTCGGCCCCCGGGCCCGAGCCCCGCGTCACGAACCGGCCGCCCGGCGGTGGCGGGCGGCCGGAAAGCGACTTCCACCACCGGGTGAAGGCGGCCGGAAAGCGACGGGACGGGAACGGGACCGCGCATCGGCGGCACTATGCTCGCCCGGCCAGGACCTCCCCCGCGCCCCCGACGAAGGGATCCCCATGACCCTCCGCGTCTCCCCCGCCTCCCTCCAGGACTGGGCGCTCGTGCGCGAGTGGGCCGCGGCGGAGGGCTGGAACCCCGGGGCGGCCGACGCGGTGGCGTTCTTCGCGCAGGACCCCGAGGGGTTCTTCCTGGGCCGGATCGACGGCGAGCCCGAGCCCGTCTCCGCGATCTCGGTGGTCAACTACAGCGACGACTACGCCTTCCTGGGGTTCTATCTCGTACGCCCCGAATTCCGCGGCCTCGGCCACGGCCTCGCCACCTGGCGGGCCGCGCTCGCCCACGCGGGCGGTCGCACGGTGGGGCTCGACGGGGTGCCGGACCAGCAGGACAACTACCGCCGCTCGGGCTTCACGCTCGCGTACCGTTCCGCCCGCTATGTCGGTGAAGTACCGCTTCCCGACCGGCCGGTGACGGGTGTGACGGCCGCGGAACGAGTGGATCCGGCCGTCCTCGCCGCGTACGACAACGCCTGCCATCCGGCCGACCGGCCGCGCTTCCTCACCCCGTGGCTCACCACGCCGGGCCACCGGGCCCTGGTCCGGGTCGTGGACGGCCGCGCGACCGGCTACGGGGTCGTGCGTCCCGCCGAGGCGGAGGCCCGGATCGGCCCGCTGTTCGCCGACACCCCCGCCGACGCGGCCGCCCTCCTCGACGCCCTCGCCGCCGAGGCCCGCGCCTTCGGCGCGCCGCGGATCGCCGTCGACATCCCCGGGGCCAACCCGGCCGCGGCCCGGCTCGCCGAGGCCCGCGGTCTCGAGCCGACCTTCGAGACGGCCCGGATGTACACGGGCCCGATCCGCCCCGTCGCGCAGCGGCGCGTCTTCGGCGTGACGACCCTCGAACTGGGCTGACCGTCCGGCGGACACCGCCTCCGTACGCCCCGGCGGTCGCACCCGGGCCCCCACCCCCGGCTCGCGAAGCGGTCCCCGACGGCTCATGGGGGCGCGCGACGGCCGCCCGGCCGACCCTCACCGCCCCCCGCCGCACCGCCACTTCACCCCTCCCCACCCCTCCCCCTCCCTCCCCCGAGGGGTGACAAGGGTTTTCCCCGTATCGAGTTCACTTCGGCGTTCCCTACTGTCTGCCGCATCGGCAGATCACTCCCCACCACCTCCTGTCAGGTGCATGAGAACGAGTGGGTAATGTTCGCCGGTGGCGGCCTTGACCCCGGCCGTCGCGCCGGTGGCGGCGCACGGGCCCCCACGCCCAGGGAACGACGGATCGCGACCCCACTTCGCCCCGACGGTTCCCGCGCCGCCGCCACTGCTCCACCCACGTCGTACTCGAAAGGGCCCACCTTGAACGGTTCCAGGCGGAGAGTCATATCCGTGGTGGTAGCGAGCGCCGCGATCCTCGGCGCCGCTGCCACCACCTCCGGGGCGTTCGCCGCCGTCCCGGCCGCACCCTCCCCGAAGCCGGCCCCGGCTTCCCAGGCGATGACCGCGCTTCCCAGCGCTCCCGTCGAGAAGGTCATCGTCACCTACAAGTCCTCGTCCGCCGAGGCCGGCTCCAACGCCGCCGTGAAGAGCGACACGGCCGACAAGGCCGTGAAGACCGGTGAGAAGCTCTCCTTCGAGCGCCGCCTGGCCGGCGGTGCCGCGCTGGTGAACCTCGGTGGCTCCGCGAGCAAGCAGGACGTCGCCGAGGTCATGGCCGCCTTCAAGGCCGACCCGCAGGTCGCCTCCGTCGAGCCCGACATCCGGGCCTACGCGATGGCCGTGACCCCGAACGACACCGACTACGCCAAGCAGTGGGACCTCTTCGAGGCCACCGGCGGCATGAACGTCCCCACCGCCTGGGACAAGACGACCGGTTCCGGCGTCACCGTCGCCGTCATCGACACGGGCTACGCCGCCCACTCGGACCTGGCGGCCAACGTCATCTCCGGTTACGACTTCATCTCCACGTCCGCCGACGCCCGCGACGGCAACGGCCGTGACGCGGACGCCAAGGACGAGGGCGACTGGAACGCCACCGACGGCGAGTGCGGCACCGGTTCCAAGGCCTCGAACTCCTCCTGGCACGGCACCCACGTGGCCGGCACCATCGCCGGCGTCACGAACAACACCAAGGGCATCGCGGGCATCGCGTACAACGCGAAGATCCAGCCCGTGCGCGTGCTCGGCAAGTGCGGCGGCTCGTCCGCCGACATCGCCGACGCGATCACCTGGGCCTCCGGCGGCACCGTGCCGGGCGTCCCGGTCAACCCGACCCCGGCCAAGGTCATCAACATGAGCCTGGGCGGCGCCAGCGCCAGCTGCCCGAGCGTCTACCAGACCGCGATCAACGGCGCCGTCTCGCGCGGTACCACCGTCGTCGTCGCCGCGGGCAACAGCAACGCCAACGCGTCCGGCTTCACGCCCGCGAACTGCTCGAACGTCATCACCGTGGCGTCGACCAGCCGCGAGGGCAACCGGTCGTACTACTCCAACTACGGCACCATCGTGGATGTCGCGGCCCCCGGCGGCGAGACCCGTCGCTCGACCGACACCCCCGGCACCGTGACCACGCCCGAGAACGGCATCTACTCCACGCTGAACTCCGGCACGACGGTCCAGTCGACCGAGAACTACAAGCCCTACCAGGGCACCTCGATGGCGGCCCCGCACATCGCCGGTCTCGCCGCCCTGCTGAAGTCGGCCAAGTCGACCCTGACCCCGGCCGAGATCGAGTCCGCGATCAAGACGAACGCCCGCCCGCTGCCCGGCACCTGCACCGGCGGCTGCGGCACTGGCATCGCGGACGCCGCCAAGACGGTGAACGCGGTCACCACCACGACCCCGCCGGCCGGCAACGTCTTCACGAACGCGACCGACGTGGCCATCGCGGACAACACCACCGTGACCTCCTCGATCGCCGTCACCGGCCTCGCCGGCAACGCCCCCGCCACCCTCAAGGTCGGCGTGGACATCAAGCACACCTGGCGCGGGGACCTGGTCATCGACCTGATCGCCCCCGACGGCACGGTGCGCAACCTGAAGGCCTCCTCCTCGTCGGACAGCGCCGACAACGTCCTCGCCACCTACACGGTGGACGCGTCGAGCGAGCTCGCCAACGGCACCTGGAAGCTCCAGGTCCGCGATGTGGCCTCGGGTGACACCGGCTACATCGACTCGTGGAGCCTGACCTTCTGATCGGCCGCTGATTCACTTTCGAATCGCGCTCGAACCACCCCCCACACCAGCATCGTTGCTGGTCAGCGAAGCGCCCGTGGTCTACACCACGGGCGCTTCCGTGTGCCGGTCACCCGCCGGACACGCACGGTTCACCGGGGTGTGCTGTCCGTATGCCGGACACAAGGCCTGGACTGGGGCGATCAGCTCCGTATTCTCTGCGCAACGGGGCTCATGGGCCGGGCCCCGAGCGCGGGAGGGTGGTGGACAGATGACGACAGCGCCGCTGAGCCCTGCGCCAGTGGGCCGGGAGGAACTCCTCGCCCGACTCGAACGCGTCCTGCAGGCACGGGGGCGCGCGTTGCTCACCGGTCCGGCCGGAGTCGGCAAGACCGAGGTGGCCGTGGCCGCCGCCGCCCGCGCCGAGGCGCGCGGCGAGACCGTCCTGTGGCTGGCCACCCTGCCCGCCGACCGCGACATACCCGGCTCGGCAGCCGCCGCCCTGGTCGCCTCGGTGGCGGCCACCATCACCTGGGCCGCCGCCCCGGCCTCCGCCACCGCCGGTCCGCGGCCCCCCGCGGCCCCGGACGAGAGCGCTGCGACGGACCGGACCGCGAAGGACGCCGGTCCGACTCCGGCCGACTCCGCCGGCCACCCCATCGGCGGCCGCTCCTTCGGTCTCGGGGCGACCGGCATCGACGCCCCCGAGGGCGACGTCCTCGCCGCCTCCCTGCCCGCCCAGCGCACCCCTGCCGGGCCGGCCTCCCCATGCCCCCACGGGCACGACGACGCCGCTGCCGGGCTCGGCCTGGGCGTCATGACCTCCGGGGTGTTCGACGGGCTGCCGGGCCCGCAGCGCGCCGCCGTCGCCATGCTCTGCCGTGAGGCGCCGCCGCAGGACGCGGGTTGGGACCCGATCGCGCTGCGGCTCGGGATCGCCGGCATCCTGCGGGCGCTGACCGCCCGCGGGCCCGCGCTGCTCGTCGTCGACGGAGTGCAGCACATGGACCCGGACAGCGCCGATCTGCTCCGTTTCGCCGTGCACCTCGCGCCGGCCGCCCTGCGGGTCATCTCCGTCGAGACGCCGGAGGCGTACACGGCGTACGGCACGCGGGACCCGCACGACACCCGGCTGTGGGTGCCGTCGGAGGCGGACGTGCTGCTGGTGCCGCCGCTGCACGCCGACGAGATCGCCGAGCTCCTCATCCACCACCGGCTGCCGTCCCGGATGGCCGGCCGCATCCACAAGGCGAGCGGCGGCAATCCGCGGCTCGCCCTCGCCGTGGGCCGCTCGCTCGCCGACGCCCGGACCCCGGTGCACCACGCGGAGGCGCTGACCCTGTCCGGGCGGGCCCGGGACCTGGCGCGGCAGCTGCTGGGCGCGGCGCCGCCCGACGTGCGCGAGACGCTGCTCCTGGCGGCGCTCGCGCTGCGGCCGACCGCGACCCTGGTGCGCCGGGCCGGGCGGCCCGACGCGGAGGCGGACCTCGCGGCGGCGGAGCGGGCCGGCCTGGTGTCGCTCGCCGAGGACGGCACGGTCGCCTTCACCGCGGGGCTGCTGCCGTCGACGCTGGTGCACGACGCCTGCTGGGCCGAACGCAGCGCGGGCCACGCGGCGCTGGCGCGGGTCGTGGACGATCCGGTGGAGGCGGTCCGCCACCGGGCGCTCGCCACGGACGCGCCGCAGGAGGAGCTGGCCGCCGAGGTCGCCGAGGCGGCGGACCTCGCCCGGCGGCGGGGCAACAGCGTGCTCGCCGCCGAACTCGCCCTGCTCGCGGCCGAATCGACGCCCGGCGCGCACGGACAGCGGCGGATCGCCCGTCTCGTGGACGCCGCGGAGGAGGCGGCCCGGGCGGCGCGAGCCGATCTGGCGATGCGTGCGGCGACCGATCTGCTGGCCCGGGACGCGGCGCCGGCCGACCGGGTACGGGCGCGGCTCGCGGTGCTCGACACGGCGGGGCAGGGGCTGACCGGGCTCGACGAGATGTACGTGCACGCGATGGAGGACTCCGAGGGCGACACGGCGCTGCGGGCAGCCGTACAGCTCCGGCTGGCCGTCAAGTACGTGCTGGCCGACGGCGATCCGGCGCGTTCACGGGCGGCCGCGATGGAGTCCGCGGCGCTCGCCGCGTCGATGGGGGATCCGCGTACGGCGGCGCAGGCCCTGACCGTACAGGCCCGGATGGAGCGGGCGCTCGGCTCGACGGACGCGGACGCGGTGCTCGCGCAGGCCCGGGCACTGGAGACGGCCGAGCGGCCGGCCGGGATCCGTAACGCCGCCCAGATCCTGACGATCCGTCACGCCTTGTTCGACGGGCGGCTCGCGGACGCCCGGGCACAGCTCAACGCGCTGCTGCCGCTGGTGCAGCGGCGCGGTTCGGTGGAGGACGCGATCGAGCTGCTGAGCACGCTCGCGGAGATCGAGTCGCGGGTCGGCCCGTGCCCCGCGGCGCTGGCGCACGCCGGGCAGTCGCTCGGGCTGACCCTGGAGGCAGGGCTCTCGCCCGGGCCCGCCTGGTACGCACTGGCACTCGCGGAGACCGCCGGCGGCAGCTTCGCCCGGGCGGCCAGTTACGCGCGGCGGAGCGTGCAGGCCTCGGAGGAGGAGGGCGACCGGGTCTTCCTGTCGCGCAGCCTGTACGCGCTCGGCCGGGTCCAGCTGGTCAACGGGGACGTCGCCGCGGCCCTGGAGACGCTGCGCCGGGTCGAGGCCAACGAGCGCGCCCAGTCGACGGTGGATCCGTCGATGCTGCGCTGGCACGAGGAGCTGGCGGAGGCGCTGCTCGCGCACGACGAGGTGGAGGAGGCCCTGGCGGTCCTGGCGGCGGTCCGCCCGGTGGGCGAACGCCTGGGCCGCACGACGGTGCTGCTCGGCTGCGACCGGGCGTACGCCCTGTGCCTCGCGGCGGAGGGCCGGACGGACGAGGCCGCGGAGCTGCTCGCGGGGACGGCGGGCCGGTTCGCGGACGCCGGACTGCCGCTGGAGCAGGGCCGGGCGCTGATGTCGCTCGCCCGCGTGGAGCGGCGCCGGCGGCGGCGCTCGGCGGCGCAGGCCGCGCTGCAGTCCGCGGCCGCGGTGTTCGAGCGCGTCGGGGCGGCGCCGTGGCTCGCGCTGACGAGCGAGACGCCGGCCGGTCCGGCGGGCGACGTGGGCCCGGTGGGCGAGGACGCGCTGCCGGCCCTGTCCACGCTGACGGAGGCGGAGCTGCGCCTGGCCCGTCTGGTGGGGCAGGGCGCCAGCAACCAGGAGGCGGCGGCGAAGCTGTACCTGAGCGTGAAGACGGTCGAGGCGCGACTGACGCGCATCTACCAGAAGCTCGACGTCCGCTCGCGGGCGCAGCTCGCCACCGCACTCCGGCCGTAGGAGCCCCGTCGGGGTGCCTGCGGCACCCGGGGTCTCAGACGGTGAACGGACGCTGTCCCAGGAAGGCCTCCGTCGGGGAACCGGTGGTGTAGAGGTTGGGGCTCTGGGAGGGCGGCAGTTCGCGTTGGATGGCGCGGTGGAAGGTGCGGTAGTCGCCCTGGAAGACACCGTTGTTCCATACGCCGAGAAGCGCCCCGGTGAAGGCGCCGTTGACGTCTCCGTCGGCGGCGACCTGGTTGTCCTGGCAGGCGGAGACGAGGATCACCGGGGGCCCGTGTCCGTTGCCGGAGGGGGTCGCGGCCTTGGCGAGCGAACGCTGGAGGTCGTCGTAGAAGTCCCGGTCCTGCTCGTACAGCTCGATCTGCTTCGGTTCGGGCACGAACCGTCCGGACACGGCGGGGGCGCCGGGCAGCTCGATGTTGGTGCCGCTGTGGCAGCAGTCGGCGAGATCGAAGATGCGGACGCCGGAGTCGAAGCGCAGGAACTCCTGGTGGAGCTCGTCGTCCAGGAACTGGCGGTCGTAGAACACGAGGGTCTCGTCGCGCCGGTCGGGTTCGTTGTCGTCCCCCGTGACGTTCGGGACCTGGCCGCCGTGGCCCGAATAGGTGAAGAGCAGGATGTCGCCGGCGGCGAGCCGTTCGGCCGCCGCGCGCAGTTCGGCGGTGATCCGGTCGACGGTGCCCTCCTCGGTGAGCAGCACGGTGTCCGAGAAGCCGGCGGCGCGAGCCAGCCGTGCCATGTCGCGGGCGTCGTTCTCGCAGGCCACCAGGGTGCCGTCCCAGCCGCCGTAGCGGTCGGGGTCGACGCGGTTCAGTCCGACGTGCAGAGAGATTCCGGTGGGCATGGGGTGCCTCCTTGGACGGGTGGAGGGGGCACCGGGGGGCGTCTGTTCGAGTGGCCTACGGGTCCGGTGCCGTGGGCAGCCCTCCCCCGCGCGGTACTTACATCGTATGAACACAAGCGACTTCCGGCACGACCAGTTCGGCGACCGCACCGGCTACGACGAGAACTTCCTCGGCCCGACGGTGCCGCTGGCGCTGCCGGCCCGTGCGTCGGTGAAGACGGTGGTCCTGCCCTACACGCACTTCACCGTCGTCTTCCGACCCGACCGGCGGCTCGCCGCCTCGACCGCCGTCTGCATCGAGGGGCGGGAACTCCTCGAGGACGTGCCGCGCGACGACGTGTGGCTGTTCGACCCGCGACTGCCCCGCGAGCAGCAGGCGGGCGACGACATCTACCGGAACAACAGCCTGGACCGCGGCCATCTGGTGCGCCGGCTCGACCCGGTGTGGGGCGCGGCGGCGGTGGCGGGCCGGGCGAACACGGACACCTTCCACTTCACCAACGCGGCGCCGCAGGCCGACGTGTTCAACCAGGGCAAGCAGCTGTGGCAGGGCCTGGAGAACTACCTCCTGGACCACGCGGCCGAGTACGACCGCAAGCTGACGGTGTTCACGGGGCCGGTGCTGCAGGACTCCGACCCGCCCTACCGGGGCATCCAGGTGCCGCTGCGCTTCTGGAAGGTGGCCGCGTTCATGCAGGACGGGGCGCTGGCGGCGACGGCGTACGTGCTCGACCAGAGCCCGGACCTGAGCCGGGACGCGGACCGGGCGCTCGCCGGGGCCACGGCGGGCGCGCCGCCGCCGCTGGGCCCGTTCCGCACCTACCAGGTGCCGGTCTCGGACGTCGCGGAGATCACCGAGCTGGAGTTCGGGCCACTGCCGGACGTGGACCTGATGCCTCCGACGCGCGCGCCGGAGGAGCGCTGGCGGCGCCTGGAGTCGTACGACGACATCATGATGACGACGTGACCCGAGGACGCTCGGCGCGCGGGCCGGCGCGGCGGCCACGAGCCGCGGCGCCGCCCGTGCCACCGGGGGGCGCGGTCAGCGATTGCGGCGGCCGCCGCCCGGCGGGACGATGACAGCAGCGTAGTCGTCCCCATCGGCGCAGGGACGATCGGGCAGGTGCGTCATGCCTCTCACCGAGACGGAGTGGGGCCTCGTCACCAGCTGGGTGCGGGACCATCTCCTGGACGACCCCGATCCCCGGACGCGGCTGCTCCGCACCGCCCTCACCACGGACTTCGTGGCGGATCTGCCGCTCACTCCGGACCGGGACGCGAACGCGCGGCTGATCGTGGGGGCGGCCCGCAAGGACATCGCCCATCAGCGGCGGCTCCTCGACGCCCTGGCCCGCCTGGACGCGCTCGACCGCCTCGACGCGGCCGACGCGGTCGGGCGGGGCATGGAGGTGCGGGCGCTGCTGGGCCGGCTGCGCGAGGACGAGCAGGCACGGCTGGCCGCGCTCGACCCGTTCGAGGCGGTGGTGCTGCGGCACGGCACCGAGGTCTTCATCGACCGGGCGGAGCTGCGGGGGACGCTGCGCCGGTTCGTGACGGATCCGGAGCTCTCGGTCCTGGTGGTGGACGGCGAGCCGGACAGCGGGCGCTCGTACACGTACCGCCTGATCCGGCATCTGGGGCAGCACACCGGCTTCCGTCCGGTACGGGTGACCCTGTCGCGCACGTCGACGGCTGCCCGTCTTGTGGGCCGGCTGGCCGAGTTCGTGTCGGGCCCGGAGACCGACGGCTTCCCCTTGAACCCGACACAGTTGAACGATCCACTGCCGTCGCTCGACGACGCGGTCCACCGGATCGTCCGCCGGGCCACCGCCGCCGAGGACCGCTTCTGGCTGGTGCTCGACGAGTGCGACGCGCTCGACCCGAACTCCGACGTGTGGGACTGCATCGGCAAGCTCGCCCTCGCCATCTACGAGCACACCCCGGTGCGCGAGGAGACGGTGCCGCGGCTCGTGCTGCTCGGGTACGCCACCGCGACGCACCAACTCCCCTACGACATCAGGAAGAGCGAGTGCCGGGACACCGCCCGCCCCGCGGGCCCCGACGAACTGCGGGACTTCTTCACCCGGTTCTTCGCCGGGACGGCCGCGATGACGGGCGGCCCGGCGGACCCGCCGCCGCCGGGGCTCGTGGAGACGACCGTCACCGAGGTATTGCGGGCCGTGGAGGCGGCCGATCCGGCGGACAGCCACATGCGCCGCGTGTGCACGGCGGTGGAGGAGGCCGTGCGGCTCCACCAGAGCCTGGCACCGGGCGAGGACTTCGCCGACCGGCTCCGCACACTGCGCACCCCCGCGCCGCCGGTGGTGCCCGCCATGCCCCAGCTGCGCCGGGCCTATCGCGAAGCGGCTTGCCTGCTCGACGAGTTCGACCCGGCGCTGCTGCGGCTGCCGGGTGAGCCGGCGCCGAGCGGCACGGCGGGCCTGGAGCTGGTCGGCGACTGCACGGCCCTGGCCAGCCCGCAGCGCTCGGTGCGCTGGGTGCTGACCCCGGAGGTGCGCGCGGCGACCCTGAAGGGGCTCGGGGGCCCGGAGGCCGCCCGGGCCGCGCTCGCGGCCAACGCGGACTCCTTCTCCGGGGAATCCGGAGTGGCCCGCGCCGCGCTCGGCCTGCTGTCGGGTGTCCCGGCCGGTCCGGCCACCCTCGCGAACGCGGACGTCGAGGAGCTGTCCGACCTCCTCCAGGCCGTGCTGTGGCTGGAGCAGGTACCCGGCACGGCCGGTCTCCTGCCGACCGTCGACGACATCCAGCGGCGCCTCGAGCGGGCCCGTCTCCTGCAGCCGCTGCGCCTGCTCGTCCGGGACACCTTCCACGGCCGCCTCCGCGAGCTCGACGCGCTGCGCGCGTACCTGGCGCTGCCGACCGAGCCGGCCGAACCCCCGGTGCTGCTGCACGGCATCGGCGGGATCGGCAAGAGCACGCTGCTCGCCCGCTTCCTGCTCGACAGTCTGCGTGAGGCGCCGGACGGATTCCCCTTCGCCTACATCGACTTCGAACGCCCGACGCTCTCCATCCACGAACCGGCCACGGTGATCGCCGAGTCGGCCCGGCAGCTCGGCATCCAGTACCCCGACCACCGCGAGGCGTTCGACGCCCTCGCCGGCCGCTGCGGGGCGACCGCCGACGCGCAGCGCGGCGAACTCAAACAGATCGACGACCTGTCCCGGCTCTCCGCCACCCGAGCCACCCTCAGCCGCGACTACTCCGCCGGATTCCACGCCGAGGCCAGCGCCCGCGAGCAGGAACTCGCGCGCGAGCTCGGCACCCTGGTCGCCAAGGCGGTCGCCGCCCCGGCCGACGGCATGGATCCGCCGCTGGTGATCGCGCTCGACTCCTTCGAGGAGGCGCAGTACCGGGGTTCGCCGATCATCTCCCGCATGTGGGCCGTGTGGACGGCGCTGCGCGCCGAGTACCCGCGGCTGCGCTGGGTGGTCGCCGGGCGGGCGCCGATCGAGCACCCGGCCAGGGTCCTCAACCCGCGCACCATGGAGCTGTCGGAGCTCGACGAGCAGGCCTCGGTGGACCTCCTGATCTCCTGCGGCGTCGACGACGAGACGGTGGCGCGCAGCCTCTACGCCCAGGTCGGCGGCCATCCGCTCAGCCTCAAGCTCGCCGCGCGCACCGCGGTGTGTCTCGGCGAGGGGTCCGAATCGCTCGGCGACCTGCTGCGCAGCCTGACCTCCCGGCGGCGGCTGCACAGCAGCGTCGACCAGATGCTGATCCAGGGCACGCTGTACGACCGGATCCTCAAGCACATCGCCGACCCGGAGGTGCGCGCCCTCGTCCAGGCCGGGCTCGCGCTGCGGGTCATCACCCCCGAACTGGTCCGCGACGTGCTCGCCGGGCCGGCCGGGCTCGGGGATCTGTCGACGGCCGACGCGGGCCGGCTCTTCGGCCGGCTGGTGTCCCGGCTCGACCTGATGGAGTCGGCGGGGCCGCAGGCGATCCGGCACCGGCCCGACCTGCGCTCGATCATGCTGCGGCTGTCCGACGAGGCACGCACCGACCTCATGCGCGCGGTGGATGCCCGGGCCGTGGCCCACTACGCGGCCCGCGACACCCTCCGGGACCGCGCCGAGGAGATCTACCACCGGCTGCGGCTCGGCGAGAACCCCCGCACGGTGGAGGACCGTTGGCAGCCCGGCGTGGAGAACCACCTGGCGGGCGCCGACCGCGACATGGCACCCCGCTCGGCGGCCTTCCTGCTCGGCCGGATCGGCGGACACGTACCGGACCGGATCATGGCCGAAGCCGACCAGGAGGACTGGGAGCGGATCGCCGCCCGCGAGGTCGAGGACCTGCTCACCCAGGGCTATCCGGAGGTCGCGGCGCGACGGCTCACCGAACGGCAGCCGTGGACGCCGTGCAGCAGGCTGCACGCGCTGCTCGTGGAGACACTGGCCCGCTCCGGGCGCGTCGAGGACGCCCGGGAGACCGCCGAGCGGGCCGTGGACCGGGCGGAGGAGGCGGGCTGCGCGGAGACCCGCCTGGAGCTGCTGCAGCTGTCCGCACGGCTCGCCCAGGACGTGGGCGACTTCACCGAGGCGGACCGGGCACTCCAGGAGGCCGAGGGCGTGGCGGCCGGTCTCGGGCTGCCCTACGAGTCGATCGGCGTCCTGGTGGCCCGGTCCCGGCTCGCCGCCGCCGCGGACACGGACTCCGCGGAGACGGACGCCCGGCTCGCGCACCGGTTGCGCGGGCTGAACGACGAGGACCTGGCCGCGCAGCCGGCGCTGGCCCGGGCGGCGGCCGTGTCGGCCTGCCGGGTCGACCCGCCGGCCCTGGCGCGCACGCTGCGCCTGGTGGGGCTGCCCGGCGACGACGACGCCGTGGTGGCGGCGCTGGCCCGGTGGATCGAGACGGCGATGGCCGACGAGCCGCAGCTGCGCGAGCCGTTGGCCCGCATCCTGGAGTCGGCGGCGGCGGGCGCCGTGCCACCGGGCACGACCGCGCCGGCCCGGCCGGCCCGTGCCGCGTACGCGGACCCCTACGCCGAACCGTCGGCCGACGCGTACGGCGGTCCGTCCGCCCGGCCGATGTCACGCGAGCGGATCGAGGAGGTGCTCGCGGAGGCTCGGCGGCACGGCACGCTGGACAGTCTCGCCTGGCGGGCGCTGACCCTCGGCGACCGCAGCGGCGATCTCCTGCTCGGTGTGGCCGCCGCGCTCGACGCCGGCCCGGGCCCGCGCGAGCGGGGCGGCATCCCCGGATACGGCCCCGCGCCCGGCGGAACGGCCCTGGTGGGCGTCACCCCGCCGCCGGACCACGCCGAGGCCGCCTGGCGCGAGGAGCCGTACCTGTCCGCCGAGGAACTGCTCGCGGTGGAGAACGCGGCCATGGAGGCGGGGCTCGCCGACCGGGAGCTGCGGGGCCGGCTGTTCGCGGGCGTCCGGGACCACTTCCGCGCGGCCCTGCCGCCGCAGCCGACCCCGTTCACCCAGACCCAGTCCGACCTGCGGATCATGAACCGGGTCGAGCGCCTGATGGAGGGCGAGGTGCCGCTGGAGCTGTGGCTGCGCAACGCGATCGCGCTCGCCGCGGACCGCGGCCCGGTCGCCGTCTTCCAGCGGGCCCTCGACCACGTGGTGCGCGACGCGGCCGGCGAGCCGGAGCTGCCGGCCGAGTTCCTGTCCGCGGAGTTCAAGGAGGAGATCGTCATCCGGGACGACATGGTGCCCTTCGAGTTCCTGCACGAGGGCTTCGTCGCCGGCGCGGCCGTCGCCCGGGTCACCGTGCCGCCCTACGAGTCGGGCACGCAGCTCCAGCCGGCGTACCCGCACGTGGGCACCGGCTGGCTGATCGCCCCGGGCCTCCTGGTCACCAACCACCACGTGGTGAACGCCCGCAACGGCATCGGCGGCGGCCGCAAGCAGGTCGCCGAGGAGGACCTCCAGCTGCAGGTGCGCAACTCGCGGTCGCGCTTCGACTACGGCGCCGACCAGGCCGAGACCGAGGAGGCCACGGCCTCCGGCCTGGTCGCCTGGGACGAGGAACTCGACTACGCCATCCTGCGTCTGACGACCGCCCAGCCGCAGCGGATGGTGCTGCGGGTGGCCACCGCGCCCTGCGAGAGCCGGGGGAACGCCCCCCAGGCGGTCAACATCATCCAGCACCCCAAGGGCATGCCGAAACGGGTCGCGCTGCGCAACAACCTCGTCTACCAGGCGGACGACGAGAACCTCGCCTACTTCACCGACACGCAGGGCGGGTCCTCCGGCTCGCCGGTGTTCACGGACCGGTGGACCGTCGTCGCGCTGCACCGCGGGGCGCGCCGGGTGACCGGTGTCGAGTACCAGGGCCGTTCGACGGCGGTGGTGAACGTGGGCACCCAGATGAGCCGGATCCTCGCCCATCTGCGGGAGAACCGGCCCGAGTTGTACGCGGAGATCATGACAGCGCAGTCGAGGCTGCCCCAGGAGCAGGACCTGTGAAGGGACGGGCGACGGACCGACCGGTGAACGGCTGAACGGCGGAGGCGCGCGGCGCCAGGCGGAGGTGGCGGGAGATGACGTACGGATCACGGAGCGGATCGCACAGCGGATCGCCGGTGGCGACCGGCCCCGAGCAGGTCTTCGGCGATCTGGGCGAGGTGGCCGCGCGGGTGCGGTCGCGGCTCGAACAGGAGCTGGAGATCCAGGAGTCGGCAGAGGAGCTGCCGCCCGGCGTCGCCCCGGCCGTCGAGATCGAACGCTTCGCCCAGGAGGAGCGGGCCAGGGTCCTCGAGGCGGGTGCCGCCGGCCTGGAGAAGCTGGCGGAGGGCAAGGCCGACGAGGTCGACGAGGACGAGTACTTCGGGGTGGAGGCGATCGTCCTGCTGGAGGGCCGGCCCGCGATCCTGGTGCAGGGGCAGGACTTCGCCCCGCAGCAGGGCGACTGGGCGGTGCTCGACGCGAGCCGGGCCGCGATCCACGAGTCCATCGCCCGGGTCGGCCGGGTCGAGGTCACCGGCCATCCGAACCTGGACTGGATCGGCACCGGCTTCCTGGTCGGCCCGGAGGCGGTGATGACCAACCGGCACGTGGCGGCCGAGTTCAGCCGCGCCCAGGGCGAGGGCTGGACCTTCCAGCAGGGCATGACCGCCCGGGTCGACCCCGGCGAGGAGCTGCCCGCGCACCCCGCACCCGGCCCGGTGCCGGCCGCCGGCACCCTGCCGTACGAGATCACCGAGGTCATCGGGATCCACCCGGACGTGGACATGGCCCTGCTGCGGATCGCCCCGCCCGACGGCGAACCGCTGCCGACCCCGCTGGCGGTGGCGGCGGACGCCCCGGCGAGCCTGCCGGGGCGGCCTGTCTACGTCATTGGCTATCCGGCCTGGGACGGGCGCCGCAACGAGCCGGAGTCGATGCGGCGGATCTTCATGGACATCTACAACGTGAAGCGCCTGCAGCCGGGCATGGCGACCGAGTTCGAGCCCGGCGGCCGGGTGATGAGGCACGACTGCTCGACGCTCGGCGGCAACAGCGGCTCCCCGGTCTTCGACCTCACCGACCACCGGGTGCTCGGGCTCCACTTCGGCGGGCGCTACCGGATCGGCAACGTGGCCGTGCCGCTGTGGGAGATGGTGGACGATCCGCTCCTCGAACAGGCGAAGGTCAACTGGGTGTGACCGCGGCCATCATGGCGAGCAGCGGGCCGAGGTCGCGCTCGAAGGTGTACTCGCGCAGGAGGGTGGTGGGCCGGCCGCCCTCGACGCGCCAGACGAACTGGTAGAGCGCGGGGACGCCGTCCTCGACCCGGTGCATCACGACGGAGCCCAGGTCGCCGCAGAGCCCGGCGTGCGGGAACGTCACGTCGTCCACGGAATCCCCCAGGCTCTGGCCGGCCTCCTTCAGGGCGCGGAACCTGCCCATGAAGTCGGCCTTCGTCAGAACGACCGTGCGGCCCCCCAGGTCGACGCGGACGTTGGTGAACGCGGGGTCGTACAGCGCGTCGAGGCGGTCGACGTCCAGGGCGAGACCGGCGTCCAGATAGGCGCGCATGCGGGTGACGAGCAGCTGTTCCACGGCGAGGATCCTCTCGGTGGGTGAAGTGGCGGGACTCCGACCGGTGCGCCGGCTCCGGAGTGCTTCCACCGTGGCCGGCCCCACCGACGGACCGCCCACCGATCACCGACGGATCACCGACCCGTCACCGACGGACGGCCGATCCCCCCGTGCTACGCACCGTCGCCGCCGAGCAGACCGAAGACCGGGAGCAGACCGTGCGGACGGCGGTCGACGGGGAGGTGGTCGACGAGGTGCACATGGGCACCGAGCGCTTCGGCGCCGCCGTCGGCCCTGCGGTCGTCGCCGACCATCAGGGTCTCGGCGGGAGCGAGGCCGAGCCGTTCGCAGGCGAAGCGGAAGATGGCCGGGTCCGGCTTCTGCACGCCGACCTCGAAGGACAGGGCGTAGACGTCGACCCACTCGTCGAGGGCGTGGGCGCGGAACACCGGCCGCAGGTCCCAGCCGATGTTGCTCACCACGGCGACGGCGACGCCGCCGCGGCTCAGCTCGCCGAGGGTGCGGGCGGTGTCGGGGTACGGGTGCCAGGCCTCGGGGGCCATGTGGCGGTCGTAGAGCGCCCGGACCAGGGACCGGTCGGTGACCCCGGCCTCGCGGATCAGCGCCGTGTACGCGGCGCGGTGCCGCTCGGCGTCGAGATCACGCTCCGCCCACAGCTTCTTCAGCCGGGCGGGCACCTTGTGGGGGGCCGGGCCGCCGGGCAGGGCGCCGTGGAAGGTGAGCCGTTCCACGGTGTGGGCGAACTCGTCGCCGGAGAGCCGGACCTCGGCCTCGCCGAGGACCGCGTCGAGCCAGTGCGCGACGGACTCGACGCGCAGCAGTGTGCCGGAGAAGTCGAACATGACGCCTTTGATCACCCTCCGATCGTACGAACGCCTCGCCGGGAACTCCAGGACCCTCGGCCGCGTTATACCCCCTACGGGTATCCTGAGGAGGAGGCACAGTGCGACGACTGACCGCGCTCGAACCGGAGCAGGCCGCCGGAAGGGCGCGCGAGCTGCTCGCCGACATCGTCGAGCGACACGGCGCGGCGGGCGAGATGGTGTCGACGATGGCGCACTCGCCGGCCGTCCTGGAGGGCTACCTCAGCCTGTCCCGGGCGATGAAGCGGGTGAAGATCCCGCGCGCCCTGAGCGAGAAGATCTCGCTCGCCGCGCAGGAGTGGATCGGCTGCGGCACCTGCCGCGAGGCCCACGTGGCGGCGGCCCGCGCCGCGGGCCTGAGCGGGACCGACATCGAGCTGGCCCGCCAGGGCACCTCGACCGACGCCCGCGAGTCCGCCCTCATCGCGGTCGCCCTGCGCGTCCTCGCCGAACCGAGCTCCCTCGGCGACGAGGACGTGGCGGAGCTGCGGGCGCACGGCTGGAGCGACCGGATCATCGCCGAGGTCGTCGGGGTGGTGACGCTGAACATGCTGACGGGCGCGTTCAACCTGCTGGCCGGGATCCAGCCGGAGGAGGACTGAGGGGGCGGCGGCGGGGCGGGCCGACGGGGAGAGACGTCTCCGGGAAGCGCCAGGCACCCGGACCACGGTGATTTGCCCGGTTCGTCAGCCGATGCGGTAATGGAGGCCCTGAGACTCGACGTTTCCACCGGCTACCTGGGAGCAGGAATGACCGACGGCCCCGAGCCCATCAGTGACGACGCCCTCCGGGCGCTCCAGCGGGAGCTCGCCGAGCTGCGCGCGGAACGCGGGAGCGCGGCAGCGACCCTGCGGGACCCGGACGACGTCGGCGACCGGGCCGACGAGGCCGACGAGTTGCAGCGCGCCGAAGTGGTCGCCCGGCTCGACCGGCGGATCGCCGAGATCGAGGGGCGGATGCGGGAGGCGGGCGTCGCCGGGCCGCCGTCCTCGGACGTCGTGGGGGTGGGCAGCACGGTCACCGTACGGTTCGAGGACGGCGCGGAGTCGACCGTGCACGTCGGCGAACTGGCCGACGCCGACGACCCGGCCCTGGTGACCTCCGACAGCCCGCTCGGACTGGCCCTGATGGGGCGGCGGGCCGGGGAGAGCGTCTCCTACCGCACGCCCGGCGGCCCGGCCACCGCGCTCGTCGTCTCCATCAGCGCCTGACGCCTCACCCTCCTGACGGGCTCGGCCCGGCTCAGCCCGAGCCCGTGAAGACGGTCTCCACGGTGGCGACGGCGGCCGGCGCGGCGAGGGCCGCGCCGGCCACCAGGCCGACGCCCGCGCCGACCGCGGCACCGATGGCCGGCGCACCGGCCATCCGGACGATCGCGGACTGCGCAAGCCAGGAGCGCGGCGTCGGACCCCTCAGTGCTGGAGCACGACGACGGCTTCGTCCGTATACGCCAGGAACGTCAGCGTCTCCTGGAAGTACAGCTCGATCCCGTGCCGGTCGTGGGACGTGTAACCGATGGCCAGGTCCTGGCCGAGCCGCAGTTCGAAGTCGCCGCCACGGGTGGACAGGACGAACGCGCCGGTGAGGGCCGGCGCCCAGATCGGCGGCCCGTCGAGCATCCTGCCGAGGTGGGCGGCGATCGGGTAACCGTGGTCGGAGGTCTCGCTGACCGCGCGGTAGTCGTCGGCGCCCAGCAGCAGGGCGTACGGGCCGTCGACACCGGCGAGCCGCAGCTCGGTCAGCGCGCGGCTGACGGCGTCGGGGTAGTCGCGGGGTTCGGCGGGCAGCGCGACGACCGGGTTGGAACTGCGGTCGCGCAGCCCGTCGACGCCGGCCGCCGGATATCCGTCGAAGACGGCGCGGTCCTCGGCGAAGGCCATCGCGCGCGCCGCGTCCTTGACGGGCTGCCAGTCGGAGTCGTTCGAGCCGCGCTCGACGTCGTCCACGGCCGCCCTGCTGACGGTGAACGGCACGCGCAGCTCGACCAGCGGCTTCGCCTCGCGCAGCCGGGCGGTCACCCCGGGGGCGGGCGGGGCGATCTCGGTGAGGTGGCCGGTGCCGACGGCGGCGAGCTCGGGGCCCACCGGGTCGGGTACGTCGACCACCCGGCGGCCGGCGACATGGCGCCGGAACGTGCGCCGGGCCTCCTCCTCGATCTGCGCCCAGGCCTCCGCCGTCACGGGGGCGAGTTCGCGGTGCAGGTTGTTGGTGGCGGCGGGGTCGCCGGAGGACGTCATGGCGCTCAGGCTCCTTTCAGGCTGCCGATGCCGAGGGAGCCGACCGGAAGGGTGTGCGGGGGAACGGCTTCGGTCCGTTCGCCGGGGGCTCCGGCGGGGAGGGCGTCGGCAGGGACGGCTTCGACGGGCACGGATGCGGTGGGCGGGTCGGGCAGGTCGTCGAGGAAGTCGGCGCTCGGCACGAAGAAGAGGCACCCGGTCAGGGCCGTGGAGAAGTCGAGGATGCGGTCCACGGCGCCCGACGGGCCGCCGAGGAACATGCGGTCCAGCATCCGCTCGGTGACCTCGGGCGTCCGGGCGTAGCCGATGAAGTACGTGCCGAACTCGCCGCGACCGACCGTCCCGAACGGCATGTTGTCGCGCACGATCTGCCGCTCGGTGCCGTCCTCGTCGACGATCGTGTTGAGCGCGACGTGCGAGTCGTCCGGTTCGACGTCGTCGGGCAGCTCCACGTTGGCGCTCTTCGATCGGCCGATGACCCGTTCCTGCTCCTCGACGGGGAGCGCCTGCCAGGCCGCCATGTCGTGCACGTACTTCTGCACCACGACGTAGCTGCCGCCCGCGAACTCCGGGTCCTCGTCGGCCACCAGGACCGCGTCGGCGGCCGCCGCGCCCTGCGGGTTCTCGCTGCCGTCGACGAAGCCGAGGAGGTCTCGCTCGTCGAAGTAGCGGAAGCCGTGCACCTCGTCGACGACCGTGACGGCGCCGCCGAGCCGCTCGCCCACCAGCCGGGTCAGCTCGAAGCAGAGGTCCATGCGGGCGGCTCGTACGTGGAGCAGGAGGTCGCCGGGGGTGCCCGGTGCGGTGTGGCGGGGGCCGCGCAGGGGCCGGAAGGGGTGGAGGTCCCGGGGCGCGGGGCCGCCGAAGAGGCGGGGCCAGACCGCCGCACCGATGCCGACGACACCGGTGAGGCCGTCCTCGGGCGACCGGAAGCCCACGGAACGGACGAGACCCGCGAGGTCGCCGAGCGCCTCGCGCACCGCTTCCTCGCCTCCGGGGTTCACGGTGGCGACGAGGAACACGGCGGCTTTCGCGGGAGGGGCGAGTACGGGCTGCGGGGTGGCCACACGACTCCCTGGGGCATGTCGGGCATTCAGGATCTATCGGACGTCTGGGTCGAGGCCAGCGTATCCGCGGCGGCAGCCGGTCGCAGTCCGGGCGGCGGCACGCGGGCCGGAGGGGCGCTCCCCGACCGGTACGGCAGTCGGCGCCCGGTGCGCGGGGCGCTGTGACGGTGCCCTCAGCGGGCCCGACCGTCACCTTGACGTGCTTCATGATCGGCTGGTCGCTCGCCGCACGATCCAGACCGAGCCCGACAACCGCATCGCCTCGCTGCTCCTGGGCGGGGAGGCGGAGCCCGGGGACACCATCGTCGCGGACGTGGTGGACGACTCCCTGCACGGGTCGGCTCATGGGCACCGCGAACCCGGCATTGACGGCACCACATCCCGGAAGCGGAGGTTCCCGGCGAGCGTCCGGGGTAGGCGCGAGCGGGAGAGAGGCGTCCCGTCGACGAGGAGTCCGAGGTGGAGGCCATGGGGCGTGAGCGCGCGCTGAAGGAGTACCGACGGCGCCGGGACTTCGGCCGTACCGCCGAACCGGAGGGCGAAGACGCGGCGGCCACGCCGGACGGGGAGCCGTCGTTCGTCGTCCAGATCCACGACGCGACCGCGATGCACTTCGACTTCCGGTTGGAGGTGGACGGGGTCCTGAGGTCCTGGGCGGTGCCCAAGGGCCCCTCGGCCGATCCGCACGACAAGCGGCTCGCGATGCCGACCGAGGACCATCCGCTGGAGTATCGCGACTTCGAGGGCGTGATCGAGTCCGGCGAGTACGGCGCCGGTACGGTCATCGTCTGGGACGAGGGCACCTACCGGAACCTCTCCGAGGACCGCGCGGGACGGGAGATCCCGTTCGCCGAGGCCCTCGACCACGGCCACGCCTCCTTCCGGCTGGACGGGAAGAAGCTGCACGGCGGCTACGCGCTGACCCGTGTCCGCAGCGGTGACGACGGCGGCCGGGAGGCGTGGCTGCTGGTCAAGCACGCCGACCGGAGCGCCCACGGGAACGGCGGCACCGATCCGCACCGCGCCCGCTCCACCCGCAGCGGCCGTACCCTCGGACAGGTGTCCGGGAGCGCCTCGTGACGGCGAGGACGACGGTCCGGGCCGGCCGGCGCACCGTCGAGGTGACCCGGCCGGACAAGGTGCTGTTTCCCGAGGACGGCATCACCAAGGCCGATCTGGCCGCGTACTACCACCGCGTGGCCGACCGCATGCTGCCGCATCTGCGCGACCGTCCGCTGATGCTGGAACGGCATCCCGACGGCATCGACGACTCCGGCTTCATGCAGAAGGACGTCCCCGAGTACTTCCCCGACTGGCTGGACCGGGCGGAACTGCCCAAGGAGGACGGGACGGTCACGTACGCCCTGTGCGACGACACGGCCTCGCTGGTCTATCTGGCGGGCCAGGCCTGCGTCACCCCGCACCGCTGGCTCTCCAGGGCCGACCGCCCCGGGCATCCGGACCGGCTGGTCTTCGATCTCGATCCCCCGGGCGACGACTTCGAGGCCGTACGGCGGGCGGCCCGGCGGCTGCGCTCCCTGCTCGACGAGCTGGAGCTGCCTTCGCTGCCCATGACGACCGGCTCGCGCGGCCTGCACGTCGTGGTGCCGCTGCTGCGCCGGGCCCCCTTCGACGAGGTACGCACCCTCGCTCGGGACATCGCGGAGCTGCTCGCCGCCCGGTACGAGGACGAGCTGACGACGGCGGCCCGCAAGCGCGACCGCCGGGGCCGGCTCTACCTGGACGTCCAGCGCAACGGGTACGGACAGACCGTCGTCGCCCCGTACGCCGTACGGGCCCGCCCCGGCGCCCCGGTCGCGGCACCGCTGGCCTGGGCGGACGTCGACGATCCCGCTCTCACCGCCCGCCGCTGGACCCTCGCCGACGCCGACGAGCTCCTGTCCCGCGACCCCTGGCGGGGCGCGCCGCGTGGGCGCTCCCCCTCGGCGGCGCGCCGACGGCTCGCCGAGGCCCGGGCCGGAGGAGGGTGAAGTTCCCGTGACGCGTGTGGCGGTGGAAGGGGACGAGGTCGTCGTACGGCTCGGTCCGCGCGAGACGTTGGCGGCACGGCGGCGCACGGTCCGGGTGCCCGTCCGGGCCCTGCGCGGCGTGGGCGTCGAGACGAGCTGGTGGCGGGTGCTGCGCGGGGAGGCCGGCCCCGGCAGGTGGTTGCCCGGCCACTGCGTGGGCACCCGGCACGGGCCGGACGGTACGGACTTCGTCGCCGTACGCTCCGACGGTCCGGCCCTGTACATGGACCTCGCGGCCGACGCGCCCTTCCGCCGCGTCGCGGTCTCCGTCCCGCACCCGGCCGAGACGGAGCGCGCGCTGCGCGTGCTGATGCCCGGCGAACCGGAACCTCCCGGCGACGCGGGCGGACGGTGATGCGGCGGACGGTGACGCGGGCGGACGATAGGGATGCTGCGAAGAACTGACGTCGAAGAGCCGGGGCGGATCGAAAAGCCGGGGCGGGGGCCGGGCAGGGGGACCGTCGGCGAGCGGACCGTCTATGCGGCCCGGGCGGCGTCCTCGGCGGCCAGCGCCTCGATCAGCTCGCCGCGGTTCATTGCGGAGCGCCCGCGGATGCCGGCAGCAGCCGCCTTCTCGTACAGCTCGGCCTTGCTGAGCTCGTCGAGGCCCGCCTCTGCCGGCCCGCTCTTGGTCGGCCTGCCCTTCCCGCTCGCCTTTCCGTTCGCCGTTCCTCTCGCCTTTCCGCTCGCGCCCCGGGCCCGTTCGACGCTCGCGCGCAGGGCTTCGGACAGGTCGATCACGTTGGTGGCCTCGGGGGCGGGTTCCGACTTCTCGACGGCCTCGCCGGACTCCTTGGCCTTGAGGAGGGCCGCGACCTTGTCCCGGTAGGTGTCGTGGAACTGCTCGGGGTCCCAGTCCATGGCGAGCGTGTCGATGAGCTGCTCGGCCATCCGCATCTCCTTGGCCCCGGCCCCGGTGCGCCCGGTGGGGAGGTCGGGGACCTCGTCGCGCGGGTCCCTGATCTCGTCGGCCCAGTGCAGCGTGTGGAGGGTGAGGATGCCGCCCTCGGACTTGAGGGCCACCAGATACTCCCGGCCACGCATGACGAAGGTGGCGACACCGGCCCGGCTGCTCTTCGCCAGGGCCCTTTCCAGCAGGGCGTAGACCTTGGCGTACGCCTTGTCCTTCGGCCCGAGGTAGTAGGTCCGGTCGAAGAAGATCGGATCGATGGCGTCCAGGTCCACGAACCCGCTGATCTCCAGCGCCTTCGAGCGCCCGGGCGCGATCTCGTCGAGCTCTTCGGGCTCGACGAGGACGTACGCGTCCCCCGCGTCGAAGCCCTTGACGATGTCGTCGGGCTCCACCTCCTCACCGGTCCGCTCGTTCACCCGCCGGTTGCGGATCCGGTCGGAGGTCCCTCGCTGCAACTGGTGGAAACGCAGCGTGTGCGCGGACGTGGCGGTGTACAGCCCCACGGGAACGCTGACGAGCCCGAAGCTGAGCACCCCGGTCCATATCGGTCTGGCCATCCCGCTCACCACCACCGCAGCCGTACGGCCCCCGCTGCACCGCGACTGCCCCACCGGGGTCGAGCAGAAACGGCCCAGCCGTCCGTTCCGGATCTTGGCCGGGTCCGCGGTGTCCGGCCCTGATACGAAAGAAACGACCTAGCCGCGCAGGCGCACGGCGAGGGAGGTGAGCCAGGCACCGGGGGTGAGGGAGGCCGGCGGCACGACCTCGGCACCGAGGGCGGCCAGGGCCAGGGCGAGCTCGTCCTCGTCGAGGCCGAGGGCGAGCAGGTCGTGCAGCTCCCCCGTCAGCTGGGCCACCAGGCCGGGGTCGGTGCCCTCCAGGTAGTCGGCGAGCGCGGACTCGTGGTCGCCGAACTCGTCCGGCATGTCCTGGGTGAACCAGCCGCCGAGCAGCTGCGCCAGCTCGGGGAAGCGGGCCCGCCACTCCCAGGGGGTCGCGGGCGGGCCGGGCGGCGGGGCCTGGCCGGTCGCCAGGCTCTCGTCGAGCCGGTCGGCGAGGCCCGCGAGCCAGTCCCGGATCTCCTCGGGCGGCAGGCCCAGGTCGGGCAGCCGGTAGTACTCGCCGAGCCGCAGCCGGAGCCGCCCGGGAGGGTTGTCCGCGAGGGTGCGCAGCTGCTCGGCGGCGACGGCGATGGCCCAGGGCCGGGTGCGCCAGGTCTGCCGCAGATAGCCGTCCACGGCCTCGGGAGCGCGCGCACCGAGGCCCAGATGAGAGCGGACGACCTGGTCGAGCTCGCCGTACTTGCGGTCGTGCTCGGCGGGGTTCAGGGACACGGGAGCCTCTACAGGACGACGGGCAGGGAGGAGTGCACGGTGAACGGGTGCGCGCCGGGCTCGCCGGACACGTTCCGGCGGAGCACGACCCGGGCGGCGCGCACCGGGACGGGCTCCTGGCCGGCCAGCGCCATCCCGGTGGTGAGCAGCGTCCCCACGGGATCGGGACGCGAGGGCCAGGCCGCCTCGATCACGAGCCGCCGCCGGGTGGACTGGGCGAGCCAGCGGTGGATGACCTGCTCGTTCAGGTCGATCACCTGCTGGGTGGCCCACTGGGCGGTCACCCGGTCCGGGAAGGTCGCGGCGCGGTCGGCGCGGGCCGGGACGGGCGGCACGGAGGGCTTCGACATGTCAGGGCCCATGTCAGGCTCCGCCCCAGCCGCGCAGCGTCGCCCGCTGGGCGGCGGAGTAGTTGGCGTGCCCGGTGGCGACGATGGCGTGCAGCCACTTCTGGGCGGCCTGCAGGTCCTCCACCTGCCGGTCCCAGCGGTCGAGTTCGTCGACGAAGGCCTCGCGGGCCTCGCCCTGCCAGGCCAGCACGACCGGCACCGTGCGGTCGTACAGCGCGGTCAGGCGCTCGGTGAGCCCCTTCAGGATGTCCTCGAGGTCGCCGGCGATCTCTCGCAGCGCGACCAGGTCGACGGTGATCGAGCCGTCGTCGTTCACGTTTCCCCCTGCCTCACGGACGTGCACCCGCACGTTCAGATGTCGTTGATCCTGCTGGTCGGCGCCGCTCCGCCGCCGGGGCCCGCGCCGCGCGGTCCTTCGCCGGACAGTCCGCGTACCTCCGCGTCGATGTCGACCTTCTTCATCTCGGCCCGGAACTGCCGCAGGATGTCCAGCTCCTGGCGCGTGAACCCGTCCCGGCTCATCCGCACCGCCTTCGCCAGGACCCCCAGGATCTCCCGGACCCGCACGGCGTCCGCGCCGGCCTGCCGGTGCAGCTTCCGGTACGCCGTCGCCGCCTCGCTGCGCCACCGGGCCTCGGCCCGGTCGACGATCGCGTCCATGCGGCGCACCTGCCCGTCGATGTGCGTGCGCATGGCATCCAGGTCCTCGGCAAGGCGCTTCAGGTCCTCGTCCGTCACGTCGAGGTTCGGCTCGGTGGCCATGGCGGCGGCTCCTTCCGTGGCGATGGGGTGGTGGTTCAGTGCTGCTCGGCGAAGTGGGCGTGGACGGCGTCGAGGAGCAGTCGCAGCCGGGCGCTCGTCACCGACGGCATCACGGGCGCGAAGGCCGCGTCGAGATCTTCGGGCGAGCGGAACATGTACAGGACGCGCTGGAGCTGGCCGGCGAGATCGGCGATCCTGCCGTGGCAGTCGGGGTGGTCCATGGCGACCAGCTCACGCGCCTCCGCCTCCGGGTCGCTGCCGTACTCTCCGGTGGGCAGCTGGGACGCGAACTCGTTGACGACGTCGAAGCGGGCGAGCGCCTCCCACTGCGAGAGCGGCAGCTCGTCGTAGCCCGGGCAGTCGGCGAACCACGGGTCGCGGACGAGTTCCGCCAGGGAACGCAGGAAGGCGTCGACGGGTTCGTCGCCGGCCGCCCGGGCGAGCCGGTCACGGAACACGGCCGGCCGGGTGCCGAACCGCTCCGTGCCGTACTCGTCCGCCAGTCCGTCGAGGAGCGAGGCCACCACGTCGAAGGGCATGATCCAGGCGATCGCGTGCGAGTCCTGCATCAGCCGGGAGAAGCGCTGGAGTTCGTCCTCCAGCGGGGCGGCTCCCGGGTTCCGCGAGGTCACGGCGAGATCGACGAGGCGGGCGAGTACCCCGCTGGTGAGGACGGCGTCGGTGGGTTCGGTCACCTGACGCATGTTAAGGGGCCTTCGGATAGGCGGTGAGCACGTAGAACGACTTCGACTCGGGCGAGTAGGCGAGGACCACGTGCACCGTGTGGACGTTCTTGGCCTGGGCCGAGTAGCCGGACGCGGCGAAGTCCGCCTGGCTCACGGAGGTGCCGACGGCCACCGGCTGCCCGTTCGTGTCCGTGACCGGGAAGTCCCAGGCCTTGACGGATCCGGGCTTGAAGGTGCCGTCGGCGACCTTCCGCTCCTGGTTGCGCATCCAGGTCTCCAGCTCGGTCTTCTTCGACGGGTCGTTCACCGCGGTCTGCACGTACCGCTCGGCGGACGAGAGGTCGCGGAACGTCGACGCGTCGGCGCCGCCCTGGTCTCGCAGCCGGTGCATCAGCTGCTCCGGGGTGAGCCCGATGTGCTTGTCGATCGTGTGGGCCTCCTTCCCGGGCCGCAGCGCCTCGGGGGGCGGGGGCTGGAAGTCGTTGCGCTCCCACTCCATCGACGCGAGGTCGATGCCGAACCGGGCGTTCGGGTCCCGCGACTGCTCGTTGAGCGGGACGATCGACCGGTCGAACTCGAAGAGCGAGCGCGCTCCGAACGCCTCGGCCCGCGCCGACTGCGACTGGAAGGTCGGCACCGCGCGCGAGGCCTCCCGGAGCGGCTCCAGCAGCTTCTTCACCACGTCGATCTGCGTCCGCAGCGAGGCCTCGTAGGTGTCGACGGCCTTGTTCACGGCGTCCGTGTCGATACTGGCCATCACCGCGGCGCCCAGGCCCTTCCACAGCTTCTTGAGGCGCTCGCCGAAGTTCTTGAAGAAGTCCTTGGGGTCGGTCAGGTCCAGGAGGGCCAAGGCGTCCTTGATGGCCTTGTACAGGATCCCGCGCAGCTCGGTGCGGACCTTCTCGGCGGCCTCCGCGTAGGAGCGGATGGCCTGGGCCAGCATCTGGGCCGTGGTGCTGAGGACGCCGAAGACCGGGAGGCTCGTGCCCGCGCCGGTCGGCGGCTTGTGCCCCCACTCGTAGCCGACCGTGCTCTTGCCCCAGGCCGTCGTTCCCCACAGCGACGACACGAACTGGAGCATCGCTCCGTGCCAGTCCCCGTTGGAGTGGTCGGTGATGGCGTTGACGGTGCCGTTGAGCTGCCCCTGGATGGTGCCGATGCCCGTCTGGTACGGCAGCCACGCCTGCGAGAGCTCGTTGACCCGCAGGTAGTTCGGGAGCGGCAGGATCTCCAGCGCGCGGCCGGTGCGCAGCGCCTCCTCGATCACGGTGCGCATCAGGGAGCCGGGGATGTCGCCGTCGTCGAAGATGTCGGCGAACTCGTCGACGGCGTTGCCGTCGCGCACGCCGAACGGCGGCGGGGCCGCGTACCCCGGCGGCGCGGTGATGACCTGCGGCGGCGCCTGCGGCGTGAAGGGCAGGTTGAGGGGGTGGGTGGCCGCGTCCGCCTGCCGGAAGTTGTTGGCCGTCGTGGTGAAGCCGACCGCCGCGCCGCCGATGGCGACCACCGCCTTGGCGTGGACCTCCAGCAGCAGGGCGAGGACCGCGGCGTACTGGGTGGCGAACTCGACCGTGACGGTGCCGGAGCCGCCGACCTTGGAGTAGCCGGCGTGGACGTCGAGGAACTGCGTGAGCGCCTTGTGGAACGACTGCTGCTCGACGGCGAGGGCGTTCGACACCTGGTAGAGGTGGAGCGGCTGGACGTCGAAGCCGCCGGGGCCCGTGAACGGGTTGGTCACGGTGGGCGGGGTCGCCGGAGGCAGCTGGGGCGGCGGGCCGGACTGCGGCGGGCTCGGCGACGCGTTCGGGCTCGGCGACGGCGTCGGCTGGGGGCTGGGTGTGCCCGAGGACGGACTCGGCGACGGCAGGTGCGTGGTGCCGGGTGTCGGTGTCGTCGTGGGCTGGGGGCTCGGACTCGAGCTCGGGCTCGGGCTCGGGCTCGGCGACGCGGTGGCGGTGGGGCTCGGCGTGGGCGTGCTCACCGGCGGCTCCCGGCCGTGCCGCTCGTTCCGTACGCCGCGCGGAAGCGCGCGTGCGTGGCTGTGCCCCGTCTGTGTCCCATGAGTCCCCCGGCTCCGTATCAGACTGGGGCCGAAGCTAACAAGGAAGTCGCCGAAATCCCAAAAGCAAAGAGGAGGTTGGCCGGATCTGGCGCATGACGAAGCCGGGCCCGGCCGAAAATCGGTCGGGCCCGGCTCCATTCCGCCGGTGGGGCGGCGGTCAGACGCGGTCGGCGGCGATCAGGACGTACTGGAAGGAGCCGTCCTTGTAGGACTCGATGAAGGCCTCTTCGATGCCGGTGACCAGCGAGGACGTGGCGCGCAGCTCCCAGTAGGGCAGGGTGTCGGGCGTCAGGTCGATGACGGCCTGGGGCACGAGCCGGTTGTCGGCCATGGCGCGCAGGTACTCGCGGCGGGAGTGGATGTTGCACTCGAAGTGGGCGTTGATCTGGGACACCCACTTCGAGGGCTGGCCGTACTTGGGGTTCCAGCAGCCCGTGATGGTCACGTAGCGGCCGCCCACCGCGAGGATGCGGGAGTGCTCGGCCATCAGGTCGTGCAGGTCGACGTACATGCTCGACTCGTTGTTCCACGAGGCGGCGGCCTGGCCGGTCTCGAAGGGGGTGTCGAGCATGTTGCACACGCGGGCGTGGACGTGGTCCCCGATGCCCAGCTCCTCCGCGCGCCGGTTGGCGAAGTCGGCCTGCTTGGCGGAGAGGGTGACGCCCTCGACCTTGCAGCCGAAGCGCTGGTGGGCCATGACCATCGAACCGCCGCGGCCGCAGCCGGCGTCCACCAGTGTGTCGTCGTGGCCGATGGGGCCGAGGTGCTCCAGGAGGACGTCGGTCTGCGCCGACTCCAGCCGGTGGAGCTCGGCGACGAGCTTCTTCTCGTACGCGCTGTCCTCGCGGTCGCCGAGGGCGGCGTGGTCGATCTCGCCGATGCCGTAGTGGTGGTGGTAGAGCCCGTCGACGTCGCCGAGGCGCAGGTTCACGGGCCTGGCCTCGTTGTTCCAGTAGCGGGCGATGTCCCCCTGGTAGGGCGTCGCGGGCGCAGGGACGAACGCGGAGGTGCCTTCGGCGGTGGTGAACTCGGTGCTGGTCACTGATGAAAATCCGTTTCTTTACCAGAAGTCGGGCAGGCTGTATCGATAGGTGTTGGTCTGGTGCCAGTAGTGGTTGCCGTCGAGCCACACGGCCACGCCCCTCAGGAAGCGGAGCACGTCGGGGACGGGGCAGGCGACGGCGAGGGCGGCCGATTCGGCCTCGAAGGCGTGCATGAGGTCGTTGTGGACCTCGACGGCCTTCAGATAGCCCTCCTTGGCGGAGCGGCCCTCGCGTTCGGCGATCACCACGGGCAGGTTGAGGTGCGTGCCGGGGCTGTCCAGCTCCTTGGTGTAGGAGTACAGGTCGTTCACGATGGTGGTCGCGTTCCCGGCGAGCGCGATGACCCGCTGCATGGCGGGCTGGGCGTGCAGGTCGGCCGGCAGCTCGTAGCCGCCGACGGTGTCGGTGATCGTGGGACAGGGGCGGAAGTTGTTGAACTGGCGCATCGCCAGGTACTCCCACACCTCCGGCACGTGGTCGCTCTCCGCCCAGGCCGCCTCGGCGAGGTAGCCCATGTGCAGGCGGGCCATGTCGTGCCGGTAGCGGTCGGCCTGTGACGGCGTGGCGATGGCGGTGAAGTAGCGCATCGCGGAGCGGTAGGCGCGCCGCGGGGCGTCCGACAGGAGCGATTCCTCCCAGGAGGGCTCGTACTCCTTCGTGGTGTGCAGGGGGTCGAGGGCCGTGTGGGCGAGGAGGAGGCGGCTCCCGAGACCGATGGGCGAGCCTCCGTGGTCCTCGCAGTAGCAGTCGTCGACGGCGTTCTCGGCCACCATCAGCCGCGTGGCGGCCATCAGGTGCTCGACCGTCGGGGCGTCGGGGTGGCAGGCCACCATGTAACGCCCGACGGAGAAGCCGTCGAACTGGTCCTCCCACTCCGGGGGGAAGATCTGGACCTCGTCCACGGCCCAGTCCTTGATCCGGCGGCTGACCTCCGCCACCCGCCCCGCGTCGGGCTCCGGAATCGGGTGGAAGTACAGGCCCGGGATGGGCGTGCCCTCCGCCGCGGACGTGGGGCCCGGCGGCTCCGGTGCGGCCGACGGCTCCGGACGGCGGGCCAGCGAGAGGGCCGCCGTGCCGAGACCGCTGGGGCCGCGCAGGATCCGGGCGATCTCGGGCCGCGCCGGTACGGGCGGTTCGACGGGCACCTCGACGCGCAGGTCGGCCAACGGGGGGACCGACGGGGTCGCCGGCGGGATCGCCGGCACCTCGACGGGCACCGCGTCCACCGACGGCGCGGGCGCCGGGGCGGTCACGGCCCCGAGGGCGGGGAACGCGGGGGACGGCGGACCGGGCAGCGGCGGCCGGGCGGCCGGTCCTGACTGCCCGGGGGAAAGCCCGGGATCGGGCATCCGTGGCTCCTTGCTGGGGTGGTGGGGCCGTCCCGGACCAGGACGGTCCCGGCCCGGCGCGGCCCTCGGGCGGTTTCGTCGCCGGACCTGGACTAGTCGCGCCTACGGGCGATCTGCACGTTCTCCAGCACGCCGAGCGCGTCGGGCACCAGGACGGCGGCGGAGTAGTACGTGGTGACGAGGTACGAGATGATCGCCTGCTCGCTGATGCCCATGAAGCGCACCGACAGGCCCGGCTCGTACTCCTCCGGCAGACCGGTCTGGTGCAGGCCGATGACGCCCTGGTTGTCCTCGCCCGTACGCATGGCGATGACCGAGCTGGTCTGCTCCTTGCTGATGGGGATCTTGCTGCAGGGCAGGATCGGCACGCCGCGCCAGGCCGGGACCGACTGCCCGCCGAGGTCGACGTGGTCCGGGTAGAGCCCGCGGGCGTTGAACTCGCGCCCGATCGCCGCGATGGTCTTGGGGTGGGCGAACAGGAACTTGGTCCCGCGGCGGCGGCAGAGCAGCTCATCGAGGTCGTCCGGGGTGGGCGGGCCCGAGTGGGTCTGGATCCGCTGCTTGAAGTCGGCGTTGTGGAGCAGACCGAACTCACGGTTGTTGATCAGCTCGTGCTCCTGGCGCTCCCGCAGCGCCTCGATGGTGAGCCGGAGCTGTTCCTCGGTCTGGTTCATCGGGCCGTTGTAGAGGTCGGCGACCCTGGTGTGGACCTTGAGCACGGTCTGGGCGACGGAGAGCTCGTACTCGCGCGGCTTGAGCTCGTAGTCCACGAAGGCGCCGGGGAGTTCGACCTCGCCGACGTGGCCGGCGGACATCGCGATCTCGGCCTCGCCGTGCTTGTTCTGCCGCTGCTGGGGCAGCGAGCTGAACTCCTGGATGTGGGTCTGCAGGCTCGGCGCGGCGGACATCACGGAGGCGAAGTCGGCGCGGGAGAGGGTGAGCAGGGTGCCGGGCGTCTCGGCGGTGGCGGTGTAGTCCCACCTGGCGTCGGCGTCCAGGAGGGCGTTCTCGCCGAACCGGTCGCCGTCGGCGAGGACCGCGACGGCGACCTCGTCGCCGTACTTGCCGACCGAGCTCTGGCTGACGCGGCCGTGGGCGACGAGGTGGATCTGCTCGGCGGGGGCGCCGCGTTCGACGAGCACCTCGCCGGCACGGAAGTCGCGCTGGACGCACCGGTCGGCCAGGGCGCGCAGCACCTCCTCGTCCTCGAAGCCGCGCAGCAGGGCGAGTTCGCCGAGTTCACGAGGGATCACGCGGACGGCGCCGCCGTCCTGGATGAACTCGATCACCCCGTCGCCGACGGTGTAGCTCAGTCGGCGGTTCACCCGGTAGGCGCCGCCCTTCGTCTCCACCCAGGGGAGCGAGCGCAGCAGCCACCGGGAGGTGATCTCCTGCATCTGCGGGGCGGACTTGGTCGTGGTGGCGAGGTTCCGGGCAGCCGCGGTGCTCAGGCTGGACTGCGGCCGCGGCTGCTCTACCTGCGTGTCCGGGCCGGTCTCAACGGTCATGGGACGAGCTCTCCTTGAAAAGAGGAAAAACCGACACAATCTCTGGGAATCCAGGGGAATCCGTCCAGATCCCGGGGAACAGTAACGGCCCGCTCACCCGGCACGCCCGGCGAGCCCGGGGGCATTACCTCGAAGCGGTGATCTTGCTTCGCGCGGGGTTTATCCGGGCCGACGACGACATTCGAGCCACGGGTGGAGCGCGCACGCCGGCGTACGGCACAGCCTGCAGGCCCTACGACAACTTTTATGCAAGCAGCCGCTTTTGACGACTCATCAGGGAGGGAGGCAGGGGGGCGCGGGACGACAGGGGCGCACGACCGCGTCCGCCGAACGGGGCGCCCCGAGCCGTCACGGCGAAGAGGTTTCAGCCACGGTCGGGCGGTCCGCAGGCCCCGAGCACGCCCGTTCGACGCCGACACGACCCGGCGCACGCCGCGCCGACGGGTCACGCCTCGCGCCTCCCTGGCCCTCGCGCCGTCCCGTCGCCTCCCGCCTCCCACCTCCCACCTCCCACGCCTCTCGCATCCCGTCACCCGTGGGCGCCCGCCGGCATGCGATGACATGACCGTTCCGCCCGATGGGTACGCGGTCCATGACCCCGGCGCGGACCGCGCACCCGGGGAGGCAGGGCCCGGACGGCCCGGAAGAGGGGGAACGGAATGCGCGACGAAGGGGCGGAGCAGGGGGCGCTGTCGGCGGCAGAGCTGTTCGACGGTCTGGGCCTCGACTACGAGAAGGCCTTCGGGCAGCTGCCGGAGCAACGGGCCGCGGTCGACTGGCTGACCGCACGTCTCGCCCCGGGCTCCCGCGTCCTGGACGTCGGCAGCGGCACCGGCCGGCCGGTCGCCGAGCTGCTCGTCCACGCCGGACACGAGGTCACCGGCATCGACGTGTCCGCGACGATGGTGGAGCTGGCGCGACAGCAGGTGGCCGGAGCCCGCTTCGAGCAGTGCGACGTCCGCGACTTCACACCCCCCGAGGGCGGCTACGCGGCCGTGTGCGCGTTCTTCCCGCTCCTCATGATGACCCGCGCCGAGGCCTCGGCGGCCCTGCGCCGCATGTCGACCTGGCTGGCCCCCGGCGGCTACCTGGTGAGCGCCACCGTGCCCGCGGACGTCGAGGACGTGGAGATCGTCTGGATGGGCCGCCAGGCCCGGGTCTCCAGCTTCTCCGCCGCCGACTACGTGCGCCTGCTGCGCGAGGACTGCGGCCTCGACATCCTCCACGAGTCCGTGTCCGTCTTCCGCCCGGCGGAGGCCTCGGCGGGACCGGAGGAGCACCTGTTCTGCTACGCGCGCCGCGGGGCCACCACCGCCGCGCCCCGACCCGCGGTCTCCCCCTGAGCGGCTCCGTCCCCACCATGGCGCCACCCTGACCTCGGATGGCGCCACATGGCACCGCCTGGCGCCACGCGAGTTCCCGCAGGGGGCCCATCATGGCGTCACCGCAGCGCCATCTCGTGCCAGATGGCGCCACATCCGCTTGCCATGGCGCCACGATGGTGCCATGATGATGCACATGGACCTGACCCCCTACGTCGATCACCTCCGCCGCGAGCTGGCGGTCGCCGCCGACGCGGGCGGGGAGGACGCGCGTGCCCTGGCCGAGCGCCTGACCGCCCCCTTGGAGTCCGCCGCACGACTCACCCTCCTGAACGCACTGTCCGCGGCCTCCGACGAGATCACCCGTGAGCTGGCGCCCGGCTCGGTGGACGTACGGCTGCGGGGGCTCGACCCGGAGTTCGTGGTCACGGCGCCGCCGGCCGCGGAGGTGCCTGCCGTCGGCCCGGCCGACATGGCGCCACCGACGGCACCGCCCGCACCACCCGCGCCCCTCCCGGCGGACGCCGACGAGGGCAACACGGCCCGCATCAACTTCCGCCTCCCGGCCCACCTCAAGGCCCGCGTCGAGGACACGGCCGGCCAGGAGGGCCTGTCCGTCAACGCCTGGCTCGTACGGGCGGTGGCCACCGCGCTGGACCCGGGCGCGGCCGCACAGCCGGCCGCCGCCCCGCGCTCCGTGCGTCCGGCCAAGGGCAACAGCTACCAGGGGTGGGTCCGCTAGCGGCCCCGACGGCCCGCACCTCCCCCACCTGCGCCTCCAGCCTTCACCGTCGAGAGGACGGCACAGCCATGCCTTCTTACGAAACACCCCAACCCATCACCGTCATCGTCGAGTTCGACCTCGGCAACGTGCAGCTCACCGCGAGCGGGCGCACGGACACGGTCGTCGAGGTGCTGCCGAGCACCGGCGTCGAGGACAACGACGTGAAGACGGTGCAGCAGACGAAGGTCACGTACGCCAACGGCGTCCTGACGATCAAGGGGCCCAAGAAGCGCTCCCCGTTCGGCAAGGTCGGCTCCATCGACGTCACCGTCGAGCTCCCCGCCGGCTCCCACCTCCAGGCCACCACCGCCATGGGCGACTTCGTGAGCCAGGGCCGACTCGGCGAATGCCGGGTCAAGACCTCGGTCGGCGACATCCGGCTCGACGAGACGGGCGTCGCCAACCTGCGCACCAGCCACGGCGACATCCGCGTCGAACGCATGGTGGGCGACGCCGAGATCAACGGTTCGGGCCGGATCGACATCGGCGAGATCGTGGGCGCGGCGACCCTCAAGAACGGCATCGGCGAGACCATGATCGGCACGATCACGGGCGACCTGAAGGCGAACACCTCCATGGGTCGCGTCACGGTCGGCCTCGCGGAGACGTCGGTCGACATCAGGACCTCCCAGGGCACCATCCAGGTGAACGAGGTGGTCCGCGGCAGGATCGACCTCCAGACCTCGCTCGGCGGTCTCGACATCGGCCTCCGCGAGTCCAGCGCGGCCTGGCTGGACCTCAGCTCCAAGGTCGGAGTCGTACGCAACTCCCTCGGCGCCGCGGAGGGCCCGGGCGACGCCGAGCACACCGTCGAGATCCACGGCCGCACGCACGCCGGCGACATCGTGATCCGTCGCGCCTGATCCGTCGCGCCTGATCCGTCGCGCCTCATCGCCCGGTCCTCACGCCGGCCGTCGGTGACGAGGGAGTCGGACGCCGCCGCCCCCGACGGCGTCCGGCCCATGCCTCCCCGTGTCCCGTACGCACATGTGACATGTCACATCGCATGGTGCCGAGTCCTGCTCCACGAGCTCTGCGGCCCCGCCCCTTCGCCCCCCTTCCCAGACCACGGACGACCACGGACCACCACGAAACCGCATGCCCCTCATCGCACAGGACCCACCGCAGTCCACTCGTCCACGGAGGACACCATGTCGCACACCCCGTCGCCGGACGCGCCGCTTACGCTCCCCACGGAGCGCGCGGCCGGCTGCCCCTTCGACCCGCCCGCCGGCCTGGCTGCGGTCCGCGATCGGGCCCCGCTGACCCGGCTCACCTACCCGGACGGCCACCTCGGCCGGCTGGCCACCGGCCACGCCGCGGTCCGGGCGATCCTGGCCGACCCCCGGTTCAGCTCCCGCTACGAGCTCATGCACCATCCCTTCCCCGGGGGCCCCGAGGGCCCGCTGCCACCCGCCCCCGTCGGCGACATGACCGGGATGGACGCCCCCGAGCACACCCGCTACCGCCGTCTCCTCATGGGCCGGTTCACCGTTCGCCGTATGCGTCGACTCAGCGATCGCGTACGGGAGATCACCACCGCACAACTGGACGCGCTGGAGCGCGGGGGCCCGGGCGCCGACCTGGTCGAGGTCTTCGCCCGCCCCGTCCCCGCCCTGGTGATCTGCGAGCTGCTCGGCGTTCCGTACACCGACCGCGAACGCTTCCAGGGCCACGCCGACACGATCATGTCCATGGACGTGTCGCCCGAGGACCGGTACGCGGCCATGGCCGGACTCCACGAGTACATGGCGGAACTGGTCCGCGCCAAGCGCGCCGAACCCAGCGACGACCTCCTCGGCGACCTCGCCCGCGACGTGGACCTCACCGACGAGGAGCTCGTCGGCATCGGCGGCTTCCTGCTCGCCGCCGGGCTCGACACCACCGCCAACATGATCGCCCACGGCACGTTCGCTCTGCTGAGCAACCCCGCCCAGGCGCAGGCCCTGCGCCAGGACCCGGACCTCGCCCCGCAGGCCGTCGAGGAGCTGATGCGCTTCCTGACGATCGCTCACACCAGCGTCAGGACCGCGCTGGAGGACGTCGAGGTGGACGGACGCCTCATCAGGGCGGGCGAGAGCGTCACCCTCTCGCTGGAGGCCGCGAACCGCGACCCGGAGCGCTTCGCCGACCCCGACCTCCTCGACCTGCGGCGCGCGGCCACCGGTCACCTCGGCTTCGGACACGGCATCCACCAGTGTCTGGGCCAGCAACTCGCGCGCGTGGAGCTGACGGTGGCCCTGCCCGCCCTCCTCGACCGGTTCCCCACGCTCCGGCTCGCCGTCCCGGCCGACGAGGTGCCCCTGCGCACCGACATGAACATCTACGGTGTGCACCGGCTGCCGGTCACCTGGGACCGGGACCGCTGACCGTGGAGGTCCGCACCGACCGCGACCGGTGCATCGGCGCCGGCATGTGCGCCCTGACCGCCCCGGCGGTCTTCGACCAGGACGAGGCCGAGGGTCTCGTCGACCTGCTGGACGCCCACCCGCCGCGGGACCAGTACACGGCCGTACGTCTCGCCGCCGGCACCTGCCCTGCCGCGGCCATCGGGCTCACCGAGCCGGGCCCCTCCGCCGCCGCGTAGTCGCGGCCGCATCCCACCTCAGGCGTCACCCGGAGCGATGTCCGCTCCGCGCTGCCCGCCGCACCCTTCTCACGACAGGATCCCGCCACCGTGGCAACGTTCCTCTCCAGACTCGGCCGCTTCTGCTTCCGCCGGCGTGGCCTCGTCCTCCTCCTCTGGCTCCTCGCCCTCTTCGGTGCCGGCTTCGCGGCCTCCACCGCCCCGCCGCCCCCCGCCGACACGTTCTCGATGCCGGGCACGGAGTCGCAGCAGGCCTTCGACCTCCTCCAGAAGAAGTTCCCGGACGCGCGCGCGGACGGTGCCGCCGCCCGCGTCGTGATCCGCGCCCCCGGCACGGAGCAGATCACCTCCGCCGCCCGCCGGGCACAGGTCGGGCGACTCGTCGCCGGCCTGTCCGAGGCTCCGCAAGTCGCCTCCGTGGCCGACCCGTTCGAGGCGAACGCGGTGAGCCACGACCGGACGACCACGTACGCCTACGTCACGTACGAGGCGACGGCCCTGGAACTCACCGACGCGGCGCACGACGGCCTCGACGAGGCGATGGACCGGGCCCGCTCCGAAGGCCTCGTCGTCGAGGCGGGCGGCGACGCGGTCGAGGTCGAGCAGGCCATGGACGGTACCGGCGAGAAGCTCGGCATCCTGCTCTCCGCCGTCGTCCTGCTCCTCACGTTCGGCTCCCTGGTCGCGGCCGGCATGCCGCTCCTGACCGCGCTGATCGGCGTGGGCATCGGCATCAGCGGCATCACCGCGCTCGGCAGCACGCTCGGCCTGTCGTCCACGACCTCCACGCTCGCGATGATGCTCGGCCTCGCGGTCGGCATCGACTACGCCCTGTTCATCGTCTCCCGCTACCGCTCCGAGATCGCCGAGGGACGTGAGCGCGCGGACGCCGCCGCCCGCGCCGTGGGCACCGCGGGTTCCGCCGTCGTCTTCGCCGGCCTCACCGTGATCATCGCCCTGGCCGGTCTCGCTGTCGTCGGCGTCCCGATGCTCACCAAGATGGGCCTGACCGCCGCCGGTACGGTCGCCGTGGCCGTCCTCGTGGCGGTCACGTTCGTCCCCGCGCTCCTCGGCTGGGCCCCCGTCAAGGTCCTCGCCCGCCGGGACCGCAAGCCGTACACCGGCACGCCCTTGACGAAGCGTCAGCAGCGCGTGGCCGCCGAGCGCGCAGCCCGTACCAAGCCCCGGCTCGGTGCCCGCTGGGCCGGCTTCGTCCTGCGCCACCCGGTCGCCGTCCTGCTGGTCGGCGTGGTCGGCCTGGGCGCCGTGGCCGCGCCCGCCGCGAGCCTCGAACTGGGCCTCCCGGGCGAGGGCACGATGGCCCCGCACACCACCCAGCGCAAGGCGTACGACATGCTGTCCGACTCCTTCGGCCCCGGCTTCAACGGCCCCCTGACGGTCACGATCGAGGCACGGGCCGCGAAGCCGGCGGCGGAGCAGGTCCGCTCGTCCCTGGCGAGGGTCCGCGGCGTGGCCGCCGTGTCCCCCGCCACGACGAACCCTTCGAACGACACGGCCGTCCTCACCGTCGTTCCGTCGACGGGACCGACCGACACGAGGACCGAGGACCTGGTCCGCTCCCTGCGCGCCATGGCCGGCGGTCTGGAGTCGCGGACCGGCGCGGCCACGATCATGGTCGCCGGGCAGACCGCGATGTTCCTCGACTTCTCCCGGACCCTGGACGAGGCGCTGCTGCCGTACCTGGGGCTCGTCGTCGGCCTGGCCTTCCTGCTGCTCATACTGGTCTTCCGCTCCGTGCTCGTCCCCCTCAAGGCGGCCCTCGGCTTCCTGTTGTCGGTGACCGCGGCCCTGGGCGCCGTCGTGGCCGTCTTCCAGTGGGGCTGGCTCGCCGACCTCCTGGGTGTCGACCAGCCGGGCCCGGTCATGAGCACCCTGCCGATCTTCATGATCGGCGTGGTCTTCGGCCTGGCGATGGACTACGAGGTGTTCCTGGTGTCCCGCATGCGGGAGGCGTACGTCCACGGCGCCCGGCCCGCAGAGGCGGTCGTCACCGGCTTCCGGTACGGCGGCCGGGTCGTCACCGCCGCCGCGATCATCATGGCCAGCGTCTTCTCCGGCTTCATGATGGAGGACAACGACTTCGTGAAGATGATCGGCTTCGGTCTCGCCGCCGCCGTCCTCTTCGACGCCTTCGTGGTCCGCATGGCCGTCGTCCCCGCCCTCTTCGCCCTCCTCGGCCGCTCGGCCTGGTGGCTTCCCCGATGGCTGGACCGTCTGCTGCCGCGCATCGACGTCGAGGGCGAGCAGCTGACCGCCCGGCGCGCGACGCCGACGGCCGACCCGGGACGGGACCGCCACCTGGTGGGCTGACCGCACCCTGCTCGCGGCGCTCCGTCCGGGGGCCGTTCCCGATCGTCGGGAACGGCCCCCGGTTCGGTCCGGCCGTGCCGGCCGCTCCTCACCCCTGGGGGTGGAACCACGCGGTCCAGTGAGCGCAGTCCGGCCCGCCGCGCCTTGGTCGGCCGCGGCCGTCCCAGAAGGCTGTGGTCCCCCATGATCCGACGGACGGAGTGGTCCCGCATGCCCCTGTTCCGCATGCCCCTGTTCTCCCCCTGGCGCCGGGCCGGGCGCACCGGCGCGGTGGGCGCCGCCGGCCTGGCGCTGGTACTGAGCCTGCCCCTGCCCGCGGCGGCCGCCCCCGGCGGGCTCGATCCCGCCTTCGGCGGCGACGGCAAGGTCGTCACGGACGTGACCGGCTACGACACCAGCCCGGGCATGGTCGTCCAACCGGACGGCAAGATCGTCACCATCGGCCGGGCCAACTTCGAAGAGACCTCCACCGACTTCTCGCTGGTGCGCCACAACCCCGACGGCAGCCTGGACACGACCTTCGGCGGCGGCGACGGCGTGGTCACCACCGACTTCGACTTCGGCAACGACGAGGGCACAGCCGTGGCCCTGCAGCCCGACGGCAAGATCGTCGCGGTCGGCGGCACCGCCAACCTCTCCGGCAACGGTGCCTGGCTGGCGGCCCGTTACACCCCTGATGGCAGTCTGGACCCCACCTTCGACGGCGACGGCAAGGTCGTCACCGAGATCGACGTCAACGCGATCGAGACCGCGCTGGCCGTCGTGGTGCAGCCCGACGGCAGGATCGTCGCGGGCGGTGAGAGCATCGGGGTGTGGTCGCTGGTGCGCTGGAACCCCAACGGCTCCCAGGACCCGACGTTCGGCGGGGACGGCATCGTCACGACGTCCTTCGGCCCCACCTGCTGCCAGGCCGTCACCGATCTCGCGCTGCAGCCCGACGGCAGGATCGTCGCCGCCGGGCACGCCGACGGTCTGGCGCTGACCCGCTACAACACCGACGGCAGCCTGGACACGAGCTTCGACGGCGACGGGCGGGTGACGACCGGCACCGGTGCCGCCGAGGGGGTGGCGTTGCAGTCCGACGGACGGATCGTGGCCGCCGGCAAGGAGGGCAACGCCTTCCTGGTGACCCGCTTCACCGCCGCCGGCGCCCCGGACACCAGCTTCGACGGCGACGGCCGGGTCACCACCTCCTTCGGCCCCGAGGACGGCGGCGCGGAGGACGTGGTGCTGCAGTCCGACGGAAGGATCGTCACGGCCGGCCGGTACGCGGGCGACTTCGCGCTCGCGCGGTACAACACCGGCGGCGGCCTCGACACGGGGTTCGACGGCGACGGCCGCGTGACCACCGACTTCGGAGGACCCGAGGACCAGGCGGGGGCGGTGGCGCTGCAGTCCGACGGAAAGATCCTCGCCGCCGGCAGCGCCGGCCCCGCGGTCAGCGTCGACACCGACCGGGCCCTCGCCCGTTACCTGGGCGGCGGGGGCGTCGAGCCGCCGCCCGGCGCGGACGTGTCGGTGACGAAGACCGGGCCCGGCACGGCCGCCATCGGCGACACCGTCACGTACACGGTGACGGTGAGGAACACCAGTGCCACGACGACGGCGACGGACGTGCAGCTCACCGACACCCTGACGGGCACCGCGACCCTCCTGTCGGCCACGACCGACCGCGGCACCTGCACCCTCGCCGCCGGCCGGGTCACCTGCGCGATCGGTTCGCTCGGCCCCGGCACCACCGCCACCGTGACGATCGTCGCCGAGCCCTCCCGCACCGGCACCCTCACCGACACCGTGACGGTCACCGCGGCCCAGAGCGACCCCGTGACGAGCAACAACACCGCGACCCGCACCACCACGGTGAGCAACAGCCGCGGCTGCACCGTCATCGGCACCAGTGGGAACGACACCCTCAACGGCGGCTACGCGAACGACGTGATCTGCGCTCTCAGCGGCAACGACACCGTCAACGCGGGCTACGGCACCGACACCGTCCACGCCGGGCCGGGCAACGACCGGGTCGACGGCGGCTATCACAGCGACAAGCTCATCGGCGGCCCGGGCGGCGACACGCTGATCGGCAACTACGGCAACGACACCCTCGACACCGTCGACGGAGTCTCCGGCAACGACACGGCGAACGGCGGCTACAACACCGACACCTGCACCACCGACACGGGCGACACCCGCATCAGCTGCCCGTGACGGCCACGCCCACGGCCCACCCCAGCTCATGGGCCCGTGCGCGGGCCGCCGTCGCCCGGGCCGGATCGCCCTCGGCCTCGGCGAGGCGGGCCTGGGTCAGCCAGTTGTACGTGCTCTGCGGGCGCAGTGCGGTGCGCTCGCTGAGCAGGGCGCGGGCGAGGTCGAGACGCCCGGCGTTCAGGGCGGCGTCCAGAAGGGTCTTCTGGACGGCGTCGCGCTGGGCGTGGCTGCCGCCGAACTCGTGCAGCCGACGGCGCAGCGGCCACAGGCGCTCGACGACCGTCGCGTGGTCGCCGCGCGCGTGGGCGATGACCGCTTCGCAGACCGGCAGCCCGATCTCGGCGGTCATCGCGCGGTTGGTGACCGTCCCCGGAGCGGTCCGGGCGAGCCATCGGCGTCGGTCGACGACGAGCCGCTCGGCCTCGGCGACGCGTCCGGCGCCGGCGTACGCCATGACGGCGTGCACGTCGTTGAAGGCGTAGAACGGCGGATCCGCGCGTGCGGCCCAGGCGTCGGCGAGCGCCTCCCAACGGGGCGTGAGATCCACACCGTTCAGGCGGAAGCGCCACAACAGGGCGGCTCCGTCGAGGAGTTCCATGGCGAGGCCGGGCGATTGCTCGTGGTGCAGGGTGGTGTCGTAGACGCGGAGCGCGGCGTCCGGGTCCCCCGCCTCCAGGGCGAACAGCGCGTAGTGCCACCAGTTGTGCACGGTCAGGAAGGTGTCGGCCGTCCAGTCGCCGGACCGCGTGTCGTACCAGGCGATGCCGTCGGAGAACCGGCCGCGCATCTCGTGCGCGTGGGCCACGGCGTGGATGGCCCACACGTCGCGCGCGTTCTGCTCGACGGCGGCCGTGCCCGCCTCGGCCGCTTCCGCGTAGTGGCCCGCCTCTTCGAGGCCGAAGGCGTACATGCCGAGGACCGGGCCGCGATGGGGGTCGTCCGGCTCCCAGGCGGACAGGGCCCCGCCCACCCGGTCCCGCAGGCGCACGGCGTCGCCGGTGAGGAAGTCCAGCTGGTGGCCCACGAAGAGGGCCAGCGCGTCTCGCGGATAGGCGAGGCTCGTCTCCTCCAGGATCCCGCTCGCCCGGTGCAGATCGCCCGCGAGCAGTGCCGCGGCGGCGGCCATGTGGAGGCGCTCGCGCGGCGGCAGCGCCGTGGGGTCCAGGCGCGAGCCGAACGCCTCGAACCGCTGCCGCGCGGCGGCCGCGTCCGCCGCCTCCGTGCCCAGGACGCCCAGGTAGGCGGCGAGCGCCTGCCCGACGGGCGCGTGGGGGTCGGTCGCGAGCAGGTCCGCCACGGCGGGCACCAGTTCGGGGCTGAAGAACAGCAGTGCTTCCACGGCGCGGTCCAAGTGCGCCGCGCCCTCCTTCGTCCCCTCGTGGAGCACATGGCCGTATCGGTCGGTCACCACGTCCGATCACCCCTCCGATGTCCGTGAACCGGCAGCGCGCCGCGTGGGCGGCGGCCCGTCCCATCAAGCCAGGCGGAGGCACCGCCGGACAGTCCCCGAAGGAGTGACAGGCGTACGGAGCGGGTCGGGCGGGCGCCTAACGAGCCGGGGCGCTCCTCGTGAACCAGCCTGTGAAGGAGGACCGCGTCCCGGCGAGCGCACCGGAGCCGGAGCCGTGCCCCGCGGCCCTCGCCAGGACCCGCTCCGCCTCGGCGCGCCAGCTCGCCGCGTCCGCGCGCGGCGGCGGCAGGTACGGTCCCCGGTCGGGCGCCTCGGCGGCCGCGCCGAAGAAGTCCCCGCCCTTGCGCCTGACGTCGTCCGTTCCCCAGGAGCGCCCGGAGCCGCGCGCCGGGACCTTCTGGAGGTGCGGGATGTGCTTGGCGCAGTGGATGTACGCCTCCTCGACCGTGATCTCGACCCACACCACGGCACGGCGGCCGGGCACCGGGTCGTCCGCGAGCCGTTGGTGGTCGCGGCGCATCACGGCGTCGTCCACGACCCTGGCGCGGCCGTTGACGTGGAGCCCGATGCGGTCCCGGAGGAAGTCGACGAGCAGCACCCCGACGTGCGGATTCTCCTCGATGTTGCCGAGGCTGGCGTGGACGCCGTTGCCCCGGTACTCGGGGTAGGCGAGCGTCGTGTCGTCCAGGACGTGGAGGAATCCGGGCGGTCCGGCCCGGAAGGTGTTGTCGCACTCGCCGTGCCGGTCGGCTGTGGCCAGGAAGAGCATCTCCTGGCGGCCCACGAACTCCCGCATGCGCGGGTTCAGTCGGTCGAGGACCTGGTCGGCGTAGAAGCGGTCGGCGCGGTCGGCGCTGCCCATGCGCTGCTGGACGGCGTGCTCGCCGTCGCTGCCGGGGCGGGTGGTGCGCAGCGGCGCCGCCGTCCGCCGTCCGGTCTGTTCGAAAGTGCTCACGTCGTTGCCCCGACCAGTTCCTCGATGGAGTCGTGCCGTATGCGGTGGGTGGGGACGCCGATGCCCAGGAGGGTGTCGACGCCGCGCCGGATCATTCCGGGCGGACCCGACAGGTACACGTCGTACGTGTGCCACGGGCCGTACTCGCGTACGGCCTCCGGGAGTCCGCCGGCCAGCGGTCCGGCCGGGCCGTCGTCCACGACGGGGCGGACGGACAGCCAGGGGTGCGACTGCTGCAGCCGCAGCATGGTGTCGATGTCGTACAGGTCGTCGTTCCGGCGGGCGCCGTAGAACACGTCGACGACGCGGCGCCTGCCGTGCTGCGCCACGTCCTCGACGAGGGCCTTGATGGGCGCGATGCCGGTGCCGCCGCCGAGGCAGAGCAGTCCGTTGCTGGTGGTGTGGTCCACGGTCATGGAGCCGGCGGGCGGGCCGATGCGGATGACGGCGCCGGGGCGGGCGCGGTGGACGAGGGCCTGGGAGACCCAGCCCGCCGGTATCGCCTTGACGTGGAAGGAGAGCAGTCCGTCGGAGCGGGGCGCGGAGGCGAAGGAGTAGTGCCGCCAGACGCGCGGCCACCAGGGCGTCTCGACGGCGGTGTACTGGCCGGCGAGGAAGGGGTAGGGCTGGTCGGGACGGACGGTCACGACGGCGACGTCGCGGGTGCGCATCTCGTGGGCGACCACCTCCGCCTGCCACGAGGCGGGGGCCCGCAGCGCGTCCTCGGTCGCGGCGTCGATCATGATCTGGGAGATCGTCGTGTAGGCGGCGACCCAGGCGGCTTCGGTACGGGGTCCCCAGCTCGCCGGTGCGTACCGCGCCAGGGCGCCGATCAGGGCCTCGCCGACGGCGGGATAGTGCTCGGGGAGGGTGCCGTACTTCCGGTGACCGCGGCCGAGGTGCGTGAGGTACGTGGTCAGGGTGGCGGGATCGTCCGCGTGGGTCGCCGCGGTGAGCAGGGCCGCGAACAGGCGGTCGCGCTGGGCGTCCATGGCGGCGGGGAAGAGCGCGCGCAGGTCGGGGTGGCGGAGGAAGAGCAGGGCGTAGAAGTACGAGGTCACCTGGTCGGCGATCGGATCGATCTCGGCCAGCGTGCGCCGCAGGAGCGCGGTGTCGGAGCCGGAGTCCGGTCCGGCCTGCGGGCCGCCCGTCGGACGGTTCTCCGGGCGGATTCCCGACCGGTCTCCCGGGCGGTTTTCCGGCCGGCCTCCCGGGTGGTCCCCGGACGGCGGGACGGAGCCGCCGTCCCAGGAGGGCGGCACGGAAAGATACGCGGGAGCCGGAGCGGGAGTCGGCCTCGGAGCAGGCGAAGGGGCCGGAGCGGGAGTCGGCCTCGGAGCAGGCGAAGGGGCCGGAGCGGGAGTCGGCCTCGGAGCAGGCGCAGGGCCCGGTGCGGGAGCCGGTGCGGGCGGTGTGCCGCCCGCCGGGCTGGGCCCGAACCAGCCCCCGCCCCCGTTCGCGTGCCCACCGTTTCGGTCGCCGTCAGCCGATGCGGCGGTCGGAGCTTCCATCGGTCTGCCTCGCCTCGAACGTCAGCGGTCGGTCCTCGCCGGCGGGGCCTCGAACGGGCTCCTCTCCCCGCCCCCCGGTTCACCCGGAGGAGTGAACGCGGCCGACCATACCCCGACTTCACGGAGCCGCCCCGGCCCCGCTCTCGCCGCCCCGCGGAGCCGTCACCGCAGGTCAAGGAAGGGTTACTGGCGAGTCGGGCCGATTTCACGAGCCGTCAGACGCCGCTCCGCGCGCGATTCGGCGACGGAAGACTCACCTCGTGCCCGGAATTCCTCCACATTCTCTGGGCGGTCTTCACGCGCACCGGACGGGCGGGCTCAGACGGGCTGGATCCGGCTGCGCAGGAGGCAGAACTCGTTGCCTTCCGGATCGACCAGGACGTACCAGCTCTCGTCGCCGGTCTGGCCGACGTCGGCGGGCTCGGCGCCGAGCGCGAGCAGCCGTTCCAGCTCCGCGTCCTGGTCACGGTCGGTGGCGTTGACGTCGATGTGCAGCGGGAGCTTCCCGGCGCGCGGGTCGCTGCTGGGGCTCAGGACGAGAACGGGCTGCGGACCGCCGAAACCCACGTCGGGCGGCCCGATCGCGATGCTCCCGTCGTCCTCGCGCTCGATCTCCACGTAGCCGAGGACCTCGCTCCAGAACGCGGCCAGGCGTTCGGCGTCGGCGCAGTCGAGGACCAGCTCACTGATGCGGCATGCCATGCGGGTCAGTGTAGGGAGTCGACAGCCCGGGAGTCGACGGTCGGCGGGTGCGGACGATGCCTCGTGGAGCGGGGCCGCACCGCGCGAACGGCGCCTGGGTGGCGTCCAGTTCACCGTCCGTGCGTCACCGCGGCGGCGGCAGGGTCGTCCCGGGCGTCCGGCAGCCCGCGCCGGACCTGCCGTACGCGGGGTTCTGGGCCCGGCCGGACGGGGCGGCGGCCCTGCTCGGCACCGACGGCGTGCTGATCGCGGGCTGCGAGGTCGGGCGTCGGCTGCCGGCCGACCGCCGCACGCCCCTCACCCCCTCCACCGGCGTCCGGACGTCCACGCCCCCGCTCCGGCAGGCCCTCCGCCTGCGCACGCCGACCCGCCTGGAGGAGGGCCGGATCCTGGCGGTCGGTGGTCTCGGCGCGGACGCTGCGGACCGCCGAGTTGTACGAACCCGACAGTCGGCGCTGGACACCGGTGCGCGGCCGTGACGGACGCCCGGTTCGGCCCCGACGGTGCGGCTCGTCGACGGCCGGGTCCCGTCGGCGGGGCTCGCCGGAGGAGCACGCCCGTGGCCTCACGCGCACCGTCGCGCCGCGCGCGCCGTCGCGCCTCGCCGCGCGCTCCGGTCGGCCCGCGAGCCCCTCGGCCCAGGCCCTGACCACGCGCGGCGATTGACACCACGGGTGAGTGAATCATCGTGATCAAGGTGTTGGCACCGGAGTGCCGCCCGCTGCCAAGCTGAGTCCGAAGTCGCCGACCGACCAGGCGATGCGGCGCGGAAGCGAGGGGCATTCCTTTTGAACACCACCTTCACCACGACGAGCGGCCCGGTGCGCGGCTTCCCCACCTCCGGCGACGTCGTCGCCGTGCTGGGCATCCCCTACGCGGCCCCGCCGTTCGGCGCCAACCGGTTCCGGGAGCCTCTCCCGGCCGCGGTGTGGACGGAGGTGCGCGACTGCACGTCGTTCGGCCCCGTCGCCCCGCAGTCGGCGGAGCTGCCGGGCGCGCCCGCGTGGGCGCCCGGCGACGAGGACGTACTGACCGTCAACATATGGACGCCGACGCCGGACGGGCCGGGCGACCGCCCGGTCCTGGTGTGGATCCACGGCGGCGCCTACACGTTCGGCTCCTCGGCCCAGCCCGACTTCGACGGCACCGCCCTGGCCCGGGCGGGGCTCGTCGTGGTCACGCTCAACTACCGGCTCGGCTTCGAGGGCTTCGGCCATGTCCCGGCCGGCGCGGACCACGCGTACCCGGACAACCGGGGGCTGCTCGACCAGGTCGCCGCGCTGCGGTGGGTGCGCGAGAACATCGCCGCGTTCGGCGGGGATCCCGACAGCGTCACGGTCGCCGGCCAGTCCTCCGGTGCCGCCTCGATCGCCTGCCTGATGGTGATGGACGGTGCCCGCGGCCTGTTCCGCCGTGCCGTCGCCCACAGCCCCGCCAGCCCCTGCTACACCCTCGACATCGCGGCGGCCACCACTCGCGAGGTCGCCCGGGCGGCGGGCTGCGCGGCCACGCCCGAGGGTCTGGCATCGGTGTCCCCGGCGGCACTGGTCGCCGCCTCCGACCGGGTGGTCGACCAGTACCGGCGGGACCCGTTCTCCGGATCCCGCCACTACGACCCCTCGCTCTACGCGCCGGTCCTCGACGGCGACGTCCTGCCCACGGACCCCCTGACGGGGATCGCCGGCGGTGCGGCCCGCGAGCTGGACCTGCTGGTCTGCCACACCACGGAGGAGTACTGGCTGTTCGACGCCGTCGGCAGCAGCGCGAAGGTCACCACGGAGGCACAACTCGATCTCTTCGCCGCGGACTTCGGTCTGCCCGACGGCCTGGTGGTCGGCTACCGCGAGGCGTTGCCGCACGCCCCGGTGCTCGACGTCTACCTCGCCGTCTTCGGCGACCTCCTGTTCACGGAGTACGCCGACCGGCTCGCGGAGGCCCATGCCGGGGCCGGCGGCCGGGCGTACCGGTCGCGCTTCGACCGCCGCCGCACCGGGGCGGACGGGGCCGGAACCGTACGGGCGTGGCACTGCGCCGACGTCCCGTTCGCCTTCGGCAACCACGCCGACGACTCCGCGGCCTTCCTCGTCGGAGGGTCCCCCACCCCGGCGGACCACGAACTGGCCCGCCGCATGGTCCGCGCGTGGGCCGACTTCGCCGCGACCGGAGAACCGGGCTGGTCCCCGGTCGACGCCCCCGCCGCCCGGACGAGGACATGGACCACGGACGCCCGTCCGGCCGGTGACGAAGGGCGCGCCGCCGTCCGCGCCCTGTGGGCCGGGGCCGAGTTCCCGCTGCTGCGCGCGTGACCGGGCAGCGAGCGTGCTACGCCGCTCGACGGGCGCTCAGCGGCTTTCCTTCTCGAAGGTCAGCAGCAGGTCCGCCGCGACGCTCACCGCGATCGTGGCGGGTTCCTTGCCGGTGATCTCGGGCAGGCCGATGGGGGTCTTGATCCGGTCGATGGTGGCGGCGTCGTGGCCGCCCTCGTCGGCGAGCCGCTTCCGGAAGCGCGTCCACTTCGCGGCCGAGCCGATCAGCCCGATCGAGCCGAGCCCGGGGGTGCGCAGGGCCGCGTCGCACAGGGCGGCGTCCTCGGCGTGATCATGCGTCATGATCAGCACGTGGGTGCCGGGTGCGAGCTCTTCGAGCACTTCCTCCGGGAGCAGCGGGGTGTGGTGCACATGGGTCTGCGCCACCGCGTCCGCGAGCCCGGCGAGCCGTTCGTCGGTGAGCATCTCGGCGCGCGAGTCGACGAGGTGCAGGTCCAGCTCGTGCCGGGCCAGGATGCGGGCCAGCTCCAGGCCCACGTGCCCGATGCCGAAGACCGCCACCGCGGGGACCACCGGCAGCGGCTCCAGGAACACGGAGACGGCCCCGCCGCAGCACTGCACGCCGTGACGGCCGGTGACCTTGTCGTTGAGGGCGAACTCCATCAGCTCCGGCTCCGCGTCGGACATGCCGATCAGCTCCCGGGCGCGGTCGATCGCGACGGCCTCGATGTTGCCCCCGCCGATCGAGCCCCAGGCCTCGGTGCGTCCCACGACGAGTTTGGCGCCGGCCTTGCGAGGTGCGTGACCGCGCACGGTCGCGACGGTCACCAGCACGCCGGGTTCCCGGCGTGCTCGCAACCGCGCGACCGCGGCGACCCAACTCATGTCAGGCATTGCTCAAAGCGCTTGCGCCGACGGGGCTTTCGCTGCCCCCCTGCGCAAGGCCGTCCGGCTGCACGTCGCTCGCGCGGGCGGCCTCGACCGCCCAGAACACCGCCTCGGGAGTCGCGGGGCACCCGAGGTCCACGCTGACTCCGGTGGGGCCGAAGGCAGCGGCGGCCTGCCGCAGCGCCTCGCGCACCGAGAAGGCGAGCATCAGCGGAGGCTCGCCCACCGCCTTGGAGCCGTACACGGCGCCCTCTTCGGTGGCGTTCTCGAGCAGCGTGACGTTGAACTCCTCGGGCATCTCCGAGAAGCTCGGCAGCTTGTAGGTGCTCGCCGCCTGGGTCAGGAACCGGCCGCGGTTCGGGCCGTCGCTGGTGTCCCAGCGCAGGTCCTCGAGCGTCAGCCAGCCCGCGCCCTGCACGAAGCCACCCTCGACCTGACCGATGTCGATCATCGGGGAGAGGCTCTCGCCGACGTCGTGCACGATGTCCACGCGCCGGATGCGGTACTTGCCGGTGAAGCCGTCGACCTCCACCTCGGTCGCCGCGGCGCCGTAGGCGAAGTACTTGAACGGCGTGCCGCGGAAGGACTTCGCGTCCCAGTGCAGCCCCTCGGTCCGGTAGAAACCGGACGCCGACAGCTGGACCCGCTGGAAGTACGCGGTGTGCACCAGGTCGTCCCAGGCCAGCTCCTTGTCGCTGCCCAGGACGGTCGCGACGCCCTCCACGATGCGCACGTCGGAGGCGTTCGCACCCAGCTGGCTGGCGGCCACCTGCAGCAGACGCTCGCGCAGCTGCTCGCAGGCGTTCTTGATCGCACCGCCGTTCAGGTCCGCACCGGAACTGGCGGCGGTGGCAGAGGTGTTGGGCACCTTGTCGGTCCGCGTCGGCGCCAGCCGCACCTTGTGCAGCGGGATGCCCAGCGTGGTCGCGGCCACCTGCATCATCTTGGTGTGCAGGCCCTGGCCCATCTCGGTGCCGCCGTGGTTGATCAGGACGGAGCCGTCCTTGTAGATCAGCACCAGGGCGCCGCCCTGGTTGAAGGCGGTGAGGTTGAACGAGATGCCGAACTTGATGCCGGTGATCGCGAGGGCCCGCTTGGTGTGCGGGTGCGCGGCGTTGAAGGCCGCGATCTCGCGCTTGCGGTCGGCGATGCCGGCGTCGTCCTGCACCTGCCGCCAGATGGTGGAGATCCGTTCGGCCTGCGTGACCGGCTGCCCGTACGGCGTCGTCTGCCCCTGGCCCGGCTGGTAGAAGTTGCGCTCCCGCAGCTCCATGGGGTCCAGGCCGAGCTGCGGCGCGCAGCGCCCCAGGATGTCCTCGATCACCAGCATGCCCTGCGGTCCGCCGAAGCCTCGGAAGGCGGTGTTGGAGACCGTGTTGGTCTTGGCGATGCGACCGGCGACGCGTGCGTTGGGGATCCAGTACGTGTTGTCGATGTGGCACAGCGCGCGGGCGAGCACCGGCTCGGAGAGGTCCAGGCTCCAGCCGCCGTCCGCGACCAGGCTGGCGTCCAGGGCCTGGATGCGCCCGTCGGCGTCGAAGCCGATCTTCCACGTGGCGTGGAACCCGTGCCGCTTGCCGGACATGGTCATGTCCTGGGTCCGGTTGAGCCGGAACCGGACGGGCCGACCGGTGAGCTTCGCGCCGAGCGCGGCGACGGCCGCGAAGCCGTGCGGCTGCATCTCCTTGCCGCCGAAGCCGCCGCCCATCCGCAGGCACTGCACGGTCACCTCGTGGGCCGGCACGCCGAGCACGTGGGAGACGATCTCCTGGGTCTCCGACGGGTGCTGGGTGCTGCTCTGGATGAACAGCTGCCCGTTCTCGTCGACCTGGGCCAGCGCGGCGTGCGTCTCCAGGTAGAAGTGCTCCTGACCGGAGAACTGGAACTCACCGGTGAACACGTGCGCGGAGTCGGCGAAGCCGGCGTCGATGTCGCCGTGCACCATGAGGGGCTGGGCACCGTGGTAGCTGCCCGCCGCGATCGCCTCCTGCAGCGAGACCAGGGAGGGCAGTTCCTCGAGTTCCACCTCGACGGCCGCGGCACCGAGCCGCGCCGCCTCCAGGGTCTCGCCGAGCACCCAGGCGACCGCGTGGCCGTGGAACATGACCTCGTCGGGGAACAGCGGCTCGTCGTGCTTCATGCCGGCGTCGTTGACGCCGGGCACGTCGGCACCGGTCAGCACGCGGACCACGCCGGGCACGGCCAGCGCGGGCTCGGTGCGCAGGGCGGTGATCCGGCCGCGGGCCTTCATGACCTGGACCGGGTAGGCGTGCAGCACGTCCTTGGTGCGCTGGACCAGGTCGTCGGTGTAGAGCGCGGTACCGGTGACGTGCTGGAAGGCACTCTCGTGCGGCATCGAGACACCGACGACAGGCTTCTGGGGACGCTCGGACAGATGACTCATGACGACACCGCCTCGGTGGTCTGTGCGTGCAGCTTCAACAGGCTCTGGCCGAGCATCGCGGAACGGTAGAGGGAGCTGGCGCGATGGTCGTCCATCGGCGTGCCCTCGCCCCTCAGCACCCGGGCCGCGGCTTCGACGGTCTCCGCCGACCAGGGCTTGCCCTCCAGGGCCGCCTCGGTGGCGAGCGCGCGGATCGGGGTGGCGGCCACGCCGCCCAGGCCGATGCGCGCCTTGCGGACGATCCCGTCCTCGATGTCGAGGGCGAAGGCGACCGCCACGCTGGAGATGTCGTCGAAGCGGCGCTTGGCGATCTTGTGGAAGGCCGTGACCCGCGACAGCGGCAGCGGGATGCGGACGGCGCGGATCAGCTCGTCGGGACGACGCACGCTCTGCCGGTAGCCGGTGAAGTAGTCGGCCAGCGGGACCACGCGCTCGCCGTCGGCGTCGGCGAGCACCAGCGACGCCTCGAGCGCGAGCAGCACCGGCGGGCTGTCACCGATCGGGGAGCCGGTACCCAGGTTGCCGCCGAGGGTCCCGCTGTTGCGGATGAGCCGCGAGGCGAACTGCGGGAACAGCTCCGCGAGGAGCGGGACCTCGCCGTCGAGGCGACGCTCGATCTCGGTCAGCGTCAGGGCGGCGCCGATCTCGATGTGGTCGGACTCGACGCGCAGCTCACGGAGTTCGGGCAGCCGGTCGATGGCGACCACGCAACCCTCCCGGCGGGAGCGGATGTTCACCTCGACGCCGTAGTCGGTGGAGCCGGCGACCACGACCGCGTCGGGCCGCTCGCGCAGCAGCTGCAGCGTCTCGGCCAGGGTGGTGCGGCGCAGGAACGTGCTGTCGTCCTGGGTGTACTCGGTGGCGACCGGGGCCGGCGGGGCTTCGTCGCGGCGCTGCGCCAGCGGGTCCTCGTCGGTGGGCTCACCGACGGCGAACGCGGCGTCGCGGATCGGGCGGTAGCCGGTACAGCGGCACAGGTTCCCGCTCAGCGAGTGCAGGTCGAAGCCGTTCGGACCGTGCTCGTGGTCGTGGTCGGTGCCGTCGGCCGACTCCGGGTCCTCGTGCGCGCAGCGGTCGGGCCGGTAGTACTCCGACGCCATGCTGCAGATGAATCCGGGCGTGCAGTAACCGCACTGCGAACCGCCTCGGACCGCCATCTCCTCCTGCACCGGGTGCAGCGTGGGCGGCGTGCCGGGCTCGCCGGGGGTGGCGAGGCCCTCGGAGGTGATGACCTCCTGGCCGTCGAGCGCCGCGACCGGGACCAGGCAGGCGTTGACGGCCACCCAGTCCGTGGGCTTGTTCACGCCCGGCCGGGCCACGAGCACCGAACAGGCGCCGCACTCGCCCTCGGCACAGCCTTCCTTGGTGCCGGTGAGGCCGCGCTCGCGCAGAAAGTCGAGCACCGTCGTGTGGGGCGAAGCGGGTGCGATCGCCGCATCCTGCCCATTGACGGTAATCCGTGCAGCTACCATGACATTTCCTCATTTCGGTGCACGGCAGTTATGGGTGCCCTAGTCGCCATTTCAGGACTTTCTGTTTCGGTGGCGCAAGTGGAGAACGCGGAGCGCACATCGGTGGTTGCACGACGTGACGCCGCAGGCGGTAACAGAAATCAAAAGAAGCCGGGGCCGCGAGCGGGCACGCCGGAGAAACGGCTGTTAGCAGCCGTGCGCTACACGACCCGGGACCCAGGCGGTCCGGTGAGCGAGGCGATTCAGGTCGGAGAAGATCGACATCCGACTTCGCCTCCTTTCCACAGCTCACGGGTCGGTTCGCTCGAAAGTACGATGCCGGACGCGTTTCGGTCAAGCATCCCCTCCGGGACTCTGAGCTGCCGCTTCTCCCGCGGTCGGCGTCCCGCACAGCGGCCGGGACGCCCACTCCGGGGGAAGGTGCTCGCATCTGCGCCCGAAAGGGCGGGAGCACGTTATGAACTGTGTGATGCGGCCTGCCCGACACCCGGGGCGCGGGCGGACCGGCTCCGCCGGGATGCCGCCCGCCGAGGACGCACGGCGACGGCCGGATCGTGCCCGCGGTCGCCGTCGGCGGCGCCGGCGCTCTCGCCGACGGCGACCGACCGGCACGGGGCTTCCCCGCGTCGCCGCCACGGCGTCCGCCGCCCTCGGGTTCGCCGCCGGCCCCGCGCTCCGGCTCCTGGAGAGCCCGGCCCGCTCAGTACGTCGCCGCGCCGGGCCGACGGCGAGGCCCCGGGCCGCCGGGCACGGCGGTGCCGAGGATGTGGGTACCGGCCGGAACGGGGACGCGGGTCTCGGGGAAGGCGAAGCGGTCGACGGCCGTGACGGTGAAACCGGCCGCGGTGATGGCGGCCTGGGTGTCGCGCCCGGTGTGGCAGCCGCCCGCCAGCCGCGGCCAGACGGTGGCGTCGAGCACGCGCTGGACGCGCCGCATGGCCGGCGTGCCGGAGCGCACGTGCTCCAGGAACCGCAGCTGTCCGTCGGGCCTGAGGACTCGACGGAGCTCCGCCAGGGCCGCCCGCTGGTCGGCCACCGAGCAGAGGGTCAGACACACCACGGCCGCGTCGAAGGACGCGTCGCGGAAGGGAAGCCCCTCGGCGCGACCGCCCGCCACCTCGACCGGGACGGCGGCCTCGCGGGCCCGCCGTACGGCCAGGGCCCGCAGGTTCGGTTCCGGTTCGACGGCGACCAGTCGGGTCACCTCGGGCGGGTAGTGCGGGAAGTTCAGCCCGTTGCCCGCTCCGACCTCGAGGACCACGCCGCCGAGGCCGGCCAGGAGGCGCCGTCGATGCGCGTCGATGCCCGCCCTTTCCAGCGCGGGGCCGGCGACCCCGGCGTAGAAGCGGGCGAAGAGCGGGTGGGGTTTGGTCGGACGGGGAGTCATGACGTCAACGATCCGTCGTCGTGGCGACCGGCGCGAGGCGGGCGGGAGGGCGGGCGAACCGCCTGCTCCGCCCGGCTGCCCGGCCTCCGGCCGTCACCACGACGGGCGTGGTGCGCCGGGACCGGGCGGTGTTCACGAAGCGGGACCGGCCGATGAGGGGGCTGGGGAGGGGGCGCAGCCGGCGGCACCGTTCATCAGCAGGGTGACGATCTCCTGAGCGAAGCCTTCGGTGACTCCACGACGGCGGACGAGGATCCGGAGCCAGAGGGCGCCGGCGAGTGCGTCGACGAGGAGCGCCGGATCGAAGGACGTCGGGAGCTCCCCCCGGGCCACGGCGCGCACGAAGATCGGCTGGTGCCTGCCGAGGCGATCCTCCAGGAAGGAGGAGACGAGGTCGCGCATGGCGGGGTGTCGCACGGCGCCGACCAGAGCGGACTCGACCACGGCGCGCTTGTGCTCGCTCGCGAGCAGGTCCTGGACCCGGGCGCCGAGGGCGGCGAGGTCGCCGGCCAGGCTGCCGGTGTCGGGAAGATCGAAGGCGAGCAGGCCCGAGTTGAGCAGGGCGTCGCGCAGCAGCTCGGACTTGGACGGCCACCAGCGGTAGATGGTGGTCTTGTTGACGTTCGCCCGCTGGGCGACACCTTCGATCGTCAGCAGGTCGTAACCGTGCTCGGCCAGGAGATCGAGGCAGGCCGCGAAGATCTCGTCACGGCGGCGGGGGCCGCCGCTCCTGGCTGGTGTCCGCGTGTCATCCGTCATCGCGGCCCACCGTATCAAGCAAAACGCAACGGTGCGTTGCAGTCGTGGGCGGTCGGCTCCTAGTATCGCAACGCACCGTTGCGTTGCGATGTCCACGACTCTTCTCCACTCCTCGCCCGGGAGCCGGGAGCCAGGTCCTCGACAGCTCCGCGTGCCTGACGACCGGCGATCCCCGGCAGCACGCTCGACCCCCAAGGAAAGGTGGTCCCCCATGCGGGCCGCGACATTATGGAAACACCCTCTGGCCTGGGCCCTGACGTTGCTCGGCTGCGTGGTCGCCGCCGTGTCCACGCTCAGCTATCTGGGACCCGCGGCCGACCCCGAGCGGCATCTGCACGGGCTCCCGCTGGTGCTGGTGACGGAGGACCAGGGCGCCCGGGGGCCCGCGGGCGCGGTGAACTTCGGCGACCGGGTCGCCGGGGAGCTCACGCGGGCCGCGGACGACGGGCGGCTGCGGTGGCAGCGGGTCGCCACGCGGGCGCAGGCCGAGCGGCTCCTGGACGACCAGGAGGCGTACGCCGCGCTCGTCGTCCCCGCGGACTTCAGCCGACGCTCACTGGCCCTGCTCGGCGGTTCCGGCCCGGCCGGCCGGCGCCCGTCCCTGGAGATCCTCGGCCACACCGGGACCGCCGGAATGGCCACGTCCATGGCGGACAAGGTGCTGCGGACGGCCGCCGCGCAGGTGTCGCGACAGGTGGGCGACGCCCTCACGGCACAGGCGTCGCATCCGGGCAAGGCCTCCGCCGCCGGCTCGTCCGGCGCTCCGCCAGCGGGCTTCCTGGCCCTGCTGGGCGACCCGGTCGAGGTGAAGGAGACCGTCCGGAGCACCGGCGGCGCGACCGGCGGCGCGACGTCGGGGGCCGTCCCCCTGTACTTCGCCATCGCGCTGCTCGTGTCCGGGCTGGTGCCGGCTTCCCTGCTGACGATGATGCTGGACTCCCGGCTCGGCTACGTCCCGCTCGAAGTGGGACCCCGCCGCCGGCAGCGGCCCGCCGTCCGCATCACCAGGACCACGACGTTCCTGGCCAAGTCCCTGCCGGCTGCCGTGATGGGCTTCGCCGCGGGCGCGGTCGTCGCACTGCTCTGCCTGTGGATCACGGACCTGGACGCGTCGGACGGAACGCAGTTCGTGCTGTTCGGCGGCGCGGCCTGCGCCTCGGTCACGCTGGTGACGCTGGCGCTGTTCGCCGCCTTCGGTGCCCCGGGCCAGGTGGTCGCGCTGCTGCTCCTGACCCTGCTCGGCATCCCGTTGTCCGGAGCCGCGCTGCCCGTGGAGGCGCTGCCCGGCGCACTCGACACCCTCGGTGGCCTGCTCCCGGCCCGGCACATCGCCGCGGGAGCACGCAGCCTGCTGTTCTTCCGCAGCGGCGACGTCTCGGTCCAGGCGTGGACGGTCGTGGCCGGGTACGGCCTCGGCGCCCTGGTGCTCGGCCTGGGCGTCAGCAGCTGGTACGACCGCAGGGGCTACCACCGTGCGGCGGAGCACGAGTTCCAGCACCGCCAGTCAGCCGTGCAGGAGCCGGTGCCCGTTCCGTCATAGGCGCGAGGCCGACGTGCCGGTGCGGGACGGTGACGGCGAAGCGGCTCCGGTACGGCGCGTCCGCGCGTCGTACCGGAGCCGCTTCTTCGCTCGGTCGATCCCCCGACCACCCCCGTAAGCGGGTCGTGGAAGTGACGGAAGTGACGGGTGAGGTTTCGGGGATTTCCCAGTGGGCGGGAGTCGGCGCGGCTGGCAGGATGGTCACGCAACAAGTTGCCGGCGACCGCGCCGAACCGCCCGTCGAGGTCAGGCGTCAGGGAGCCGCGGGGGTGAGGACATGGTGGCGGTGACCATGCGTTCGATGGCGTCCTCGTCGAACGCGCCGCCGTAGAAGACGCTGCGGAACATCATCGCGCCCGCCCACATCTCCAGCAGCATGGGGATGTCGGTGCCGTCGGGCAGGTCACCCCGCTCGATGGCGCGTTCGAGCACGGTGCGGGCGCGGGCGCGCCGGGGCTCGATGATGTCCTCGCGCAGGCGTTCCCGCAGCTCGGGGTTGCGGGCGGTGTCCGCGATCAGCGCGGGAAGGATGACCTGGACCTCGGGCGAGCAGAAGAAGTCGGCCAGGGCCTGACGCGCGACGGCGAGGATCTCCTCCGTGGAGTCGCCGGTCTCGTCGACCGGGACGTCCTTGAGCCGGGTGCGCACCGCGTCGAGGACCAACTCGGCCTTCCCGGGCCAGGATCGGTACAGCGTGGCCTTGCCGACCTTCGCGTCCGTCGCCACCTCGCCGATGGTGAGGTTCGCGTACCCCTCCTTCTTGAGGAGTTTGAGCGTGGAGGCGAGGATCCGCTTCCTCGCCTCCAGGTCGCGGCGTTGCAGGCCGGACGGGGCCATGACGCTGTGCAGCGTGCGCTTATCCCCCATACCGGGATCTCCTCTTCTCTCGGGCAGCCTCGTCGGACCAGGTGGTCACCGACCCGGTGGCGGGTGGTCGGGCCCGGGGCAGGTGTCGCCGTGCGGTGTGCGCGGGGCGAGACGATCAGGGCAACGGTTTTACCACCCGGGCACGACATGCCCGCGCGGCGGGGCGCCGGGCTGCCGCACCCGGTTCGCGTCCGACTGCTCGGGCCGGTACCGCGGGGCGGGATCGGCGTGGCCGACCGGAGCACGATCTCCATCAACTACGCCAGGAATAAAGGCCGGCGGGACGGCATGGACCCTCCAGCACCTCTGGTCAGAACGGATCGTTTCGTTTTAGGCTAGGTGTGTGCCACAGCACTGTCAAGGTGCCGTCCGGGCGGGCCCGTACGGGGTTCTTCCCCTGCTCCGACGGGCGTCGTGGCCCTGCGGCTTCCCCTCTTCCCGAAAGGCAGGCCCCTATGACGGCCATCGACGACACGGGCACGCTCCCGCGGTTCGCCTCGCTCGACCCGGTCAGCGGCGAGGAGATCGGCTCCTTCCCCGTGGACGACGAGCGGACCGTACGGGAGAAGGTGGCCCGGGCCCGAAGGGCCTCCGGGGCGTGGGAGCGCCTCGGTCACTCCGGACGGCGGCCTCTCCTGCTCGCCTGGCGTCGCGTGATGGCCCGTCGGCTGCCGGAGATCATCACCCTGATGGAGCGCGAGAACGGCAAGGTGAAGGCCGACGCGCTGATCGAGATGACGGCGGCCCTGACCCATCTGGACTGGGCAGCGCGCCACTCCCGCAAGGTCCTCGGACGGCGCCGGGTCCCGTCGGGGCTGCTCATGGCCAACCAGTACGCCACGGTGGAGTACCGGCCCTTCGGCGTGATCGGGGTGATCGGCCCCTGGAACTACCCGGTGCACACCCCGCTCGGCTCCATCGCCTACGCGCTCGCCGCCGGGAACGCCGTGGTGTTCAAACCCAGCGAGTACACGCCGGCCATCGGCGCGTGGTTGGCGGACACCTTCGCGGAGGCGGTGCCCGGCCACGAGGTCCTGATCCTGGCCACGGGCGACGGCCGCACCGGAGCGGCACTGTGCACGGCCGGAGCCGACAAGATCGCCTTCACCGGCTCCGCCCGGACCGGCGCCCGCGTCCTGGCCTCCTGCGCGCCGTCCCTGACCCCCACCCTGCTCGAACTGGGAGGCAAGGACGCGCTCGTGGTCGCGGCGGACGCCGACGTCGACGCCGCGGTGGAGTCGGCGCTGTGGGGCGCGTGCAGCAATGCGGGCCAGTCCTGCGCGGGCATCGAGCGCGTCTACGTCGCCGCCCCGGTGTACGAGCGCTTCCTCGCCCGGTGCGTGGAGCGCGCCCAGGAGCTCCGGGCCGGCACCGACTTCGGCCCCGTCACGATGCCGGGTCAGCTGGACGTGATCCGGCGGCACATCGACGACGCCCTCGCGCGCGGGGGCCGCGCGGTGGTCGGCGGTCCGGAGTCGGTCCGGCCGCCGTACGTCCACGGTCCGGTCGTCCTCGCCGACGTGCCGGAGGACTCAGCGGCCGTCCGGGAGGAGACGTTCGGGCCGGTGCTGGTGGTGAACCGGGTGGCCGACGCCGAGGAGGGCGTCGCGCGCGCCAACGACTCCGCGTACGGCCTGGGCGGCGCCGTCTTCGCCCGCCGCGACGCGCGTCGCCTTGCGGAGCGGATGCGCACCGGGATGGTGAGCGTGAACGACGTCCTGTCCTTCCCCGCCGTGCCGTCGTTGCCGTTCGGCGGGCGCGGCGCCTCCGGCTTCGGACGGATCCACGGCCCGGACGGGCTGCGGGAGTTCACCGTTCCGAAGGCCGTGACCCGCAAGCTGTTCGACGTACCGCTCGCCGTGTCGACCTACGCGCGCGGCGCGAAGGACATGCAGCGGCTGCAGCGCCTGGTCACGTTTCTCAACTCCCGCTGACCCAGCGGAATCCGGTGGACTCCGGTGGACTCCGGACGGACGAAGAGGAGAAGGACATGTTGCGGATGCGCCCTCGCTGCATGGGCTGCACGCAGGAACTGGCCGGGGATTCCCTGGCGTTCATCTGCAGCTACGAGTGCACCTGGTGCCCGCCCTGCGCGCGGGGCTTCGCCGAGGTGTGCCCCAACTGCAAGGGCGAGCTGACGCGCCGGCCGCGCCGCACGACGGGGGCGGCCGCGATCGCCTCCCGCATGCCGGACCGGATGCGGCGCTTCGCCCGGAGGGTGGGCGGACGGGGCGGAAACGGAGGGGCCTGAGCGGGCGGCCGTGGGCGACGCTCAGCTGAGCTCCACGGCCGCGCGCGAGGTGAGGAGGCCCGGGTAGGTCCGACAGTCGAGACCGGTCAGCTCGTGCCAGCGGTCCAGGCGGTAGGTGAGGGTGTTGGCGTGCACGTTCAGGGCCCGGGCTGCCGCCGCGACCGAGAATCCGTGATCGGCGAACTCCCGTACCGCCTCGGCGAGATGGGGGTTGGACCGGGCCGTTTCGAGGGCTTCGTCGAGCAGCGGGACACGCCCCGCACCGGCGTCGGCGACGAGCGCGAAGGGCCAGATGTCCGCGTAGCGGTGCACCCCCGGGCGTCCGCCTCCCGCGCGGAGCGCACGTCGCGCGTCGTCGATGCTCCTGCGGACCCCTGCCGGTCCGGAGCGGACCAGGCCGGCACCGACCGGGCCGTCCCCGTCCGCCAGGAGGGCGGTCTCGACCTGGGTGGCAGGCTGCCGGTCCTGTCCCACGACGACGACCTCGCCGGGGGTGTCCAGGACGACGAACTGCCCCGGTCCGCCCTCCAGGCGCGACTGGATCGCCCGCAGCCGGGACGCGTCCACCTCCTGCCGGCTGACCCACAGCTGGAAGTCGCCCTCCGGGTCGAAGTCCAGTCGTTCCAGCGCGGTGTGGAGTTCGCTCTCCGGCACGGCCGGGTCGTCGAGCACCTCGGCAAGGCGACGGCCCGCGGCCAGTCGGGCCATCGAGGCACCCGCCTGGGCGTCGCGGTGTCCGGCGCCGACCTCGCTGGTGATGTACTGCACCCACAGCATCGTTCGTTCCATGGCCGGGAGCAGATCGCCGAGGTCGTCCCGCTGGGCGAGGGCGTCGCAGGTCTCCTCCCACACCGAGCGGAACGCCACGTAGAAGCTGAGCATCACGTCCTCGGCCGGCACGCCGTCCCCGGCGCGCCGCGCCCCGTAGGTGCGTGCCGCCTCGCGTTCGGCCTCCGTGGCGGCGGTGCGTCCTTCCCCGAGCGCGCGGATACCGGCGTCGAGGAAGAACCGCACGTGCGCGTCGAGGTCGGCCCGGGGCAGGTCGTGGTCGCGGAAGCTGACGATCTGGCTCAGGATCTCGGCCGTGGCCCGGTCGGCCAACCGCGCGATGTCGGCCTGCAGGTGCGCGGCCACGGACGCCGCCGCCGTCGGGTAGGTGTCCGGCCGCTGGTCCGTCGTGGCCAGGTCCACGGTACTCGGCCCCCCTCAGATGATCTTCTCGCCCTCCCTGGACCCTACCCGTGCCGGGGTGCTGTCGGACGTCGATGTGACGCAAGGCCGGTGTGAGCTGGGTCGCGCAGCATCCTGGCGAACCCCGCGACGGCCCTGTCGAGAGCCGTGGCGCCGGGCGGGGGCCCGCCGTCGAGGTCCTTGGCGGTGAGACAGCACAGGGGCGCCACGCGCGGCCCGCCCATGGACGCGAGCACCGGCTCGAGTCCGCGCATGAGCGGGGTTCCGTGCCGGCGGTCGTGCGCGGTGGCGAGCGGCAGCACGACCTTGCCTGCGAGCGCATGGCGGGGCAGGACGTCGAGGAAGACCTTGAGGAGCCCGGTGAAGGAGGCCTTGTGCACGGGTGTGCCGATGACCACGCCGTCGGCGTGCTCCAGTCGCCGGACCGCCGAGGCGAGGGCCGGATGGCCGGCATCACCGTGCACGAGCGCCTCCGCGGGGAGCGGGCGCAGCGCGAGCGCGCTGACGTGCAGGCCGAGGCGGGCCAGGTGCGGCGTCACCAGGTCGTCCAGGACGCGCTGGGTCGTGGAGGGGGTGGAGGGGCTGGCACAGACCGCCAGCACGGTGCGCCCCGCGGGCCTGGTCATCGGGCCGCCGCCGCGGGGACGGGGATCGTGCGGGCCAGTTCGTTCAGGAGGTAGCCCACGTCCTCGCTCTGCCAGGGGAAGAAGTGGTCCCCGTGCAGCACCCGCATCCCGAGCCACTGCTTCGTGTGCCGTTTCCAGTCGGCGACGAAGTGGGACGGCTGGATGAAGTCGTGCTGTCCTGCCAGGGCGAGCACGGGCACGTCCAGCGGGGTCGCCGCCGGGGCGGGGATGTGCGCCAGCAGCTCGAAGTCCGCCCGGGCCGGGCGCAGCACGAGCTCGCGCATCTTGGGCGATTCGAGGACCTCCGGCGGGGTCTGGCCCAGTTGGCGGATGTGGTCGATGAGAAGGTGCTGGCGTTCGGCGAGGAGGCCGTTCGCCTTGCGGTCGAGGCGGTCCGCCGGGCACATGCCCGAGACGACGAGGGCGGCGGGAGGGGTGCCCCGCTCGCACAGGGCGCGGCACAGCTCGTAGGCGAGCAGGGCTCCCATGCTGTGGCCGAACAGGATGGTGCGCGGGACCGGCAGCAGTCTGTGCTCGCGGGACAGCTCGTCCGCGAGGGGGCGGATCACGTCTGCGGACCGCCGGACCGGCTCCTCCGCGAGGCGCAGTCCGTGGCCGGGCAGTTCGACCGCCCGGAGCTGGACGTTCGGCGGCATCACGGACGCCCAGGACCGGTAGGCGGACGCGGTGCCGCCGGCGTACGGCAGGCAGAGGACGCGCGCGTCGAGGAGGCCGGGGTCGCGCGTGTCCGGGAGGCCGGGGGCCGAGGGCAGGTTGCGCATCCAGGTGCTCATGAGGACTCCTTCTTGCCGGCCTGGCCGGAGCACCCGGCCAGCCGGGCGAGCTCGGTGTGGCCGCGGAACAGGATGCGGCCGTACTGGTCGGGGTCGGTCAGACACGTGACGTGGCCGCCGGGGACGAGGGCCAGGCCGGCGGGGGTGCCGTCGGCGCGGACCGCGTCGACGAAGGCGTGTTCGTCCGTGCGGAACCTGCGGTCACGACGGCCGTTGACGAACTGGACAGGGGTGGTGCAGGCGCGGGCGAGGGCGAGGAAGTCCCGTCGGCCGAGGTCGGCGACGACCTCGGGGAAGGCCTCCATGGCCAGGCCGCCGTGGAGGACGGCGGCGGCCGTGTCGTACGGCAGGAAACGGCGGAAGAGCGCCTCGTTGATCCGTACGGCGCGCTCGCGGCCGACCCGGTCGATCAGCCGGGACATGGCCGTGAACTCGCGGGCCACCCGGCCGCCGGTGCGCGCCGTGGCGCCGTTGACCAGGAGTCCCGCCGCCTCGCTGCCGCCGGAGGCGCCGTAGGCGAGCGTGGTGTACCCCCCGAGGGAGACGCCCGCCACCCAGGGGCGCCGCCCGGTGGCGCGCGCGGCCTCCCGGACGGCCGCAGCGACCTGCTCGACGGCGCCTTCCAGCGTGAACGGGCGCCCCCTGAGGGCGCCGTGGCCGGGCAGGTCGCAGGCGGTGAGGCGGAAGCGGGGGGCGAGCCGGGCCGCATACGGCTGCCACATCCACGCCGACAGCCGGATGCCGTGGACCAGGACGAGCGGTTCGCCGTCCCCCGGACCGGCCGTGTACAGCCCCGGCTCCGTCGGCACGGGGCGCCAGCCGTCTGCCGGGCGCCGTTCGTCGGACATACAACGCTCCCTGAATTTCTCGCCGTGCGGGCACGCATGGGTGCCCCGGTGGTCTGCGGAAGGAAGGTGGTGCGTGCGCTGATTTCGACGGCGCGGGCCTTGCACGGAGGCGGCCGGAATTCACGGGCGCCGACCCGAGGCCAAAGAATTACCGTCGGCAACCCATGCACGCTAACTCGCCAGTAACCAGCGCGCAACAGCTTTTGACGGAGGGTCGCCCCACACCCCGCCATCACCTCTGGATCGTCACGCAGTTCACCCGCCCGTCACTTGACGAAGTACCGCCCCGCTCCTAGGTTAGAACGCGTCGTCTCGTTCTGAACGCAGGTTGGCCCCCCTCTGGGCGCCACCCACGGAACGACGTAGGCAGCCCGACAGCACCGGCCTCACCTGGTGCTTCGACTGCGACAGTGATCAGACGCCACGGGGGATTACATGATCGAGCGAGCCATCGGGCCATGCCCGCCAACCACGACTCACCCTGCCTGTGCCCACCTCACGGGCATGTCGTGCCACTGACGTCCCACCCTTCGCCGGTGGGCAGCCGGCGCCTCTGAGCGTGCCGCTTCCCGGCACTGCCTTTCCTTTTGTTCCGTCGGCCGCCGACGCGCCCGGAACCTCTTTTCCGTACGCAATTCTCCTGTCTCGCGAACGGCAGAATTCAGGCACGCAGATTCGTGCCGCGCACGTCCATGACACCGAAGTCCTGATTGGTGTGGAACCAATGCAGATCGATGCTGTGCACCACCCGGCCACCCCGGCCGAACTCAAACTGTTCACCCATGCCCTGCTGTCGCCGCAGGACGCCTCCTACAACCTCGCCGCGGTCTTCCGCATCACCGGCGAGCCCGACCTGCCGCGGCTGCGCCGGGCACTGGGCCGCCTCGCCGCGGGCATCCGCGCGCTGAACACCACCTTCGAGCAGCGCGACGGCGTCGTCCACGCCGTGTACCGGCCGCACACCGGCGACAGCGACGACCTGGTCCCGGTCACGACCCTGCCGGGCGAGGGCGCCGGGCCCACCGTCGAGCGCCTGACGGCCCTGGCCGACACTCCCCTGCCGCCCGACGCCCCCCGGCAGTACGACTTCCACATCCACCGGGCGACGGACGGCACCTACGTGTCGATGCTCTTCTCCCACCTGGTCGCCGACGGCTACAGCCACTTCAACCTGGTCCACCTGCTCGGCAGGCTCTACGCCGACCCGGACGCCGAACTGCCCGACTCCGTACAGGACTCCCCGTCCCTCCTGGTCGAGCCGAAGCCGGCCCGCGCGGAGGCACTGGCCTTCTACCGGGAACGCCTCAGTCACGTGGACGGCCTCGGCGACGACCGGCTGCGCGGGCACCGCGCGAGCGACGGGACGCTGCTCGGCGAGGAGCGCCGGCTCGACCTCGGTCCTGAGCTCAGCGAGCAGGTGCGCCGCCGCGCCGAGGAGCTCGGCTGCACGCCGTTCACCTTCTTCCTCTCCGCGTACCTGATGACGTACGCCCGGACCACCGGCGGTCGTCACCCGGTGGTGGGCATCCCCGTCGCCAACCGCCACGGACACCGCCAGCGCGCGGCGTTCGGCTACTACGTGAACACCCTCCCGCTGGGCTGCGACCTCACCGCCCACCGCAGCTTCGCCGACCTGTGCCGTTGGGCGGAGGCCTCCAAGTCCGAGATGCTGCGCCACCAGGGCTTCGACCTGTCGGCCCACGTGCACGAGGTGTGCCCGAAGGCGGCGGGCAGCCCGCTGCGGGTGGACCAGACGTTCACCTACTACCGTCAGCCGCTCGCATTCGCCCTCGACGGCTGCACCGTGGAGCAACTCCCGCTGCACAGGCGGATGGTGAAGTACCCGATGTCGATGAACGTCGAGGACCTCGGGGACCGCTTCGTCGTCAACGCGGAGTGCTCCGACGAGCACTGGCACACCCGGCCGCTGGAGGTCATGCGGCATGTGGTCGCCCTCGCGGCGGCCGATCCCGACCGCCCCCTCAACGGCATCCCCGCACTCCCCCCTGCCGCCGAACAGGCCCTGCACGCCCTGGTCAACGCCGACGCCCTGCCCACGGCCGACGAAGGGCTTCCCGCCTCGCTGGCGGACTGGTTCGCGCGGACGGCGGCCGAGCACGCCTCGCGGACCGCGGTCGTCCACGAGGGCACCGCACTCACCTACGGCCTCCTCGACGAGCTGTCCGACAAGGTCGCCGCCGCACTCGGCGCGCGGGCCCCCGGCCCGTACGTGGGTGTCGCCATGCGCCGCGGCCCCGAACTGATCGCCGTGATCCTCGGCGTGCTCAAGGCGGGCAAGGCGTACGTGCCCCTCGACCCGAACTCGCCGTCCTCGCGCATCAGCCGGATCCTCGACGCCTTCCCCGACGGACTGACCGTCGTCGAGGACGAGCACCGCTGGCCGGAGGCGCCCGCACGGTGGCTGGACGCCTCGAGCACGCTCGACACGACCGAGCCGGCCGGCGACGCGTCCCCGGCGACGTCCGCCGACGACGCCGCGTACGTCATCTTCACCTCCGGATCCACCGGCAAGCCCAAGGGCGTCCAGGTCACGCACCGCAACGTCATGGCGCTGATGCGCGCCTGCGAGGGCTCGTTCGGCTTCGGCCCGCAGGACACCTGGAGTCTGTTCCACAGCTACGCGTTCGACTTCTCCGTCTGGGAGATCTTCGGGGCCCTGCTGTACGGCGGCCGGCTGGCGATCGTCCCGGAGACCGTGGCCAAGTCGCCCGAGGAGTTCCGCGGCTTCCTCGTCCGCGAGCAGGTCACCGTCCTGAACCAGACGCCGTCCGCCTTCGGCCAGCTGCTCAAGGTGCTGCGCCCCGGCGACGGCGGCGAACTCGCCGTACGCCACGTGGTCTTCGGCGGTGAGGCACTGCGCTACGCCTCACTGCGCCCCTGGTACGACGTCATGGGCGATCGGGCCCGGCTGGTCAACATGTACGGGATCACCGAGACCACCGTGCACGTCACCTACCACGCGGTGACCCGCGAGGAGGCCGAGACCGAGACCGCGTCCCTGATCGGCCGCCCGCTGCCGCACCTCACGGTGAGCGTGGTGGACGAGGACGGGCACGTCTGCCCGCCGGGCGTGCCCGGCGAGATCGTCGTGGGCGGCGCGGGGGTCACCCTCGGGTACCTCGGCCGGCCGGAACTGACCGCCGAGCGCTTCCCCGTCGTCGACGGGCGGCCCCTGTACCGCAGCGGCGACCTGGGCGTCGTCCGGCCCGACGGGGCGCTGGTCCACCTCGGCCGCATGGACCAGCAGGTCCAGCTGCGCGGCTTCCGGATCGAACTCGGCGAGGTCGAGTCCGCGTTCCTCGCGGTCAGCGGCGTGCAGGAATGCGCGGTCCGCCTGGACGAGCGGGACCCCGAGCACCCTGCCCTCGTCGCCTTCGTCACCGGGGACGCGGCACCGGCCGAGGAGAAGCTGCGCCACGAGGTGCGCCTGCGCCTCCCGGCCTACATGGTCCCCTCGCGCATCGTCAGGACCGACGCCCTGCCCCTGACCATCAACGGCAAGGTCGACACCTCCGCCCTGCCGTGGCCCCAGGCACGGTCCGCGGGATCGCGGTCCGCCGAAGGGACCTCGGTGTCGGAGGACGACACCGCCTCGGCCGTGCGCAGCGTGTGGTCCGAGGTGCTCGGCACCGACGACTTCGGCCCGGACGACAACTTCTTCGACATCGGCGGCACCTCGATGCACGTGGTCCAGGTGCACCAGCTGCTCGTCCAGGACCTGGGCGCCGCCGACCTGCAGATGATCGAGCTCTTCACCCACACCACCGTGCAGCGCCTCGCCGCGCACATCGAATCGATACGAGGGACCACGCATGAGTGACCGTACGACGGACGACGCGATCGCCATCGTCGGCATGGCGGGACGCTTCCCCGGCGCCCCCGGCACCGCCGAGCTGTGGCAGTTCCTCGTCGAGGGCAGCGAGGCCGTCCGCGAGTTCTCGGCCGACGAACTGCGTGCGGCCGGTGTCCCGGCGGACCGCGCGGCGACCGCGAACTACGTGGCCCGGGGAGCCGCCCTGGAGGACGCCGACCTGTTCGACGCCGCCTTCTTCGGCGTCACGCAGCGCGACGCCAAGCTGATGGACCCGCAGCAGCGGATCTTCCTCACCTGCGCCTGGGAGGCACTGGAGGACGCCGGAACGCCCCCGGGTCCCGAGTACGGCCCGATCGGCGTGTTCGCCGGCTCCAGCCTCAGCAGCTACCTGCTGGCCAACGTGCTGCGCTCCGCCGAGTACGCCGACGCCGCCCTGAGCTACCCGGTCCTGCTCGGCAACGACAAGGACTTCCTGGCCACCCGGGTGTCGTACAAGCTCGACCTGCGCGGCCCGAGCATGAGCGTGCAGACCGCCTGCTCCAGCTCCCTGACCGCGGTGCAGCTGGCCTGCGCCGCGCTGGCCCGCGGGGAGATCAAGGCGGCGCTCGCCGGCGGTGTCAGCATCACCTTCCCGCAGACCTCCGGGTACGCCCACCAGGAGGGCGGCATCCTGTCCCGGGACGGCCACTGCCGGCCCTTCGACGCCGAGGCGTCGGGCACCGTCAAGGGCAACGGCTGCGGCGTCGTCGTCCTCAAGCGCCTGCAGGACGCCCTCGACGAGGGCGACCGGGTCTACGCGGTCGTACGGGGCATCGCCGTCAACAACGACGGTTCCGACAAGATCGGCTTCACCGCGCCCGGCACGGCGGGCCAGCAGGCGGTCGTCCGCGCCGCCGTGACCGCGTCCCGCATCGACCCGGCCGACATCGGCTACGTCGAGGCGCACGGCACCGGAACCGCCGTCGGGGACCCGCTGGAGGTCACCTCGCTGGCCGCCGCGCACGCCGCCGTCGGCGGCCCCGCTCCGGGCTGCCTCATCGGCAGCGTCAAGGCCAACCTGGGCCACCTGGACGCGGCGGCCGGCGTCTCCGGCCTGATCAAGGCCGCCCTCGCGCTGTACCACCAGACCGTTCCGCCGCAGATCAACCACACCCGGCCCAACACGCACGTGGCCTGGGACAAGCTGCCGTACACCGTCCCGACGGAGCCCGTGCGCTACACCGACGCCGCCCCGCTGAAGGCGGCCGCCGTCAGCGCGTTCGGTCTCGGCGGCACCAACGCGCACTGCGTGCTCTCGGCACCGCCCGCCCCGACCGCGCCCGCTCCGGCCGAACCCGGTGTGCGCTACCCGATCGTGATCAGCGCCCGCACCGTCGCCTCCCTGCGGCGACTGGCCGACACCCTGGCGCAGCGGATCGCGGACGGCCCCGAGGCGATCGAACTCGCCGACCTGGCGTACACGTTGACCGCCGGCCGGTCCCTGCTCCCGGTGCGGCACAGCTTCACCGCCGCCACCCTCGACGAGGCCCGCGCCGCCCTGGAGGCACTGGCCTCCGGCGGCGAGCCGGACACCACCCCGGTCACCTGGCAGGGGCCCACCCGGCGCAAGATCGCCCTCCCCGGGCAGCCGCTCGACCCGCAGCGGTACTGGATCGAGCCCGACGCCCCGCAGGGCGCGGACGCGCCCGAGCCGGCCGCCGCACCCACCCGGAAGCCTGCCGCGGCCGACGCACGGTCGGTCCTGGCCCAGGTCCTCGCGGTCGTCGCACAGCACCTCGACGTCCCGGACCTCTCCGCCGACGCCGACTTCTACGACCTGGGCGGCGACTCCATGCTCGCGGTCGAGGTCGTCACGGCGCTGTCCGAGGAGTTCGACCTCGACCTGGACTTCGACGTGTTCTCCACCCTGCGCACCCCCGAGCAGATGGCCGGCCGGATCCACCAGGCCCTCGGCGGCACGGAGGACCCGCGGCACGGCGTGCTCACCCTGCGCGAGGGTCAGGGCCGCGCGCTGCACATGGTGCACCCCGCGGGAGGCACCAACTTCATCTACGCCGGTCTCGTGGACCACTCCCGCTCCTCCGTGCCGCTGCGCGCCCTGTCCTTCCCGGTCCAGGACCCGCCGGCCACCCTCCGCGACCTGGCCGCCCTCTATCTGGAGCGCGTGCGGCGCGATCAGCCCACCGGCCCCTACCGCCTGGGCGGTTACTCCTTCGGCGGCAACGTCGCCCTCGAGATGGCGCTGCAGCTCCAGGCGGCGGGCGAGGAGGTCGAGACCCTCGTCCTGCTCGACAGCTACCCGCCCGAGACGTACGTGGGCCGCCACCTGACCGACGAGGAGTTCGCCGACGCGTTCCCGCTGCTCCTGAACGCGGTCGGGGACAGCAAGCTGGACCTCGACGCGCTGCGGGAGAAGGGGTTCTTCCGCATCTGGAAGCACAACTACGACCTGCTCAAGGGGCACTACCCGGACCGTGCGTTCCAGGGCGACATGGTGCTGCTGCGCGCCGAGGAGGCGGGCGGCACGCTCGACCTCGACACGGCGCTGCGGATGAACCTGGTCGACAAGTCCTTCTGGCAGGCCCACGTCACCGGCACGGTGACGCAGGACAAGGTCCTGGGCGACCACTTCTCCATGTTCGAGCCCGGTGAGCGGATCACCAGGCTGGCCGAGGCGTTCGACACCGCCGTGGCCCCCTTCGACGAGGCCGACGCGGCCGGGGAACGGTGAGGCGCATGCACTCCTACGGCTCCTACATCGCGGGGCAGGACGTCCCCTCGGACCGCTGGGTCTACACGGTCCGCGCCTCGGCGATGCTCACGGACATGATGGGCTCCATCCGGCTCAAGCGGGACCTGGAGCAGGGCCGACTGGCACCCGAGGAAGCGCCGGCATCGGTCATCGGGCGCTGCTCGGTGGGCGACGCCACCGACATGGAGGCGGCGCTGCGCGGTGCGGCCGGCGCGGTTCCCACATGGGCGGCCGCTCCGCTCGACACCCGGCTCCGGTTCGTCGCCGCGGTCCACGAGCTGACCCGGAGCAAGCGCGACGAGATCGTCGAACTCCTCATCGCCGAGGGGCATCCGCGGGCCCTGGCCGAGTGGGAGACCACCGGCATCATCGCCAACACGGCTCCCAGCACCCGCGCCTACCTGGCCGAGCAGCTGGAGCACCGCACCGTCGTCGGCCCCCGGGAGCTGATCGTCCGCCGGGTCGCCGACGGCGTGGTCTGCCTCAACCCTCCGCAGAACGCGACCGTCGCCAACTCCGTCCTCGGGGTGTGGGCGCTCGCCGCCGGCAACGCCCTCGTGGTACGCGCCCCGCTGAGCGCCCCCCTCGGGGTGCTGCGCATCGCGCACGAGCTGCTGATCCCCGCCCTGCGCGAGGTCGGCGCCCCGCCGGAGGCCCTGTCGGTGGTCTGCGCCGAGGCCGGGCAGACGCTGCGGCAGTGGCTCGACAGCCCGCACGTGAACGACGTCATGTACTTCGGCGGCAGCGAGCAGGGCGTCGCCTTCGGCGCCGAGTGCGTGGCCCACGGCAAGAAGCCGGTGCTCGAACTCGCCGGCAACGACACCTGCGTCGTCTGGGACGACGTGGACGTGGACCTGGCGGCCGAGGCGCTCGCCGAGGCCTTCTACGGCTCCGGGCAGATCTGCATGGTGCCCAACTGCGCCGTCGTCCACCCCTCGATCGCCGACGCGCTGATCGAGCGGCTCGTCGAGCGGGTGCGCGACATCCGCCCGGGCCTGCCCGAGGAGCCGGAGGCGCTCCTGTCGCCGGTACGGCGCACCGAGGCGTACGAGGAGATCCTGAGGGACGCCGTCGAGCTCGGCGCGAGGGTCGTGACGGGCGGCCGGCGGCTCGGCCTGGACGGCACGCCCGACCCGGTCGGGGGTGTGTTCGTGGAACCCACGGTGGTGCGCGTCGACGGGCTGAAGGCGGCCCGGAACGTGCGCGCCGTCCGGGAGGAGACCTTCTTCCCGCTGCTGCCCGTCGTCGTGGCCGACGACGTGCCCGAGGCCGAACTCCTCGACTCCGTCGTGGACTTCGTCAACACCAACGCCTACGGCCTGCGCAACTCGCTGTGGGCCCGGCACGCGGACGTCATCGACGGTTTCGTCCGCGGGGTCCGCAACGGCGGCCTGCTGAAGGTCAACGACTCCCACATCGGCTTCCTGCCCGTGCTGCCGACCCACGGTGGCACCGGCCTGACCGGCGGCCCCTGTGGCGAGGCCAACTACCCGGCGCTGCGCACCAGTCACGTGCAGGGGGTGAGCATCGCCTCCGGGATCCGTCCCACCGAGGCGGTCTTCGCCGCGTCCGTTTCCGAGGAGGCCCGGTGAACCTCACCACCACGCACCACGACCGGTCGGCGCTGCGCTGCATGGAGACGGCCCGGGAGGCCTGCGCCAAGGCCCTGCCGGGCCTGGCGGAGGAACTGCGCGACCTCCCCCTGGCCGAGCTGGAGAGTGCGGGCAGCCCCGCCCTCGACGCCTTCAAGCGGGCCGGCGGCGCCGGACTGCTGGTGCCGATGACGTACGGCGGCGGCGGCGCGACCGCCCTGGAGGCCGTACGGGTCGCCCGGGCGCTCGGCGCGCTCTCCCCCTCCCTCGCCGTGGCCACCGCGATGCACAACTTCTCCGTCGCGTCCCTGGTCGCCCTGGTCGCGTCGAGCGACGCGAGCGGCCTGGAATGGATGCTGATCGAAGGCATCGCCCGGGACAGGCTGCTCGTCGCCTCCGGCTTCGCCGAGGGCCGCACCGGCGCCAGCGTCCTGGACTCGGCCGTGACGGCACGGCCGGCAGGGGCCGGCGGCTACGTGGTGAACGGGTCCAAGAAGCCGTGCAGCCTGTCACGGTCCATGGACCTTCTCACCGCCGGCGTGGCGATCCAGCAGCCGGACGGCTCCTCGCAGTTGGGCGTGGCGCTGATCCCCGCCGCGTCTCCGGGCATCACCCGCCGTCCGTTCTGGGGCGTGCCGTACCTGGCGGGCGCGGAGAGCGACGAGGTCGTCCTCGAGGACGTGCACGTTCCCGAGGAGCTCATGCTGCGGCCCGAGGTCGAGCTCGGCACCGGCCTGGACACCCTGCAGACCGTCGGGTTCGTCTGGTTCGAGCTGCTGGTCACGGCTGCCTACACCGGTGCGGTGGGGCGGCTCGCCGAGGCCGCGCTGCGGGCGGGCCGTGGCAGTGCGACGGACCGCGCGGCCGTGCTCGTCGCCGTCGAGGCGGCCGCGGGGCTGGCCGAGAACGTGGCGCACGTCGTGGACTCCGGGACGATCGGCAACACGGAGCTGGCCGCGGCGCTGACGGCGCGCTTCGCCGTCCAGGACCTGCTGGTCCGGGCGGCGGACCAGGCGGCGGAGCTGCTGGGCGGGGTCAATTTCGTCACCTCCCCGGAGGTGGGCCATCTGCTGGCCGTCAGCCGGGTCCTGGCCTTCCACCCCCCGTCCCGGTCGTCGAGCGCCGAGGCGCTGCTCGACCACCACGCCGGCGCGCCGCTGCGCATCGCATGACGCCGCGTCCGTCCCACCGCCGAGACCGATCCAGGAGGCAACGATGAGCGGCCGCGAGGCCACGGTCGACGGCAGGAGCACCGCCGACCTCTACAAGACCCATCTCAGCAGCGGACGGGGCCGGCTGGGCGAGATGTTCGGCGGTCACGTCGAGGCGTCCTCGTCCGGGGCCCGGGTGTCCACCGAGGACGGCCGTTCCTTCCTCAACTGCGGCGGCTACGGCGTCTTCCTCACCGGCGCCTGCCACCCGCGCGTGGTCGAGGCGGTGGAGCGCCAGGTCCGTACCCACCCGCTGTCCACCCGGATGCTGCTCGACCCCGCCGCCGGACGGGCCGCCGCCGCGCTGGCCCGCATCACCCCTCCGGGCCTCGACCGGATGCATTTCAGCGGTTCCGGCGCCGAGGCGGTCGAAGCGGCGCTGAAGCTGGCCCGCAGCCACGGCCGGCACCGCATCGTCGCCATGCGCAACGGCTACCACGGCAAGACGCTCGGGGCCCTGTCCGCGACGGGCAAGGACCTCTACCGCACCCCGTTCCTGCCGCTGCTGCCCTCGACCACGCACGTGCCGTACGGGGACGCCGCGGCCCTCGCGGAGGCGCTCGGCGCCGACGCCTCGGACGCCGTCGTGATCCTGGAGCCGGTGCAGGGCGAGGCGGGCGTGGTGATCCCGCCGGAGGGCTACCTCCGCGAGGTGAGCGACATCTGCCGCCGGCTGGGCGCGTTCCTCGTCCTGGACGAGGTGATGACCGGCCTGGGGCGCCTGGGCACCTGGTGGGGCGCCGACCGGGAGGGCGTCGTGCCCGACGTCCTGCTGGTGGGCAAGGCGCTCAGCGGCGGGGTGATCCCCGTCGCCGCCACGGTCGCCACCGAGGAGGCCTTCGCCCCCTTCGACCGCGACCCGTTCATCCACACGTCGACGTTCGCGGCCGCGCCCGTGGCGATGGCGGCCGTGGAGGCGGCGGTCGGCACGATCCAGGAGGAGGGGCTCGTCGACCGTGCCCGCACCCTCGGCGAGCGGATCCTGTCCGCGCTGCGCGAGGCCGTCGCGCAGCACTGCCCCCACCTGGTGCGCGAGGTCCGCGGTGCGGGACTGCTCATCGGCGTCGAGTTCCAGGACCCGGGCCTGGCCGGGGAGTTCCTGCTGGAACTCCTGCACCTGAACGTCATCGTGAACCACTCGCTCAACGCCCACGCGGTGGTGCGCCTCACCCCGCCGGCCGTGCTCGACGAGGCGGACGTACAGGAGCTGACGGCCGCGCTGCACGCGGCGGCACGCGCCCTGGGCGAACGCTTCTCCAACCAGAAGGGAACCTGCTGACATGCGGTCGGTCCACCTGACCCACCACTCCTCGAACGTCACGGCGCGGGACGCCTACGCCCGCATCGGTGACTTCGCGCGCTACCCCGACCTCGTCGACACCGTGCGCCGGGTCTCCGTCCGGCAGGACGCCGGCGACGGCGTTCTCCTCAGCGACTGGGAGGTCGACTTCCGCAACGGCGTCCTCGCCTGGGAGGAGGAGGACGTCTTCGACGACACCGCCATGACGATCGCCTTCCGCCAGATCCGCGGCGACTTCGACACCTTCGACGGCCGGTGGCTGGTCACCACCGAAGCGTCGGGGTGCCGGGTGGAGTTCAGTGCCGAGTTCGACTTCGGGCTGCCGACCCTGGCCAACATCGTCGACCCGGTCGCCGAACGAGTGCTGCGGCAGACCATCGGCCACATCCTGCACGCCCTGATCGGCGGGCAGGAGGTGGCTGCCTGATGGACCCGGTCAACCGGTTCGAGACCCGGACGACCTTCCGGCTGCTGCGCGCCGAGTACCTGGTCGGCATGCTGCTGAGCGCGGGACTGCTCGTCGCCCACTGGGACGAGGTGCGCTGGCCGGTAGCCGTCGCCCTGTTCGCGTACATCGACGTCCTGGGGTACCTGCCCGGCGCGTTCGCCCACCGCAGGGCCCGCGGCGGGCGGGTGCCCAAGGCGTACTACATCCTCTACAACACGATGCACAGCTGGCTGACCGCCGGCGCCGTGGTCGCGCTGTGGGCCTGGCTGGTGGGTCCGGAGTGGGCGCTGCTGGCCGTCCCGCTCCACCTCTGCGGCGACCGCGGGCTGCTCGGCAACTTCTTCAAGCCGTTCAGCGTGCCCTTCGAGCCCGAGGTGCACCCGGCGTTCGCCGCCTTCGAGAAGGAGCTGCACCGGCCCGCGGCCCCGGCGGGCACCGCGGGAGGCGGGGCCCGATGACGGCACCCGCGGCGCCGGACGTGCTCGGTCTCGTCGCCGCCCACGCGGACCACCCGAGTGGGGTGCTCGCCCTCAACGCGGGAACGATCCGCCGGCCCGGCACGAGCGTGCCGGGGGTCGTCGCCTACCGCCGAGGGCGGCGGCACACCGTTCAGTTCGCGGGGCCGTTCGCGGCCCCGGCGGACCGGGACCGCCTCCTCGAGGAGTTCCTGGGGGAACTGGCCGGGGGAAGCGGCAGGCCCGCCCGGCTGACGTCCGCGCAGCTCCGTGCCGACGACGTCGCCCGGTACGAGGCGCACGGCTTCCGCGTCAACCAGATCGGTACGTCGTACAGCGTCGACCTGGAGCGTTTCACGGTCCGCGGGAAGGCGCTCGCCAAGGTGCGGCAGAACGTGTCGCGCGCCCGCCGCGAGGGCGTGGTCGTCACGGAGGAGGACTCCCTGGCTCCACAGCCCGAGCTGGACGCCATCGACGCGGCGTGGCTGCGCGCCAAGGGGAGGCACGTGAAGGAACTCGACTTCCTCATCGGGGAGCGCGGCGGGCTCGCGGCGCCCCTGCGGCGGACCTTCGTCGCACGGGTCGAAGGCCGCGCGGTCGGCTACGTCACGTACTCCCCCGCCTGGGGCGACAGACCCGGCTACCTGTACGACCTGACGCGCCGCTCGCCGGCGGCACCCGTGGGCACGGTGGAACTCGTCAACCTGACCGCGCTGGAACGGTTCCAGGCCGAGGGCGTGGGCTGGCTCCATCTGGGCCTGACCCCTTTCGCGGGGCTGTCCGACGCGCACGCCCCGGCATCCGCGTCACCGGTGCTCGACCGCGCCCTGCGGTGGATCGCCGAGCACGGCAAGGCCGTGTATCCGGCCCGCACGCAGGAGGCGTTCAAGCTCAAGTGGGCGCCGCACGTGATCGAGCCGGAGTTCGCCGCCTTCCAGGGCGGTCCGACGCCGGGCAGCGTCTGGAACCTGCTCCGCATCACCAACTCCGTCTGAACCACGCCTTGCACGCCCGCTCCCCCCTTCCCCTCCCCCTTCCCCCCTTCCCCTCCCCCCTTCCCCCTCCCTCTCCCCTGCCCCCTCCCTCTCCCCCCTCATCTCACCTCACCCCTCACCCCTCACCCCACTCGGAGGAACCCATGTCGCACATCCAGCCCGTCGAGACCGACTGGGACCGGGCGCCCGGCGTCCTGGAAGGGGCGGCCGACCTCGAACTGACCCCGCAGCAGTGCGACTTGCCGTACTGGCTGGAGCACGTCGCCGGCACGATGCTGCGCCGGCTCTCGGACGGCACCGTGAAGGACGCCGGGCCGACCGACCTCGTCCGCAACCCCGGCCCGCTGCGCGACGCGGTCATCGACGAGTTCGCCTTCCGTCACCTCGCCGAGGAGAAGGCGACGCGCGCCCTGAGCTTCCTCGTGCACCACGCGCCCGACTCCACGTGCCTGGAGTTCTTCACCACCCAGCTGGTCGACGAGGCCCGGCACGCGAGGGCGTTCCGGGACCACCTGCTCACGCTGGGCGTACCCGCGGAGGACCTGGCCCGGACCGTCGAGGAAGTGGCCGGCCAGGCCGCCGCCGACGTGCTCGACCCGCTGGAGGAGTTCGGCCTCACCGTCCTGCGCGACCAGGGCGACTTCTACGGCGGAGTCCTCGTCCTGACCGTGCTGGTCGAAGGCGTGCTCGCGCCGGCCGCGGAGCTGAGCGAGCGCAAGTGGCGGCTGCTCGACCCGGGCGCGGCACTCGTGGAGCGGGGCGCCAACATGGACGAGATCCGGCACCTGGCGGTGGGCAGCGCGATCGTCCGGCAGCACCTGATCGACCGCCCCGAGGAGCAGGGCCGACTCCTCGACGTCATCCGGCGCGGCCGCGAACTGTGGACGAACCTGCCCATGGAGCGTGTCCTCCACCGGCGCGAGAGCCTCTTCCAGGAAGGACTGCGGGACGCCGCCGCCCTCCTCGGCGACTACGAGGTGTGGGAGGGCCGCCGGCTCGTCGACACCACCGCCGAGGAGCGCATGGCCACGGCCGAGTCCTGGTCGGCGCGCACCCAGGACACCCGGCTGCGGTACATGCTCCTCGACGGGGCCGTCGGATGACGGAGCGGCGCACCCTCACCGACGAGCTCGTGGTCCCGTACCCGGACGGCTCCGGCGGCGAGGGCCGGATCGTCGCGCGGGTGACGCGCCCGGAGACGGGGCCGACGCAGGCCGTGGTGCTGCTCTGGCCGGCCCTCGGCGTCTCCGCGTCGTACTACGCGCCGCTGGGCGAGGAGCTGGCCCGTCAGGGCTACGCGACGGTCGCCGTCGACCTGCGCGGTCAGGGGCGGTCCCGTCCCCGCTGCGGACGCGGCACGCGCCACGGCTACCAGGAGTTCGCCGCACAGGACTGGCCGCGGCTCGTGCGGACGGTACGGGCGCTCTTCGCGCCCGGCACGCCCGTGCACCTTCTCGGCCACAGCATCGGCGGCCAGGTGTCGCTGCTGTACGTCGCCCGACCGGAGGCCGACGTGGACGGTCTGATCCTGGTCGCCTCGGGAACCGTGCACCACCGCAGTTTCCCGGGCGCGCGCCGTGTGGGAGTGCTGCTGGGCACCCAGCTGGCCGCGCTGCTGAGCGTCGTCCTCGGGTACTACCCCGGGCACCGGCTCGGTTTCGGCGGCCGTCAGGCCGGTGGCGTGATGCGTGACTGGGCCAGGATCGGACGGACCGGCAGATTCGAGCCGACCGGCGCCGACATGGACTACGAGGGGGCCTTCGCCAAGGTCCGGCTGCCCGTGCTCGCGGTGTCGGTGGCCGGCGACACGCTGGCCCCGCCGACGGCGGTCGACGCCCTGTGCGACCGGCTCACGGGCTGCACGGTCGAACGCGTCCACCACACCCCGGCCACCCCCTCCCTGCGCGGCCACACCCGCTGGGCACGCGACGCGCGGGCGGTGGCACAGCACCTCACCGCCTGGCTGCGCCAGGTGTCCGCGTACCCCGGTCCGGGGCACTAGCTGAGCGGGCGCGGACCCCGGCGGGGTCCGCGCCCGCGCGCCTTCACGGCGCGGGCCGCTGTCCCAGCGGCCGGGCCGGCAGGCGGAAGCCGTCGAACAGGTCGTCCATGCCCCGCAGGGCCAGCCGGGTCGGGGTGGCACGGACCGCGAGGTCGCGGGCCGCCACGGCGAGCGGGTGCCGGAGGGCGCCCAGCCGGCCGACCCGGCGGGCGCGGACGCGCACGGCGTCGGTGCGGTCACGGCGGGCGGCCGTGTACGCGGCGAGCGCCGCCGGGATGCCGGCGTCCGCGCCGTCACCGCTGTCCCCGGCGGGCATCAGGTGCGCGAGGACCACCGCGTCCTCGACGGCCTGGCAGCCGCCCTGGCCGAGGTTCGGTGCCATGGCGTGGGCGGCGTCGCCGAGCCAGGCGATCCGGCCGTGGTGCAGGCGCGGGAGCGGGGCGGCCAGCTCGTGGAGGTCGTGTCGCAGGACGTCGGCCGGGGCGAGCCGGTCGACCAGGTCCAGCAGGTCCGGAATCGGGTCGTGCCACGAGCCGAATCGTCGGCGGAGTTCGGCGCGGGGGTCGGACGACCGTGTGCCGGGCGGAACGGCCGCGGTGGCGTAGAGGTAGAACCGGCCGTCGGAGAGCGGGGTCACACCGAACCGCTCGCCCCGCCCCCAGGTCTCGCTCATGGCCGGTATCCGCAGGTCCGGAGCCTCCACGAGGGCCCGCCAGGCGGTCTCACCGAGGTAGCGCAGGCCGGGGTGCGCGGGAAAGAACGCGCGTCGCAGCGGGCTGTGGATGCCGTCAGCCGCGACGACCAGGTCGACGGGCAGGTCCGGACCGGTCTCCGTACGCGGGACCGGTCGGCCCCCGGGATCGTCGACGCCGGTCACGGCGGTGCCGTGGCGGAGGGCCTCCGCCGGCAGGGCGGCGGCCAGGGCGTCCGTGAGGGCCGGGCGCGGGACGGCGATCGGCGGCATCCCGTAGCGCGCCGCGAGGTCGGCGGTGGCGGTCCGGGTGAGCCACCGGCCGTCGGAGCGACGCACACCCATCGTGGCGGGCACGGCGCTGCCGGTGACCTGGGTGACGTCGACGCCGATGGCGTGGAGTGCGCGCAGCGCGTTGGGGGCGAGGCCGATACCGGCCCCGGTGACGGGGGGTTCGGGGGCGGATTCGCAGACGGTCACGTGCCATCCGCGGCGGTGCAGCGCCGCCGCGGCCGTGAGGCCGCCGATCCCCGCTCCGACCACGACCGCACGACGTCTCGGCATGGAGCCGCTCTCCCTTCGGTCCGGGCACGAGCCGCCGCCGTGGAGCCGCGGCCGGTCCACGCCGACTTCGGCGCACCGCGTGACCTCCGTCCGCGGGCGACGGTCACGCCGCCGCCAACTCGACGTGCGCCACCTCGCATTGTGGCAGCCGCCGCCGGGCAGGGAGGCCGGCCCCCGCCGCCTGCCCCGGCTCCCGGCTCCCGGCTCCCGGCTCCCGGCTCCCGGCTCCCGGCTCCCGGCTCCCGGCTCCCGGCTCCCGGCTCCCGGCTCCCGGCTCCCGGCTCCCGGC
>NZ_JBFAXU010000021.1:164576-182473 GCF_040680975.1 Streptomyces sp. NPDC051921
GGGAGGCTACCCGGCCTCCGCCGCCGCCCCGATCGTCTCGGCGACCGCCTCGGCGAACGCGGACGCCCGGACCGACGGCCTCAGGCGGTGCCGGATCAGACCCAGTTCGGAGTCGGGCAGACCCCGCACCGGGACGAAGGCCAGGGAGGTGCGGCGCCCGTGGTGCTCGGCCGTGGACCGGCACAGCAGCATGGCGCCGCGCCCCGCCGCGGTCAGGCTCAGCCCCTCCTGCAGCGTGTTGACGCGCGGCCCGGCCGGCACCGTCCGACCCCCCGGGGTCAGGCCGGGCGCCTGGGCGCGCCGCCAGTAGTCCGGGGCGTCCCCGTCGAAGCCGATGAGGCGACAGTCGGCGAGCTCCTCGGCCGACAGCGACGCGCGGGCGGCGAAGGGGTGCCGCACGGACACGGCGAGGGTCATCGGCCGGCGCGAGAAGACCGGCCCGATGACGAGGTCGTCCTCGGCGACCGGCAGCAGGACCACCGCGCAGTCGACCTCCTGACGGCGCAGTGCCCCGAAGGGGTCGGAGAGCGGGATCTCCACGATGTCGACGGCGCATTCCGGGTAGCGCTCGCCGAAGCGGGCGATGGCCCGGTCGAGACCGTCGTCGACGGCCCCCTGGAAGCCGAGGCGCAGCACCCCGGCCATGCCGCGGGCGGCGGTCCGTGCCTCGTCGACGGTGGCCCGCAGGGCGTCGTACGCGGGGCGCAGACCGGCGAGGAAGCTCTCGCCGAGCGGTGTCAGGGCCACCCGGCGGCTGCTGCGTTCGACGAGCGGGGCGCCGATGCGGTGCTCCAGTGATCGCAGCAGCTGGCTGACCCGGCTCTGCGAGACGTACATCCGCTCCCCCGCCCGGCCGAAGTGCAGCTCCTGGGCCAGCACCAGGAAGGCCTCCAGTTCACGTATCTCCACGCCGCTCATGCCGTTCCCTCCACGCCGTCCCTCGGCACCTGGCCGGCCGCGGAACGGCACGGCGCATCGATGAGCCCAGCTCATCGAAGGATGAGGGATCGGCCGTTGTTCCCGCGGCCCGGGGCGGATTGGCTGAGGGCATGGCAAGGACTGAGGAGATCGAGGACATCGCGGCGGCGCCCGGGCGGACCGCGGCGCGCGGCTGGGCGGCCGTCGCGGCGCTCGCGGGCGCGACGTTCACCGTGGTGACGTCGGAGATGCTGCCGGTGGGCCTGCTGACGCCCATCGGTGGGGCGTTGCGGGTGACCGAGGGCACCGCCGGACTGACCCTGACCGTCACGGGACTGGTCGGCGCGGTGTCGGCACCGCTGCTGACCCCGCTGCTCGCGCGGTTCGACCGCCGGACGGTGCTGTGCGCGCTGATGGGGGTGCTGTCCGTGGGGAACCTGCTCGCCGCGTGGTCACCGCACTTCGCGGTGATGACGGCCGCCCGGGTGCTCGTCGGCGTCGGCATGGGCGGGGTGTGGGCGATCGCGGCGGGGCTGGCGGTGCGGCTCGTACCGTCGAGGTCGGTCGGGCCGGCGACCTCCCTCGTCTTCAGCGGGATCGCGGTGGCGTCGGTGCTCGGCGTGCCCGCGGGCACGTACCTCGGCGAACTGCGCGACTGGCGGTCGGCGTTCGTCGCCGTGGGCGTGCTGGCGCTGGTGGTGCTGCTCGCACTGGCGGCCCTGCTGCCGCGGCTCCCCGCGCAACAGGAACTGCTGCTCGGCGGTGTGCTGCGGCTGATCGGCGACCCGCCGGTGCGCACGGGACTGGCCGTGGTGGCCCTGCTGGTCACCGGCCACTTCGCCGCCTACACGTACGTGCGGCCCGTGCTGGAGGCGGTCTCCGGGGCGGGCGCCGGGACGATCGGCACCCTGCTGCTGGTGTACGGACTCGCCGGTGTCGCGGGCAACTTCGCCTCCGGGGCGGGCGCCGGGCGTTCGCCACGCGGCACGCTGCTGGTGATCGGCGCCGTGCTGGCGGCGACGGTCGCGCTGACGCCGCTGCTCGGCGGCTCGGTCCTGGCCGCCGGGGCGCTGCTCGCGGTGTGGGGACTGTCGTACGGGGGTGTGTCGGTGGGCACCCAGACCTGGCTGCTGGCCTCGGCACCGGGGGCGCGGGAGGGCGTGTCCGCCCTGTTCGTCGGTGTCTTCAACGGAGCCATCGCCCTGGGCGCCCTGCTGGGCGGGCTGACGGCCGACGGCGTCGGCGTCACGGCCGTCATGTGGCTGGGCGGGGGCCTGGCGGCGGCGGCCTTCGCGGTGACCGCGTTCGGCGGATCCCCACGCTCCTGACTCCGCCGCGGTCCGGTGACGGGTGTGCGCCGGCCGTCATGGGGAGGTGCGGGACGACCGCGAGCCGTCCCCCGGACCGGTGGGACGACCGGTCAGGGGGACGGCTCTCGCGCCGTCCGGGGGGAACGTGCGCGTCACGCGGTCGCCGCCGCGGCCACCACCGCGGGGGTCCGCAGGGTGCGCCGCGCGGTGCCGACGCTGGTGACCATCGTCGCCGCGATCGCGACCGCGACGATGCCGAGCCAGTTGCCGAGGCCCCGGTCGGGCAGCACGCCGTCGGTGCGGAAGACCGTGAAGGCCACGATCCCGGCGAGCCCCGCCAGCGTGCCGAAGAACACCCCGGCGACCGTGAGGACGAGTCCTTCCCAGCCGACCATGCCCAGCACCTGCGCCGGGGTCGCGCCGGCCAGCCGCTGCTGGCCGAACTCGCGGCTGCGGTAGGAGGTGGCCGCGTACAGGGTGTTGATCAGCATGATGCAGGCGAAGGCCACGATGATGGCGACGATCACGAAGTTCAGCGTCTCGATGTTCTTGTCCTCGACCGACTTGGTGAGGCCGGACGCCTTCAGCGCGTCGGTCTCGACGGCCTGCATGTAGAGCGTCGCCGTCGACACGCCGACGAAGAGGATCAGCGGCATCAGCACGCCGGACAGCTCCGCGGCGCGCTCCCGCATGTTGCGCACGGTCAGGTAGCCGCTCGCTCCGCCGAGCGCGCCGAGCAGCCCGCCCAGCACGGCGAGCAGCCCGCGCAGCAGCACCGGGGCGAGGAGCGCGAAGCCGACGGCGAGCAGGATCGATCCGTACGCCGGCGGCGCCATCGCGATCGGGTCGGTGTCGTCCATGGCGAAGGTGGCGAACAGGCCCGCCGTTCCGCCCAGGAGGGCGACGACCGCGCTGACCATGGGGACCCAGCCGCGCGGCTTGCGCCCGCCGGCCAGCTGGCGGGTGGCCCGGCGGACCGCCAGGAAGGCGGCGCCGACCGAGGCGATCAGCGTGATGCCGAGGCCCGACATCAGGGCGATCGGACCGAAGACGTGGTCCACGCTCCGTGCGACCTCGCCGCCGTCCTTGAACTTGTCGAGCAGCGCTCTGCCGCCCAGCATCGCCGGGAAGACGGCGAGGAGCACGGCGACCAGGGCGACCACCACGGCCTCGCCGGTGATCATCCGCTTGATCTGGGCCGGTGTGGCCCCGATGCTGCGCAGCAGCTCGATCTCCGCGCTCCGCTGCCGCACGTTGACGGTGAGCGTCGAGGCGACGGCGAAGAAGACGAGCAGCGTGCCGTAGCCGCCGACCACGCTCGCGGCGGAGGACAGCGAGGTCTCGCTGACGGCGTCGACGCCCTCCGCGCCCGCCGTGTCGTGCAGCGAGTTGAAGACCATGATGATCGTGGCGCCCAGGAACGCGGACAGGAGGGTGGCGACGAAGCGTCCGGGCCGCTGCCGGACCGAGCGCATGGCCAGCTTCAGCACGGCTCACACCTCCGAACGGACGTCGGTGGCGACCGCGTCGCCCAGGTGGGCGAGGCGCTCGGCGACGGCGTCCACGGTCGGCGCGAAGAGCTGGCCCGCGAGCCGGCCGTCAGCCAGGAACTGCACGGCGTCGGCGTAGGAGGCGGCCACCGGGTCGTGGGTCACCATCACGACGGTCCGGTTGTGCACCCGTACGGCCTCCTGCAGCAGACGCAGCACGTCCCGCGCGCTGCGCGTGTCCAGGGCGCCGGTCGGCTCGTCGGCGAAGACCACGCTGGGCTCGGTGACGAGTGCCCGGGCGATGGCGACGCGCTGCCGCTGGCCGCCGGAGAGCTCGTCCGGACGGTGCTTGACGCGGCCGCCGAGACCGACCTGCATCAGCACCTCCTGGGCGCGGGCCCGGTCGATGCGCCGGCCGGCCAGCTTCAGCGGCAGGGTGGTGTTCTCCAGCACGTTCAGAGTGGGCAGCAGGTTGTAGTTCTGGAAGACGAAGCCGATCCGGCGGCGACGGAACTTGGTGAGCGCGGCCTCGCTGCCGCCGGTCATCTCCTCACCGTCCACCAGGACCCGACCGCTGTCCGGGCGGTCCAGGCCGGCCGCGCACTGCAGAAGGGTCGACTTACCGGATCCCGACGGACCCATGATCGCGGTGAAGCTGCCGGTCGGCAGAGCGAGGGACACCCGGTCCAGGGCGGTCACCGCGCCGTCCCCGGTCCCGTACACCTTGGTGACCGACTCGAGGCGCAGTGCCTCGCCGGACGCGGGCGTCGGCCCCTGGTTCCTCTTGCGGACCATGTCGATCACTCCCTAAAAGATCTTTCACTCTGTCAGAAACACGCTATGAGAACGGAGTTGGGGAATCGATGGGGATAGGCACCGGGTGTGGGGTGGGGCTATCCCCCGGGTCGTACCCGACCCGGAGGGAAGGGGTGAGCCCCACCCTCGCCCGCGGGTCCGGCCGGCGGCGTGGGGTCGCCGCCGGCCGTCCCGCACCCCCGGCGTCAGCCGCGGTACGAGGGCTCGCCCGGCTGGACCGGAACGTGCCCTCCCTCGGCGGCCGGGGAGTCGGAACTCCGCTTGATCCCGCGGAGCAGGAACAGGGAGAGCAGCGCGGCGCAGATCATCAGACCGGACGAGGTGCCCGCCGCCCAGTCGAGACCGTCCGTGAACGCCTGCTCCGCCGCGGTGCGCAGGGAGTCGCCCTGGGCGGCCGGCAGGGCGCCGGCGGTGGCGAGCGCGCCGCTGAGGGTCTCGCGGGCCGCCTCGGTGGGGGCGCCGGACATGGCGTCGGTGTAGACGGCGGCGCCGATGGTGCCGAGCAGGGCCATGCCGAAGGCGGCGCCCAGCTCGTGACCGGATTCCAGCACGGCCGCCGCGGAACCCGCCCGCTCCGGCGGGGCCGCACCCAGGGCGAGCTCGTTGGCAAGGGTCATGGCGGCGACCAGACCGCCCGCGTAGACCCCGCTCGCCGTCAGCGCGTACCAGAGCGGCGAGTCCGGAGTGACCTGCGTCAGCATCGCGAAACCGCAGGCCGAGACGATGAACCCGCCGCCCATCACGTACGACCGGTCGACCTTCTGCGCGAGCACCCCGCCGAGCGGGGCGGCGATCAGGACGCCCACGGCGGGCACCAGGGTCCACAGCGCCGCGGTCAGCGGACGCATCTCCAGCACCGACTGCAGGTACTGGCTGAGGAAGACCGCGAAGCCGACCGTGGCACCGATGGCCAGCAGGTTGGCGAGCACGGAGATCCCGTAGGCCCGCTGCCCGAGCAGCTTCAGGTCGACCATCGGGTGGGCCATCCGCCTCTGGCGGTACAGGAAGACGATCCCCATCACGACGCCGAAGGTGACGCCCACCGCCGGCAGCGGCGCGTACCCGTCGCGGGCCAGTTCCTTCACGCCCTGGACGAACGGGAGCATGGCCGCCAGCGAGAGGCCTGCGCTGAGCCAGTCGAACCTGCCGCCGCCGGGCCGCACCTCAGGGAGCAGCAGCGGTGCGAGGACGAGCAGCAGCAGCATCGCGGGCAGGTTGATGAGGAAGACCGACCCCCACCAGAAGTGCTGGAGCAGCACACCACTGACGACCGGGCCGAGCGAGATGCCGACCGTCATGATCGTCGTCCACAGCGTCACCGCGGTGGCCCGCTGCTTCTCGTCCAGGAACAGCGCCCGGATGAGCGCCAGGGTCGAGGGCATCAGGGCCGCGCCACCGATGCCGAGCAGCGCCCGGGTGGCGATGAGCATCTCCGCCGAGTCGGAGTACGCGGCCGCGAGCGAGGCCACCCCGAAGAGGGCGGCGCCCACGATGACGAGGGCCCGCCGGCCGACCCGGTCGCCGACCGATCCCATCGCGATGAGCAGTCCCGAAAGCACGAAACTGTACATGTCCAGGATCCACAGCTGCTGCGTGGCGCTGGGCTGCAGGTCCTGACCGACGTAGGGAAGCGCGAAGTAGAGGACGGACACGTCCATGGAGACGAGCAGCAGCGGCAGCATGAGCACGGAGAAGGCGGCCCATTCCCTGCGGCCTGCGCGAGGAGCGAGAGTGGTCTGCATGGATCACAAGGAACCGTGGCCCGGCGTACAGCGCAACCACCGACCTAGTACACCCTAGTACGGCACCTCAACACCCCCGGAAATCAAGGGTCTACAGCGGCTCAGGGGTACTAGTACACTCCGGCCATGTCGACCGAACCGCCCTACCTCCGCATCGCCTCGGACATCCGCCGCCGGATCGACGACGGCACGCTCTCCCCGGGCGATCCCGTGCCCTCCACCCGCCAGATCACCGCCGACTACGGGGTGGCCATGGCGACCGCCACGAAGGCGCTCGGCATCCTCAAGCGGGAGGAGCTGGTGCGGGTCGTCCCCGGCGTCGGCACCGTCGTCGCCGACGTCCGGCCGGCCGCCGCGCAGGCCGGCGCCCCGACCCACCTGACCAAGGAGCTCATCGTCGCCACGTCGGTGCGGATCGCCGACGTCGAGGGCCTCGGCGCCGTCTCCATGCGCCGGGTGGCCGCCGAACTGTCCTCCTCCTCGATGGCGCTCTACCGCCACGTCCCCGGCAAGGGCGAACTCGTCCGGCTGATGTCGGACGCCGCCCTGGAGCAGCAGCCGCCCACGCCGACCGCCCACGGCTGGCGCGCCCAGCTGGAACAGTCCGCCCGCTGGCTCTGGGTGCTGTACGGCCGCCACCCCTGGCTGGTGCAGACGATGGGCTCCTTCACCCGGCCGCTCCTGGCGGAGAACGCCATGAAGCACACGGAGCGGGTCATGCGCGCCCTGTCCGGCATGGGCCTCAGTCAACGCAGCATGATCCAGATCCACATCACGCTCCTGGGCTACGTCCAGGGCATCGCGATGGCCAACGAACTGGAGTCCCAGGCCCGCCAGGACACCGGCATGGACTCCGAGGCGTGGATGGCCCTCCAGGACTCCCGCGTGGAGGCGATCCAGGCGACGGGCCGCATCCCCATCCTCGGCTCGCTGCTCGACCACGACGAACCCGACCTGGACCTCGACTCCCTCTTCGAGTTCGGGCTGTGCCGCGTCCTCGACGGCATCGCCGTCCTGCTCAACGAGAAGTCGGTGTAGCCGGCACCGCGGAGGCCTCCACTTTCAGGGGGGCGTACGGCGTCTCTAGGGGGCGATCCGGGGTGGTGGGCGCCGTCCCGCAACGCCTTCAATGACAGGCCGGTTCATGGTGCTCTAGGAGGCCTCCGCATGCCGATGAAAGTGATGTTCAACGACTCCGCCACGATTCGGGGCGAGCTCCCGATCGTCTGGCAGACGGTGACCGACGTGCCCTCCTGGCCGCGCTGGGACCCGCACTTCCGCGAGGCCCACCTCGACGTGCCGTTCGAGCCCGGCGCCGTGGGCTGGAGCCGGGTCCCCGGCTCGCTGCGCGGTTCGTTCAAGGTGACCGCCGTGGACGTCGAGCGGGGCTACTCCACCGAGTCGCCGATGCCCGGCGGCACCATGTACGTCACCACCCGCTACGAGCAGGTCGCCCCGGGACGCGTCTCGGTCTTCAAGCAGTACGAGCTCCACGGCAGTTTCGTGCCGTTCTTCAAGCTGTTCTACATGCGCCCGATCCAGCGGCAGCTCGCCGGCGCCTTCGTCGGTCTGGAGAAGGAAGTCCTGCGCCGCGCCGCGGCCCTGGAGGCCGACCGATGACCCGCGTCCTGATCCTCGGCGGCGGCCTGGCCGGCATGCTCTCGGCCGCGGCGCTGGCACCGCACGTCGACGAGATCACCATCGTCGAGCAGGACCGGCTGCCCGACCGCCCCGAGGCCCGACGCGGACTCCCCCAGGCGGCCCACAACCACATGCTCCTGGGCGGGGGCGCCGAGGCCGTCGAGCGCCTGCTGCCCGGCACCCTCGACCGGCTCTACGCGGCCGGCGCGCACCGCCGCAGTTACCTCGACAGCATCCTGATCCGCACCACCGAGGGCTGGGGCCGACGTCACGAGATCGACGCGTACGTCATCGCGTGCAGCCGCAACCTGGTCGACCACGTGGTCCGGCAGCAGGTCCTCCAGGAGGGCAAGGTCAAGACCGTCGAGGCGGCCGCCGTCACCGGTCTCACCGGCACCGCCGCCCGGGTGACCGGCGCACGGTTCGAGACCGGGGACGGCCGGACCGAGACCGTCGAGGCCGATCTCGTCGTCGACGCGACCGGACACCGCTCGAAGACGCCCGACTGGCTCGTCGACCTCGGACTCCCGCGCGTCGAGGAGGAGTTCGTCGATCCCGGCTTCGCCTACTCCCGGCAGATCTACGAGGCCCCCGAGGGGTTGCGCGAGGACTTCCCCGGCGTCCTCATCCAGCCGGAGCACGGGACCGGCAAGCCCGGAGTCGGCGCCGCCCTCATGCCGAACGAGGACGGCCGGTGGATGGTCGTGATGATCGGCACCCGCGGCAGCCGCCCCCCGACGGACCAGGAGGGCTTCCTGGCCTTCGCGCGCGGCGAGCGCACCCGCGTCGTGTCCGAACTCATCGCCGGAGCCCGCCCGATCTCGCCGGTCCGCGCCTACAACGACCTGGCCAACCGCCGGCGCAACTACCACAAGCTCCCCGCCCCCGAAGGTTTCATCGTCATCGGGGACGCCGCCACCCGGGTCAACCCCACCTACGCCACCGGCATGTCGGCAGCGGCACTCAGCGCGCTCGTCCTGCGCGACCACGCCGCCCGAGGCGAACTGACCGGCGCCGCCTCCCGGAAGGTCCAGGCAGGCATCGCCAAGGCCACGTCCGGCCCCTGGCAGATGGCCCTCAGCATGGACTTCTGGTTCCCGGAGGTGAAGACGAACGTCAAGCCCCCCGGTGGCGAGCGGATGATGCGGTTCGCCAACCGCTACGCCGGGGTCAGCACCGACAAGCAGCCGGTCGGCAACGCCGCCTTCAAGGTCTCCGCGCTGATGGCGCCGGCGAGCAGCCTGATGCGGCTGCCGCTGCTGCTCTCCGTCTGGCGGGGCTCCCCGTTGCCGCCCCTGACGGCCGATCAGGCACTGTCGCAGTACCCGCAGTTCGTGCGCGCACTGGACGAGGTCCCGGCGGTCGGCACCGACGATGCCCTCTTCGAGGGCACGGAGGGCGAGGATCGCACGGAGGGCGAAGGGCGCACGGTGGGCGAGGATCGCACGGTGGGCACGGAGAAGCACTGACGCGGGCCGCGCCGCCGGTCCGCCGAACCGAAGGGCAGGGAATCGCTCACGCGATCGCCCTGCCCTTCGGCGCTGTGACGGTCGCCGGGACGTAGAGGCCCGCCTGCTCCTCCAGGGTGAGCAGCGGAAGCCACGCCTCGGCCAGCCTCCTGGCCTCTCGCGCCGGACCGGCCACGGGAACCGGGACCGGACCTGCGCCCGGACCGGACCGGTCGGCGACGATGACGCCCGCCTGCGCGAGCAGCGTGTGCAGCTCCAGGGCCAGGGCCCGGGCGTCACCACCGCGGGTCTCGCCGTGACTGCTCGCGCCAGGGCGGGTTCCGGCAGGCGCGGGGCCGCGGCGGGAGGACGGTGGTGCCGGGTCGCGTGCCGGGCGAACGGCCGCTACCGGGGCCGGTGTTCCCGCCGTACCGGAGCGCAGCCGTCGGAACTCTCCCAGGACAGCGTCCTCGTCGACCAGTTCCGGGTCGAAGAGGAGGACCTCCGGCATCCTGCCCTGGCACCGGCGCAGCGCGCCGGCGAGCAGCCCGGCGAAGATCCCGCCCACGCCGTAGCCGAGGACGGCGCGGACCCTGAGCCCGCCGCCGTCGACCTCGCTGATCCACGGTTCGGTGTACTCGTCCAGGCCGAACACCCGCTGGGGGCTACCGGCCTGGTCCAGGGAGCGCCACAGGCTGTGCGGCGTGTCCAGCAGCGGTGCCAGGGCGCGGAAGTCGGCGGAGGCGGCGACACCGCCGGGCGGGGTGTCGACGGCGAGCACCACCTCGCCGGAATGCCCCGGACGCACTTCCTCCCAGAATCTGAGATCCGGCACGACCCCCTCCTCACCTCGGACCGACGCTTTCCGTACGCGTTCGAGAAGAGCCGGCGGACCGGCCCGGGTGGCGGGATCACGGGGGATGGAAGGGACCCGCACCCGGGCCGGCGGCCGCGACGCGAAGGCCGTCCCCTCCGGCCGGTTCGGGAGCCTCCGGAAAGCCGCCCGACGCCGGGGGAACGCCTGCCCCGTCCCGTTCAGGTTAGGGAGACGCCCGCACGGCCCATACCCCTAGCGGCCCCCTAGCCCGCGTTGCACGGACGGGCCGCCCACGCGGTCACATCCGTACGCCATCGCAGGTCAGGCGAGTTTTGCGAGGAAGTCCCGCATCACTTCGCCGAAGCGTTCCGGCTCTTCGATGTGCGGGCTGTGACTCGAATGCTCGAAGACCTCCCACCGGACGTCCGGGATCAGGTCGTGGAAGGGCTGGACGGTCGCCGGGGTCGCCTCGTCGTAGCGGCCGGAGAGCAGCAGCGTGGGGACGGCGATGTCGGGGCAGCGGTCCACGACCGACCAGTCGCGCAGCGTCCCGATGACATGGAACTCGCTCGGACCGTTCATCGTGAGGTAGACCGTGGGGTCGTTGTAGACCTCGTAGTGCGTGGCCATGTAGTCCCGCGGCCACGGCTTCACCCGGCAGACGTGCTTCTCCAGGAAGACCTGGACCGCCGCCGCGTACTCCTCCGAGTCCGTCGTCCCGGCCGTCTCGTGCCGGCGCAGGACCTCGTCGACGCCGGGTGGCAGCTGGGCGCGCAGACCCTCCATCTCCTGGAGCCACAGCGGGTAGGAGGCGGGCGAGTTCGCGATGACCAGTCCGCGCAGTCCGGCCGGCCGGTCGGCCGCGTGCCGGGCGGCGAGCATGCCGCCCCACGAGTGCCCGAACAGCACGTAGTCGTCCGCGATCCCGAGCCCTTGGAGGAGGCCGTCGAGCTGGTCGAGGAAGAGCCGCACGGTCCAGAAGTCGGCACCCCGGTCAGGCAGATGGGTGGAACCGCCGTTGCCGATCTGGTCGTAGTGGACCACCGGGAAGCCGGAGTCCGCGAGACCGGCCATGCTCAACAGGTAGTCGTGCGTGCTTCCCGGTCCCCCGTGCAGCAGCACCAGCGCCGGCTTGCCGGAACCGACCTCGCCGGTGATCCGGTACCACGTGCGGTGCTCGCCGAAGGGAATCGTCCCCTTCGCGGAAGGTCTCATGGACACGTTCGCCCCCTCGGGCACGTGCTCCGGCCCCTCGGCCGCCGGGAGCGGGGTGTGCGGAATCTCGGTCGGCGCGCGTCGCGCGAGGGAAGGGAGCCGACACAGCGCAACGGTGTGCTCGCAGAGCACACCGTTGCGGTCGGCGTCGCGCGGGCGCGACGGGGGCGGTCCCGCCCCCGTCCCACCGCGGACGCCAGGGGGCGGTCAGCCCGTCACTTGCCCGCCTTGACGACGGAACCGCCGTCGATGCGCAGCTGGATGCCCGTCACGTAGCGGGACTCGTCCGAGGCCAGGTAGGTGACCGCGTGGGAGATGTCGATCGGCTCGACGTACGGGATCGGCATGCCGTGCATGCCCGTGAACGCCGGCTCCGTCTCCTCGCGGGTCGGGTGCTCCAGGTCGGGGCGGAAGATCTTGTACATGTTCTCGTTGTGGAGCATGGGGGTGTCCACGTTCGTCGGGTGCACCACGTTGATGCGTCGGCCGGACGGCGACAGGAAGGGCGCGAACCAGGAGATGTAGTGCCCCAGCATCTGCTTGGCGTAGGGGTAGCCCAGACCGCCCGGGCCCATCATGCCCATCATGCCCGCGTCGCCGGGAGCGCCGAAGAACGAGGCGGAGGAGCCGATCAGGATGAACGAGGCGCCCTCACCGGTGTGCGGCAGTGTCGCATGCACCGTGTTGAGCACGCCGACCAGGTTGACGTCGACGACGTCGGTGAACGCGTTGAGCGGGCCGGGACCGATCGGGCCGATCGCGGCGTTGGCGATGACGACGTCGAGCCGGCCGAGCTCCGCCACCGCCTCCGCGACGGCGGTGTCGAGGGCGGCACGGTCGCGGACGTCGGCGCGCTTGGTGACGATCCGGCGCCCCGCCTTCTCGACGAGCCGGGCCGTCTCCTCGAGCTCCTCGGCCGTGCCGAGGGCGTAGTCGACCACCTCGATGTCATCGCAGATGTCGATCGCGATGATGTCCGCACCCTCCTCGGCCAGCCGTACGGCGTGGCTGCGCCCCTGGCCGCGCGCGGCTCCCGTGATGAGGGCGACTTTGCCTTCCACTCGACCCATTAGGTCCTCCACATGATGTGCCGGGAATCGCGCCGGGACACCGGAACCGGAACGGGAACGGTGTCAGAACCAGGCACGACCACCTCGACGCGTACGGCGAATGGTCTTGTACGAACGCGGCTCACGTTACCCGCCACACTTGAAATAGACAGCCGGATCACCTCCCCCAAATTCCGCTCGGGCGGTTTATAGGGGGCGCCCCCCCGGAAACCGTGACAGGAAACCGCCACCGCCCTCACCAGGACCTCTCCGGATCAAGGTCAATTAGGGGGCCGTAGGGGTTCTGTTCCCCCGGGTGCCGCGCACTAGCATGTCGAGCTGCGGTGAACTTTTCGCGCTCCACGAATCCGCGATGGTACACGCAGGGGATGCAATTGCGCGGTCATGGCTTTTCCGTGAGCGGTTCGCCGATTCCGAATTCGCCGATTCTCATGGAAAGCGGGATCCGAGATGGCCGCGTCCCAGCAGCAGCTGGTCGAAGCACTCAGGAAATCACTCAAGGAGACCGAACGGCTACGCGCCCGGCAACGGACCCTCACCGAGCGCCTCGACGAGCCGATCGCGATCGTGGGGATGGCGTGCCGTTATCCGGGCGGGGTGACCTCTCCCGAGGGGTTGTGGCGGCTGGTGTCGGAGGGTGTGGACGCGGTCTCGGAGTTCCCGGTGAACCGGGGGTGGGATCTGGGCCGGTTGTACGACCCGAGCGGGGAGCGTGCGAACACGTCGTACGCGCACGAGGGCGGCTTCCTTCATGACGCGGGCGAGTTCGATCCGGCGTTCTTCGGGATCAGTCCGAATGAAGCTTTGGTGATGGATCCTCAGCAGCGGTTGCTGCTGGAGTGCTCGTGGGAGGCGCTGGAGCGGGCCGGACTCGATCCGACGTCGCTGAAGGGCAGCGCGACCGGCGTCTTCGCCGGACTCATGTACCACGACCACGCGTTCAGCAGCGCCGCCGGCAGCCTGGTGTCCGGCCGGGTCGCCTACACGTTGGGCCTCGAAGGTCCGGCGATGACGGTGGACACGGCGTGCTCGTCGTCGCTGGTCACCCTGCACCTGGCGGCGCAGGCGCTGCGCAGCGGCGAGTGCTCGCTGGCGCTCGCGGGGGGCGCGGCGGTGATGTCGACGCCCGAGACGTTCGTGGAGTTCTCGCGTCAGCGCGGTCTGTCGCGCGACGGCCGCTGCCGGTCCTACGCGGATGCGGCGGACGGCACGGCTTGGGGCGAGGGCGTCGGCATGCTGGTCCTGGAGCGCCTGTCGGACGCCCGGCGCAACGGGCACGAGGTCCTGGCCGTCGTACGGGGCAGTGCGGTCAACCAGGACGGCGCGTCGAACGGCTTCTCCGCCCCCAACGGTCCCTCGCAGCAGCGGGTGATCCGGCAGGCGCTGGCGAGTGCCGGTCTGTCGGTGACGGACGTGGACGTGGTGGAGGGGCACGGGACGGGGACGACGCTGGGTGACCCGATCGAGGCGCAGGCGCTGATCGCCACCTACGGGCAGGACCGCGAGGACGACCGGCCGTTGTGGCTGGGGTCGTTGAAGTCGAACATCGGCCACACGCAGGCCGCCGCCGGTGTCGGCGGAGTGATCAAGATGGTCCAGGCGATACGCCACGGAGTACTGCCGCAGACGCTGCACGTCGATGCGCCGTCGTCCCAGGTGGACTGGGAGGCGGGCGCGGTCGAGCTCCTGCGGGAGAACCGTCCGTGGCCGGCGGGCGAGCGGCCCCGCCGGGCGGGTATCTCCTCGTTCGGGTTGAGCGGTACGAACGCGCACGTGATCATCGAGCAGGCCCCGGAGACGGAGACGGGGACGGAGACGGAGGGTGAGCCTGAGCCTGAGTCTGAGCCGGCCGGCTCCTCCGGTGGCTCGCTGCCGGTGGTGCCGTGGGTGGTGTCGGCGCGGTCGGCGGAAGGGCTGGCGGCCCAGGTGGAGCGGCTGGCCGGTTTCGTGGAAGAGCGGCCGGAACTCTCACCGGTCGACGTCGGCTACTCGCTGGCGACGGGACGTGCGGCGCTGGAGCACCGGGCTGTCGTCGTGGGCAACGGTCTCGGCGAACTCCTGGCGGAGTTGCGCGCGTTCGACTCCGCGCGGGTTGCACGTGCGGAGGGCCGGACGGGGTTCGTGTTCTCGGGGCAGGGTGCTCAGCGGCTGGGGATGGGCCGCGAGCTGTACGCGTCCTTCCCGGTGTTCGCCGAAGCTTTGGACGCGGTGGTTGCTGAGCTTGATGGGCATCTTGAGCGTCCGTTGCGGGAGGTGATGTGGGGTGAGGACGCCGGTCTGCTGAATCAGACGGTGTTCGCGCAGGCCGCACTCTTCGCGGTCGAGGTGGCGCTGTTCCGGCTGGTGGAGTCGTGGGGAGTCCGACCGGACGCTCTCGCCGGTCACTCGGTGGGGGAGATCGCTGCCGCGCACGTGTCCGGGGTGCTGTCCCTCGCGGATGCCTCGGTGTTGGTGGCGGCGCGTGGGCGGTTGATGCAGGCGCTGCCGGAGGGCGGCGCGATGGTCGCCGTCGGCGCCTCCGAGGCCGACGTCCTTCCTCTGCTGACGGATGGCGTCGGTATTGCGGCGGTCAACAGCCCGTCGTCGGTGGTCGTTTCGGGTGTCGAGGATGAAGTCCTGCGGATCGCCGAGCATTTCGCCGAGCAGGGTGTTCGTACGTCACGGCTGAAGGTCTCGCACGCCTTCCACTCCGTCCTCATGGAGCCGATGCTGGAGGAGTTCCGCACGGTCCTGGACGGGCTCACTTACGACTCCGCCCGTATCCCGGTCATCTCGACCGTCACCGGTGAGACGGCTGAGGACCTGGACTCGCCCGCGTACTGGGTGCGGCAGGTCCGTGACGCGGTCCGCTTCGCGGACGCCGTCACCACCCTCACCGCCCAGGGCGTGACCCGTTTCCTGGAGATCGGCCCCGACGCCGTACTCACCCCGCTCATCGACTCCGACCACGCGATCCCGGCCCTGCGCCGGACGCTGGACGAGCCCACCGCGCTCGTCACCGCCCTGGGCCGGCTCCACGCCACCGGCGCCGCAGTCGACTGGACGACCTTCTTCACCGGTTCCGGTACGGGTGCACGGCGCGTCGACCTGCCCACCTACGCCTTCCAGCGCCAGCACTACTGGGCCAACATCCCGAGCGGCACCGGCGTCTCGTCGGTCGGCCTGCACCCGATCGACCATCCGGTGATCGGCGCCCTCATTCCCGTACCCGACGGTGACGGCGTCACCCTCACCGGCACCGTCGGTGTCAGCACCCATGCCTGGGCGGGTGAACACACCGTGCTGGGTGCGACGCTGCTTCCCGGCACCGCGTTCGTCGAACTCGCCCTGCGCGCGGCGCAGGAAGTGGGTTGTGGCCTCCTCGAAGAGCTGACCCTCCAGGCACCGCTCCTCCTGCCGGATTCCGAGACCCGCGTCCACGTCCAGGTCAGGGTCGGGGCCGTGGACGTCGACGGGCGTCGGCGGATACGGATCCACTCCACCACGTCCGAACCGAGCCCGGAAGCGTTGTGGTCACTGCACGCTGACGGCGTACTCGCGCCCGGACCGGTCGGCGTGCCCGTGACGGACTCCACGGCGTGGCCGCCGGCGGGCGCCGTCGAGGTGGACGTCACCGACGCGTATCCGCTGCTCCTCGCCATGGGCTACGACTACGGCCTCGCCTTCCAGGGGCTCACTGCCATGTGGAGGGACGGGGACGACATCCTCGCGGAGGTCGCACTTCCCGAGCGGGAGCACGAGGAGGGCGACCGGTTCCTCCTCCATCCCGCGCTGCTCGACGCCGCGATGCACGCCGCGCTGCTGAGCAACGGCGAAGGCGACGAGGGTGAGCCCGTCCTGCCCTTCGTGTGGAGCGACGTCTCCCTGCACGCCACGGGTGCTCACCGACTGCGGGTGCGGATCACCCCCGGTGAACCGGGCAGCGTCGCGGTCTCCATGACCGATGGTGTGGGTCGGGGGGTGTTGTCGGTGGGATCGGTCGCCGGCCGCCCGGTATCAGCCGAACAACTCGACACCGACGACACCGCCCGACTCCTCTGGCACATCCACTGGCACCCGGTCCCCCACAACCCGAACCCCACCACCACGGGAACCACCAGCGTCGGCCACTGGCACGACCTCACCCCCGACACCCCCGTCCCCGACCTCGTCATCCTCGACTGCCCCACCCACACCCCCACCACCACGGACGACAACCCCCTCACCACCCTGCGCGAAACCGCCAACCACGTCACCACCGTCGTCCAGCAATGGCTCACCGACGACCGCTACACCCACGCCCGACTCGCCGTCCTCACCCACCACGCCGTCACCGTCCACCCCGGCGAACCCGTCAACCTCACCCAAGCCCCCCTCTGGGGCCTGCTCCGCGCCGCCGAAGCCGAAAACCCCGGACGCTTCCTCCTCATCGACACCGACACCACCACCGACACCACCCCCACCTCACCCCTCTGGCACCAACTCGCCACCGCCGACCAACCCGAAACCGCAGCCCGCGACAACCACCTCCACACCCCCCGCCTCACCCACACCCCCACCACCACGGGAGCCGACAACCCCACCACCACCGCGGGAGCCGACAACCCCACCGATGCCACCGCCACCGAGGCGGATCCCACCACCGGCACCGGCACCGCCACCGGCGCGGATGCCGGTCAGAGCACCGACAGCCCCTGGAACACCGACGGCACCATCCTCATCACCGGCGGCACCGGCGGACTCGGCGCCCTCGTCGCCCGCCACCTCGCCACCCACCACCACGCCAAACACCTCCTCCTCGTCTCACGACAAGGCCCCAACGCCGAAGGCGCCACCACCCTCCACACCGAACTCAACAACCTCGGCACCCACACCACCATCACCGCCTGCGACGTCACCGACCCCCACGCCCTCGCCCACCTCCTCGACACCATCGACCCCCACCACCCCCTCACCGCCGTCATCCACACCGCCGGAACCATGGACAACGGCCTCATCACCAACCTCACCCCCCAAAGCCTCGACACCGTCCTCGCCCCCAAAGCCGACGCCGCCTGGCACCTCCACCACCTCACCCGCCACCACAACCTCACCGCCTTCGTCCTCTTCTCCTCCGCAGGCGGCCTCGTCCTCACCGCAGGACAAGCCAACTACGCCGCCGCCAACACCTTCCTCGACGCACTCGCCCACCACCGCCACACCCAAGGACTCCCCGCCACCAGCCTCTCCTACGGCCTGTGGTCCACCCACACAGGACTCAACACCCACACCACCGAAGCCGACCACCGCATGACCCGCCAAGGCCTCCCACCCCTCACCCCCCACCAAGGACTCACCACCCTCGACACCGCCCTCACCACCCCCCACCCCCACCTCATCCCCCTCAAAACCAACCCCACCACCCTCCACAACCAACCCCACCACACCACCCCACCCCTCCTCCGCAAGCTC
>NZ_JBFAXU010000022.1:0-172470 GCF_040680975.1 Streptomyces sp. NPDC051921
GGGCGGCGTCGAGGTCGTCGACCGAGAAGCTGCTGAATGCCGTGGTGTTCCCGAGCACGGGCGGTTCTCCCTTCGGTGGCCGCCGGGACCGATCGGTCCCGGCGGCCCTCCGCCGCGTGTCTACGGGGTCAGCGCCCGCCCGCGCCGGCGCCGTTGTCGGCACCGTCCTTCGCGGTGGCGGGAGCGGGGACGTCGTCCGCGGGAGCGGCGTCCTCGACGGCGTCCGCCTCGCCGTCCGGAGCGGTGGACGCCGCCGAAGCCGCGGCCGCGTCCTCGCCGTCCTCGACCTCGGTCCCGGCCTTGCCCGCGGCCTTGTCCTCGGCGTCGTCCGCGGTCTTTCCGCCCTTCGCGTCCTTCGCGTCGGCGTCCTTCCTGGGCTCCACGATCTCCTCGCGGCCCGGACGCACCTTCGCCGAGATGACCATGTACGCGATGGCCAGCAGGCCGACGATGATCGCGGTCCACACGTTCAGCCGGAGGCCGAGCACGTGGTGCGCCTCGTCGACGCGCAGGTACTCGGTCCACACGCGGCCCGAGCAGTACGCGGCGACGTACAGCGCGAAGGCGCGGCCGTGGCCCAGCTTGAAGCGTCGGTCGGCCCAGATGACCACGAGCGCGACGGCGACGCACCACAGCGACTCGTAGAGGAAGGTCGGGTGGTAGAGGCCGGCTTCGCGGTTGGGGCCCGCGGTGATCTTCAGCGCCCAGGGCAGGTCGGTCGGCTTGCCGTACAGCTCCTGGTTGAACCAGTTGCCCCAGCGGCCGATGGCCTGGGCGAGGGCGATACCGGGCGCGATGGCGTCCGCGTACGCCGGGAGGGGGATGCCGCGACGGCGGCAGCCGATCCAGGCGCCGACGGCACCGAGCGCGATGGCGCCCCAGATACCGAGGCCGCCCTCCCAGATCTTGAAGGCGTCGACCCAGTTCTCACCCTCGCTGAAGTACAGCTGGTAGTCGGTGATCACGTGGTAGAGCCGGCCGCCGACGAGGCCGAAGGGCACCGCCCAGACGGCGATGTCGGCCACGGTGCCGGCGGTGCCGCCCCGGGCGATCCAGCGCTTGTTGCCGAGCCAGACGGCGACGAAGACACCGATGATGATGCAGAAGGCATAGCCGCGCAGCGGGATCGGTCCGAGGTGGATCACGCCGGTCGACGGGCTGGGAATGTAGGCAAGGTCCATGGCAGGACCGACGCTACCTTGCCGGGCGGGCCCTGCGGCAGCCAGCCCGGCAACTTCTCCGTAACGCCACCGGTCTCAGTGGCCGACGGGCGACCCCGCGGCCGGGGAGGCGGTGCCCGCCTTCTTGCCCTTGTTGGCTTCGGCGACCCACTTCTTCAGGTTCTCCGGGGAGATCTGCTCGTCGCCCTTCGACGGGAAGATCGGCTCCCCGTTGAGCAGGACGGTCGGAGTGCCGCGGAACTCACTGGCGCGGAACGCGTCGTTCGACTTCTTCACCCAGCTGTCGTGCGTACCGTCCTCGACGCAGCTGCGGAAGGTGGGCGTGTCGAGGCCGGGGACCTTCGCGGCGAGCTCGATGAGCTTGGCGTTGTCCGCGTAGGCGTCGTCGGTCTCCTGCGGCTGGTTGGTGTAGAGCGTGTCGTGGTACGCCGTGAACTTCCCGGCGTCCTGGGCGCAGGCGGCGGCGTTGGCGGCGCGCAGCGAGCCGCTGCCGCCCATGTTGCCGTCGATGAGGGTGGCGAGGTGGTACTCCGCCTTGACGGCGCCCGAGGCCTCCAGTTCGTGGATCGTGTCCCGGAAGAATGTCTCGAACTGGGCGCACGCGGGGCAGCGGAAGTCCTCCCAGATCGCGAGCGTGGACGGGGCGTCGGGCTTGCCCTGGGGGATGGCCGGCTTGTCGCCGCCGATGGAGCCGGCCGGTTCGACGACCGGGCCCGCCTTGTCGGAGCTGTCCTTGCCGCCGCTGTTGGCGGCGATCACGCCGACGACCGCGGCCAGGCCCAGCACGCCGACGACCGCGGCCGACACGATGAGGACACGCCGCTGCTTCTCGCGGGCCCGCTCGCGCTCGCGCTGCTGCTGGAGGCGCTCCCGCGCGCTCCGGTTACTACCGTCACGGTTCTTCTCGCTCACGCCCACAGCAACGAACCGGGGAGGCACGCGCGTGCCTCCCCGGTGACGAATCCACCCGTATGGGTTACGAGCTGCGGCGGACGCCCTCGGCGAGTTCGGCCGCCAGTTCCCTTACGGCGGCGAGGCCGGCGGCCTCGTCGCCGTCGGCGTCCAGGATCCGCTTGACGAAGGCGGAGCCCACGATGACGCCGTCGGCGAAGCCGGCGACCTCCTTGGCCTGCTCGGCGTTGGAGACGCCGAGGCCGACGCACACCGGCAGGTCGCTGGTGGCGCGGGTCCGGCGGACCAGGTCGGCCGCCTGCTCGCCGACCGACTCCCGGGTGCCGGTGACACCCATGAGGGAGGCCGCGTAGACGAAGCCGGAACCGGCCGCGGTGATCGTGGCCAGGCGCTCGTCCTTGCTGCTGGGGGCGACGACGAAGACCGTGGCGAGGCCGTGCTTCGCGGCGTGCTCCCGCCAGACCGCCGACTCCTGGACCGGCAGGTCGGGCAGGATGCAGCCCGCTCCGCCGGCCGCGGCCAGCTCCTCGGTGAAGCGCTCGATGCCGTACCGGTCGATGGGGTTCCAGTAGGTCATGACGAGGACCGGCTTGCCGGTGGCCTCGTACGCCTCCTTCACCGTCCGCATGACGTCGGCGATCTTGACCCCGCCGCGCAGGGCGATGTCGTCGGCGGTCTGGATGACCGGCCCGTCGAGGACCGGGTCGCTGTGCGGCAGGCCGACCTCGACGACGTCGGCGCCGCCGTCGAAGACGGCCTTGATCGCCGCGATGCCGCCGTCCACGGTCGGGAAGCCGGCCGGGAGGTACGCGATGAGGGCGGCCCGGTTGTCGGCCTTCGCCTTGGCGAGGGTGTCGCCGAGCAGCTGGATGTTCCCGGTCACTTGGCGTCCCCCTCGATCTCCGCGATGTCGGCCGCGTCGGCGGCCACCGCTGCGTCGGTGTCGTACAGGCCGAAGTAGCGAGCGGCGGTGTCCATGTCCTTGTCGCCGCGCCCGGAGAGGTTGACGACGATCAGGCCGTCCCTGCCGAGCTCCTTGCCGACCTCCAGGGCCCCGGCGAGGGCGTGCGCCGACTCGATGGCCGGGATGATGCCCTCGGTACGGGAGAGCAGGCGCAGCGCCTGCATGGCGGCGTCGTCGGTGACGGCCCGGTACTCGCCGCGGCCGCTGTCCTTGAGGAAGGCGTGCTCGGGGCCGATGCCGGGGTAGTCGAGGCCGGCCGAGATCGAGTACGGCTCGGTGATCTGGCCCTCCTCGTCCTGGAGGACGTAGGAGCGGGACCCGTGCAGGATGCCGGGCTCGCCGGCGGTGAGGGTGGCGGCGTGCTCGCCGGTCTCGACGCCGTGGCCGGCCGGCTCGCAGCCGATCAGCCGGACGGAGGCGTCGGGGATGAAGGCGTGGAAGAGGCCGATCGCGTTGGAGCCGCCGCCGACGCAGGCGACGGCCGCGTCGGGCAGGCGGCCCGCGCGCTCCAGGATCTGGCGGCGCGCCTCGACGCCGATCACCCGGTGGAAGTCGCGGACCATGGCCGGGAAGGGGTGCGGTCCGGCGACGGTGCCGAAGAGGTAGTGCGTCTGGTCGACGTTGGCGACCCAGTCGCGGAACGCCTCGTTGATCGCGTCCTTGAGGGTGCGGCTGCCGGACTTCACCGCGACGACCTCGGCGCCGAGCATGCGCATGCGGGCGACGTTGAGGGCCTGCCGCTGGGTGTCGATCTCACCCATGTAGATGGTGCACTCGAGGCCGAACAGGGCGCAGGCGGTGGCGGTGGCGACACCGTGCTGACCGGCGCCGGTCTCCGCGATGACGCGGGTCTTGCCCATGCGCTTGGTGAGCAGGGCCTGGCCGAGCACGTTGTTGATCTTGTGCGAGCCGGTGTGGTTGAGGTCCTCGCGCTTGAGGAAGACCCGGGCGCCCCCGGCGTGCTCGGCGAACCGCGGGACCTCGGTGAGGGCGCTCGGCCGGCCGGTGTAGTCGACCATCAGGTCGTTCAGTTCGCGCGCGAACTCGGGGTCGCTCTTGGCCTTGTCGTACTCGACGGCCACCTCGTCGACGGCGGCGACGAGGGCCTCCGGGATGAACTTGCCGCCGAAGGCGCCGAAGTAGCCCTCGGCGGTCGGGATCCGACCCTCCGGGTCGGGAATGAAGAACTCGCTGGACATGCGGTTGCTCCTCGCGGGGCGATCGCCCCGAAAACGTGCGGTCGATGGTCACGTTATGCGCGCGAGCCGTCCACGTACGTCACCGCCGCCTCGCCGCGGGCAAGCCCGCGCCCCGCGTGGCGGGCGCTCCGCCGCCCCGTTGTGGGCAGTCGTTCCGCTGGGGCGGAACGGGTGGGCACAACGGAACGCAGCGCCTTGCCGCGCCCAGGCCCCTACCGCCTTGACGCCGACCAAGAGGGCGCGCGCCGTGTGGTGCGGGCAGGAACAGGGAGCGGAAGCACCCGCAAGGGTGCCGTCCCGTGTGCCCACCCGTCCCGCCCTGCGGGACGATTGCCCACACGGAGTGGGGCGACCGCCCACGCGGAGTGGGCGAGGCCCGCACGGAGTGGGCGAGGCCCGCACGGTGTGGGGCGAACGCCCGCACGGAGTGGGCCAGAGGCCCGCATGGTGTGGGCGAGGCCCGTACGAGTCGGGTGGAAGCCCGCAGGGAGCGGGTGGAGGCCACGGGGACGTGGTGGTGGCTAGGTGTCGTACGTGATGGTGCGCGCGAGGCGCGGGCGCCATCGCATGCCGTTGACCTGACCCGGCTCGTCGCCGATCACGTAGCGCACCCGACGCCCGTGCACACGGCGCGCCGGCGCACGGCAGCCGCGTGGGCGGCAGCCGCGGGCGAGCGGGGCGTGAGCGGGCACGGAGGCGGTACGGAGCAGGGTGCGGCGTCCGGGCGCCGCACCGACCGCCGACGGCGCGCCGACCGCGCCCCGGGCGCCGGGGCCCGGGACGTACGGCGGCGTGTCGTGGCGGGGGGTCATGACCGGCTCAGCTCCGGCCGTGCCGCAGGGCCGGGTGGGCGCCGGCGGCGACCAGGTCGGCCACGGCGGCCTTCGGGTCGCGGCCGGTGACCAGGGACTCGCCGACCAGGACCGCGTCGGCGCCGGCGTTGGCGTAGGCGATCAGGTCGTGCGGCCCGCGGATGCCGGACTCGGCGACCTTGACGATGCCGGCCGGGATCTCGGGGGCGACCCGCTCGAAGGTGGAGCGGTCGACCTTGAGGGTCTTCAGGTTGCGGGCGTTGACGCCGATGATCCGGGCGCCGGCGTCGACGGCCCGCTCGACCTCCTCCTCGTCGTGGACCTCGACGAGCGGGGTGAGCCCGATGGACTCGGCGCGCTCGATGAGGGAGACGAGGGCCTCCTGCTCCAGGGCGGCGACGATGAGCAGCGCGAGGTCCGCGCCGTACGCCCGGGCCTCCCACAGCTGGTACGCCGTGACGATGAAGTCCTTGCGCAGGACCGGGATGTCGACCCGGGCGCGCACGGCCTCCAGATCGGCGAGCGAACCGCCGAAGCGGCGCTGCTCGGTCAGGACGGAGATGACGGCGGCGCCGCCCGCCTCGTAGTCGGCGGCGAGGCCGGCCGGGTCGGCGATGGCGGCGAGCGCGCCCTTGGACGGGCTGGAGCGCTTGACTTCGCAGATCACCTTGACGCCGTCCCCGCGCAGTGCGGCGACGCCGTCCTTGGCCTGCGGCGCCTTGGCAGCGCGCTCCTTGAGCTCCTCGAGGGAGACCCGCGCCTGCCGCTCTGCGAGGTCGGCGCGCACGCCTTCGATGATCTCGTCGAGCACACTCACGCGAGAGGCCCCCTTCCGGGACGGTGACGGTGTTGTTCAGCCACGTCGATGGTATCCGCAGGTGGGCTCCGGAATCGCATCGGTCGGAGCCGCGTCCCACTTCGTGGGACTTCAGGGGGCCAGTACGGACCCGAACGGAAGGTTCCGTACGAGGGTGAAAAGGGCCAGCACGGCGCCGATCCCCCACCACCAGGCCGGGGAGATCGCGAGCCGCATGGGCACGCCGCGGACGGCGCGAACCAGCCACAGGACCATGACGACGGCGAAGAGCACGTAGCCCACGACGGCGAGTGCGTTGGAGCCGAGGGCGGCGCCGAGGTCGCCGTGCACGAAGGCGTGCGCGCTGCGCAGGCCGCCGCAGCCGGGGCAGTAGACGCCGGTGAAGCGGAGGAGCGGACAGACGGGGTAGTGGCCGGGCTCGTTGGGGTCGACGGCCCCGACGTAGGCGAAGGCGGCGGCGACCCCGGCGAGCGTGCCGAGCGGGGCGAGCAGCCGTACGGCGAGCCCCCGGGGCGGCCGGGGCGCGTGCACGGGCGGCCCCCAGGCCCCGGTCACGCCCGGGTGCCCGGGCCCGGGCCCGGTCTCCGGCCTGAGGCTGGTCGCGACTCCGGTTCCGGCTCCGGTGGCGCTTCCGGTCCCGACTCCGGTCGCGGTTCCGGTCCCGACTCCGGTGGCGCTTCCGGGCCCGGCTCCGATCGCAGTTCCCGTCCCGACTCCGGTGGCGGTTCCGGGCCCGGTCCCGGACCCGTGACCGCCCGGCGGTCCGGCCGGACCGGCCGACGCCGGCTCCCCGGCGGCCACGCGCGCGTCCGCCGAGGGGCGCATGCCCATGCCGGCCCCGCGCGCCTCCGTCCCGCCCCCCTGCGCGGTCTGCGCGCCGGGCGCCGAGCCCGCTCCGCCCAGCGCGGCCGCGTCCGTCGTTCCCGAGCGGCCCGCTTCCGTCACGGCTCCCGCCGTCGCCTTGTCGTCGTCCACGCCGCGATTCTCGCCGTTCACGCGCGAAGGCGCAGCCCGGTCGTGCCGGGCTGCGCCTTCGGGGTGAAGCGGAGGGATCAGGCGTGGGCCCTCTCGAGGGCGGTCGCCGTGGCGGCCTCGCGAGCGGCGGCGACGGCGGCCGACTCCTTCGGCATGCCCATGCCGGCGGCCTTCATCGCACCGCCGACCACACCGCCGAGGAGGATGACGCCCATGCCGGCCCAGAAACCGGGCACATTGGCCGCCACCATGAAGACTCCGGCGATGCAGAAGCCGATGAAGGAGATGATGACACCGGTCCAGGCGGCCGGGGTGTGTCCGTGGGCGCTGCCCGCCATGAGTTGCTCCTCGTTGGTGTTGCTCGGTGGTGACGCCTCATTCTTCCGCACATGCGGGTGCCGTGATGCATCGGGGTGCCCGAACGATCACGCGTGGCGCCCGCCGCGGCGGCTCAGTCGCCGCGGGTCGGGTCCTCACCGCGGTCGAGGGCCTTCCAGAGGTCCTCCGGGCGGTCGGGGTCCGTGGTCACCGGTCGCCGCGCGGCGCGGGGCGCGCCGGAGCGCTCGTAGCGTCCGCCCATGGCCGGCCAGGTCTTGCCGAAGCGGAGGGCGAAGAGCCCTGCGGCCAGGATGAGGACGGCCCCGGCGGCGGTGACGTACGGCCAGACGGTGTGGCTGAGGCCGCCGACGACCGCGGCGGTGTTGCCGCTGATGCGGGCGGCCTCGGCGTCCAGGGCGGCGCTGTCGGAGGCACCGAGGACGGCGGCCAGGGCCGCTCCCGCGCCGCTCAGGGCGAGCAGCGCGGCGACCATGGTGCGGCCGGTGCGGCGGACGGCGAAGACGGCGACAAGCGCGGCGAGGCCGACGATCGCGAGCGCGGTCGGCACGCCGGTGACGGCGCCGCCGTCGGCCTCGACGGGTACGGTGCCGCCGCCGACGGCCGCGGTGCCCTCGGCCCAGATCTGGCCCGCGGAGAGCAGTACGACGGTGGCTCCGAGGGCGCCGAGCAGCAGGGCCGCGGCGAGACTGCGACGGGCGCCGGAGGAGACGGCGCCGCCCGTTCGGGCGGCTCGGGGCTGGGGTACGGGTACAGCACTCACGTACCCCACTATCCCCTACCGGCTCACGAACCGTTCATCCGGTCGTGTCATGCGGTCCGTCACACCGGCCCGGTCAACGCCCGCTCGCGCGGGTCATCCGGTTGGCGGTGTGGACGGCCCGGAGGACGGCCGCGGCCTTGTTGCGGCACTCGTTGTCCTCGGCCACGGGGTCCGAGTCGGCGACGACACCCGCTCCGGCCTGCACGTACGCGGTGCCGTCGCGCAGCAGGGCGGTGCGGATGGCGATCGCGGTGTCGGAGTCGCCGGCGAAGTCGAGGTAGCCGACGCAGCCGCCGTAGAGGCCGCGGCGCGAGGGCTCCAGTTCCTCGATGATCTGCATGGCCCGCGGCTTCGGCGCGCCGGAGAGGGTGCCGGCCGGGAAACAGGCGGTGAGGACGTCGAAGGCCGTCTTCCCCTCGGCGACCCGCCCGGTCACCGTCGAGACGATGTGCATGACGTGCGAGTAGCGCTCGATCGACATGAAGTCGACCACCTCGACGGAGCCCGGCGCGCAGACCCGGCCGAGGTCGTTGCGGCCGAGGTCGACGAGCATGAGGTGCTCGGCGCGCTCCTTGGGGTCGGCGAGCAGCTCCTCGGCGAGGTCGTGGTCCTCCTGCGGGGTGGCGCCCCGGTGCCGGGTGCCGGCGATGGGGTGGACCATCGCGTGCCCGTCCTCGACCTTGACCAGCGCCTCGGGCGAGGAGCCGACGACGTCGAAGCCGTTCTCGAAGCGGAAGAGGTACATGTACGGGGACGGGTTGGTGGCCCGCAGCACCCGGTAGACGTCGAGGGCGGACGCGCCGCAGGGGGTCTCGAAGCGCTGCGAGGGCACCACCTGGAAGGCCTCGCCGGCCCGGATGCGCTCCTTGATGTCCTCGACGGCCTCCTGGTAGGCCTCGCCGCCCCACAGGGCGGAGAACTCGGGCAGCTCGGAGGCGGGCAGGGCGACCGGGACGGTCTCGACGGCGCGGGCCAGGTCGGCCTCCATCGCGTCGAGGCGGGCGACGGCGTGCGCGTACGCCTCGTCGACGCCGGTCTCCAGGTCGTTGTGGTTGATCGCGTTGGCGATCAGGAGCACCGAGCCGTCCCAGTGGTCGAGGACGGCGAGGTCGCTGGTGAGCAGCATGGTGAGTTCGGGCAGCTGCAGGTCGTCGCCGCCGTGCTCGCCGATGCGCTCCAGGCGCCGGACGATGTCGTAGCCGAGGTAGCCGACCATGCCGCCGGTGAACGGCGGCATGCCGGCGGCGAGGTCGCGCGGGGTGTGCAGGGTCTCGACGGTGGCCCGCAGGGCGGCGAGCGGGTCGCCGTCGACGGGGACGCCGACCGGCGGGGTGCCGAGCCAGTGGGCCTGGCCGTCCCGCACCGTCAGGGTCGCGTCGCTGCGCACGCCGATGAAGGAGTAGCGGGACCAGCTGCGCCCGTTCTCCGCGGATTCGAGGAGGAAGGTGCCGGGGCGTTCGGCGGCGAGCTTGCGGTAGAGCCCGACCGGGGTGTCGCCGTCCGCGAGGAGCCTGCGGCTGACGGGGATGACGCGGCGGTCGGCCGCCAGCTTGCGGAAGGTCTCGAGATCCATGGCGCCAGACCCTACTGTGCCGTGAGGAGGACGTCGGCGTCGAAGCAGGTGCGGGCCCCGGTGTGGCAGGCGGCGCCGACCTGGTCGACCTTCACCAGCAGCGTGTCGGCGTCGCAGTCGAGGGCGACGGACTTGACGTGCTGGACGTGCCCGGAGGTGTCGCCCTTGACCCAGTACTCCTGGCGGCTGCGGGACCAGTAGGTGCAGCGGCCGGTGGTGAGGGTGCGGTGGAGCGCCTCGTCGTCCATCCAGCCGAGCATGAGCACCTCGCCGGTGTCGTACTGCTGGGCGATGGCGGGGACCAGGCCGTCTTCGCTGCGCTTGAGGCGGGCGGCGATGGCCGGGTCGAGGTCGCTGGGGGTCCGGGGCGTGCTGCTCATGGCGCCATTGTGCCGTGACCGGGGGTGTCGTCCGGCTGTGCGTCCAGTGGGCGGACCGGTGCGCCCGGCCGGTGGAACGGTCGGCGGTGCGTCCCCTGGGCGGAGCGCCGCCCACCGCCGTACGCTGGCGGTCATGTCGACCCATGCGAAGCGTGAACGCCTTCTGCTCGCCGACCTGTTGGAGGCGGCCGGTCCGGACGCCCCGACGCTCTGCGAGGGCTGGCGGACCCGGGACCTGGCGGCGCACGTGGTGGTGCGGGAGCGCCGTCCGGACGCGGCGGCGGGTGCCGTCGTACCGGTGCCGGCGCTGAAGGCGAGGCTCGACCGGGTGCAGGCGGAGTTCGCCGGGAAGCCGTACGAGGAGCTGGTCCAGCTCATCCGTACGGGGCCGCCGAAGCTGTCCCCGTTCACGATCAAGCAGGTGGACGAGGGCGCGAACACCGTCGAGTTCTACGTCCACGCCGAGGACGTGCGGCGGGCCCAGCCCGACTGGTCGCCGCGCGAGCTGGACCCGGTGTTCGCCGACGCCCTGTGGTCGCGCCTGGAGAAGTCGGCCCGGCTGCTCGCCCGGAAGGTGCCGGTGGGGCTGGTGCTGCGCCGGCCGGACGGGCAGACGGCAGTGGCGCACCGGGGCACCCCGGTGGTGACGGTGTCCGGGGAGCCGGGCGAGCTGACGATGTTCCTGTTCGGCCGCCAGGACGCCGCCAAGGTGGACGTGGACGGCGAGCCGGAAGCCGTGGAGCGTCTGCACGGGACGAAGCAGCTGGGGATCTGAGCCGGGGGGTCAGCGGGGCAGCTCGGCCCTGCGCAGGGCCGGGACCGCGAGGGCGTACACACCGCTGAGCGCGCAGACCGCGGCGCTGAGGACGAAGACGGGACCCGGGCCCCAGAGGCCGATGGCGGCGCCGGTGAGGGGGAAGCTCAGCGGGGCGATGCCGAGGCTGCCGAGGCTCGAGACGGCGGTGACGCGCCCCAGGTAGGCGGGGTCGGCCTCGGTCTGGACGAGGGAGCCGCACAGTACTCCGTTGAGTCCGGCGAGCAGGCCGACGGACGCGGCGACCAGCACGGCGAGCGGGAGCTGGGGCACGAACGCGAGGGCCCCGATCGACACGGCGCCGAGGGTCATGCTCCAGCCCATGACGGCGCCCGCGCGGGGGACGCGGCCGCGCACGGTGACGAGCAGGGAGGCGGTGCCCGCGCCCGCCCCGAAGCCGAAGAGCACCCAGCCCATGCCGGCGGCCTCCCAGCCGCGCTGTTCCGCGAGGAGCGCGAGGCCGACGTTGAGCGGTCCGACGAAACCGAGGTCGGCGAGCAGGATGACGATCATCAACGGGCCGAGGACGCGGTGGCCGCGGAGGTGGCGCAGGCCGTCGGCGAGGTCGCGCAGGGCGGTGCCCCGGCTCTCTCCGGTGCCTTCCGGGAGGGACCGGAGCCTGAGGGAACAGAGCAGCGGCAGGGAGAGCGCGAAGAGCACACCGGCGACGGCGAAAGCGGTGACGGAGCCGCCGACGGCGACGGCGAGGCCGCCGAGCGGGGCGCCGAGGACGGCGCCCATGCGGTAGGAGAGGCCGCGCATCCCCTGGACCCGGGCGAGCTGCTCGCGGTCGGCGATCCGGGGCGGCAGGGCGCCCACCGCGGGCAGGAAGAGGGCGTCGACGGTGCCGAAGACGAGGGCGACGACGGCGAGCACCCACAGGCCGGGCGAGGCGAGGAAAAGGAGCCCGGCGAGACCGAAGGTGGACAGGCAGCGGACCGCGTCGGAGGCGATCACGACCCGGCGCGGACCGAGCCGGTCGGCGATCACTCCCCCGGCGAGCATGAGCAGGGCGCGGGGGACGGCGGAGACGGTCATGACCAGCCCGGCCTGGGCGGGGCTGCCGTTGCTGACGGCGGCCCAGGACAGGGCGAGGTAGTAGACGCTGTCGCCGAGCGTGGAGGCGGTGTACGCGCCGAGCCAGCGCAGCACCTGGGGGTTGCGGTGGGCGGGGCGGACGGGGGCGGTGACGGTCGCGGCGGTCGTGGTCATCGCGCTCAGCCCCGGTACGGAAAGCCGTGGAGGTGGACGGCGACGTTCTCGCGGCCCTCGGTGTCGCCGGCGGCCTCGGCGGCGCGGGCCGCCTGGTCGTACCTCTTCAGCAGCGCGTCGAGCTCCGCGCCGAGGGAGGCGAGCTCGGCCGCGGTCAGCCGGGGCAGCCACTCGGAGCTGATGACGGCGGAGCGCCACTCGTCGGACCAGGTGAGGCGCTCGTCGAGGAAGCGGCGGTGCAGTTCGGCGCGCTGCTCGTGGATGGTGCGGCCGACGGCGTCGCTCGCGGCGGCCATCTCCGGAGACGTCCGTACGTCCTCGTCCCGGATGCTGAGGCCGTAGGAGCTGGGCTGCCACCACCGCTCCCGCCCGTCCGCCGACTGCGTGCCGGCCTCTTCGATGAGGCCGTGCACGGCCAGCTTGCGCAGGTGGTAGCTGACCAGGGACACGGCCTCGTCGACCTGCTCGGCGAGCTGGGAGGCGGTGGCGGTGCGGGCGACGAACAGGGCGCGGTAGAGGCGCATGCGCAGCGGGTGTGCGATGGCCTTGAGGGTGCCCAGGTCGTCGATGCGGCGGTTCTCCGGCGAGGTCATGTCCACGACCATAGATACGAAAGAAAACTTGCGCAATAAAAATTGCGCAACTGAAGTTGCGCTTCTGTGGAAGGGCGGGGCACGACGAAGGGCCCCCGAGGGGGCCCTTCAGAAAGCGGAATCCGGCTCAGCGGACCTCTTGGCCCGCCTCCCGCAGTGTCTGCTTGACCTCGCCGATCCGCAGATCGCCGAAGTGGAAGACGGAGGCGGCGAGCACCGCGTCCGCGCCGGCCGCGACGGCCGGGGGGAAGTCGGACAGCTTGCCGGCGCCGCCGGAGGCGATCACCGGCACGGTCACGTGCTTGCGCACGGCCGCGATCATCTCGATGTCGTAGCCGTCCTTGGTGCCGTCGGCGTCCATCGAGTTGAGCAGGATCTCCCCCGCGCCCAGCTCGGCGGCCCGGTGCGCCCACTCGACGGCGTCGATGCCGGTGCCCCGGCGGCCGCCGTGCGTCGTCACCTCGAAGGAGCCGGACGGCGTGCGCCGGGCGTCCACCGACAGGACCAGCACCTGGCGGCCGAAGCGCTCGGCGATCTCCTGGATCAGCTCGGGACGGGCGATGGCGGCCGTGTTCACGCCCACCTTGTCGGCACCGGCCCGCAGCAGCTTGTCGACGTCCTCCGCCGACCGGACGCCCCCGCCCACGGTCAGCGGGATGAAGACCTGCTCGGCGGTGCGGCGCACCACGTCGTAGGTGGTCTCCCGGTCGCCGGAGGAGGCGGTGATGTCGAGGAAGGTCAGCTCGTCGGCGCCCTCGGCGTCGTACAGCTTGGCCATCTCGACGGGGTCGCCCGCGTCGCGCAGGTTCTGGAAGTTGACGCCCTTGACGACCCGGCCGTTGTCCACGTCCAGGCAGGGGATCACTCGTACGGCGAGACCCATCAGGATCCCTCCTCCCTCTCGCCCTCCGGGCGGTACGCCTCGACCTCGACCTCGACGACGAGGCGCGGGTCGACGAAGCCGGAGACGATGATCATCGAAGCGGCCGGGCGGACGGCGTCGAACAGCTCCTTGTGGGCCCGGCCGACCTCGTCCACGTCCCGGGCGTGGGTGATGTACATCCGCGTCCGTACGACGTCCTCGGGGCCCAGCCCCAGCTCCTTCAGGGCGCCGAAGGCCACGTTGAAGGAGTTGACGGTCTGCTCGTACGGGCCGCCGTCGGCGATGGCGCCGTCGACGACCGACGTGCAGCCGGCCACCAGGACGGTGCCGTTGGGCAGCTCCACCGCGCGCGAGTAGCCGAACAGCTCCTCCCAGGGAGCGCCCGTCACCACCTTGCGGACCGAGCGGTCAGCGGATCCGGTCATGCGCCCGCCACCGCCTCCAGGGCGTCCTCCAGGGTGAAGGCCTTCGCGTACAGCGCCTTGCCGACGATCGCGCCCTCGACGCCCAGCGGGACCAGGCCGGCCAGGGCCCGCAGGTCGTCCAGGGAGGACACGCCGCCGGAGGCGACGACCGGCCGGTCGGTGGCCGCGCAGACGTTGCGCAGGAGCTCCAGGTTGGGGCCCTGCAGGGTGCCGTCCTTGGCGATGTCGGTGACGACGTAGCGGGCGCAGCCCTCGGCGTCGAGGCGGGCCAGCGTCTCGTACAGGTCGCCGCCGTCGCGGGTCCAGCCGCGGCCGCGCAGGGTGGTGCCGCGCACGTCCAGGCCGACGGCGATCTTGTCGCCGTGCTCGGCGATGACCTTGGCGACCCACTCGGGGGTCTCCAGGGCGGCGGTGCCCAGGTTGACCCGGGTGCAGCCGGTGGCGAGGGCGGCGGCGAGCGTGGCGTCGTCGCGGATGCCGCCGGACAGCTCGACCTTGATGTCCATGGCCCGGGTCACCTCGGCGACCAGGGCGCGGTTGTCGCCGGTGCCGAAGGCGGCGTCCAGGTCGACCAGGTGCAGCCACTCGGCGCCCGAGCGCTGCCAGGCGAGGGCGGCCTCCAGGGGGGAGCCGTAGGACGTCTCGGTGCCGGACTCGCCGTGGACGAGGCGGACGGCCTGGCCGTCGCGGACGTCGACGGCGGGGAGGAGTTCGAGCACGCTCTGGGGCGACACAGTCACAGGGTTCCGATCCAGTTGGTGAGGAGCTGGGCGCCGGCGTCGCCGGACTTCTCGGGGTGGAACTGGGTCGCCCAGAGTGCCCCGTTCTCGACGGCGGCGACGAACGGCTCGCCGTGGGTGGCCCAGGTGACCTTCGGGGCGCGGATGTTCGGGTTGCCGACCTCCAGGTCCCACTCGCGCACCGCGTAGGAGTGCACGAAGTAGAAGCGGGCGTCGGCGTCCAGGCCCGCGAACAGCTCGCTGCCGGCGGGCGCGTCCACGGTGTTCCAGCCCATGTGGGGCACGACCGGCGCGTCGAGCGGTCCGACCGTGCCGGGCCACTCGTCGAGGCCCTCGGTCTCGACGCCGTGCTCGATGCCGCGGGCGAACAGGATCTGCATGCCGACGCAGATGCCCATGACGGGCCGCCCGCCGGAGAGCCGGCGGCCGACGATCCAGTCGCCGCGGGCCTCCTTGAGGCCCTGCATGCAGGCGGCGAAGGCGCCGACGCCGGGGACGAGGAGTCCGTCGGCGTTCATCGCCCTGTCGTAGTCGCGGGTGATCTCGACGTCGGCGCCGACCCGGGCGAGGGCGCGCTCGGCGGAGCGCACGTTGCCGAAGCCGTAGTCGAAGACGACGACCTTCTTGGGAGCCGCTGCCGTCATGACCACACGCCCAGACGCAGGACGCCGGCCGAGAGGCACATCGCGGCACCGATGGAGAGCAGCACGATCAGGCCCTTGGGCATCTGCTGCTTGACGAAGGAGTAGATGCCGCCGAGGAGGAAGAGCCCGACGACGATCAGGACGGTGGAGAGGCCGTTCACGGTTAGAGGGCGCCCTTCGTCGAGGGGAGGATGCCGGCGGCGCGCGGGTCGCGCTCGGAGGCGTAGCGCAGGGCCCGGGCGAGCGCCTTGAACTGGCACTCGACGATGTGGTGCGCGTTGCGCCCGTACGGGACGTGGACGTGCAGCGCTATCTGCGCCTGGGCGACGAAGGACTCCAGGATGTGCCGGGTCATCGTGGTGTCGTAGGAGCCGATCATCGGCGCCATGTTCTCGGGCTCGGTGTGCACCAGGTAGGGGCGGCCGGAGAGGTCGACGGTGACCTGGGCGAGGGACTCGTCCAGCGGGACGGTGCAGTTGCCGAAGCGGTAGATGCCGACCTTGTCGCCGAGGGCCTGCTTGAAGGCGGCGCCGAGGGCGAGGGCCGTGTCCTCGATGGTGTGGTGCGAGTCGATGTGCAGGTCGCCGTCGGTCTTCACGGTCAGGTCGAACAGACCGTGCCGTCCGAGCTGGTCGAGCATGTGGTCGTAGAAGCCGACCCCGGTCGACACGTCGACCTTTCCGGTGCCGTCGAGGTCGATCTCGACGACGACGGAGGTCTCCTTGGTGGTGCGCTCAACGCGGCCTACGCGGCTCATGCGTTCTGCTCCTTCTTCAGCTCACGAACCGCGTCGAGGAACGCGTCGTTCTCTTCGGGGGTGCCGGCGGTGACCCGCAGCCAGCCCGGTACGCCGTTGTCCCGGACCAGGACGCCCCGGTCGAGGATCTTCTGCCAGGCCTCGTGGGAGCCCTCGGCTCCGCCGAAGTGCCCGAACTGGACGAAGTTGGCGTCGGACTCGGTGACCTCGTAACCGATGGCCCGCAGTTCGGCGACCAGGCGGTCGCGCTCGGCCTTGAGCTGCTCGACGTACCCGAGGAGGGTGTCGGTGTGCTCCAGGGCGGCCAGCGCGGTGGCCTGGGTGACGGCCGAGAGGTGGTACGGCAGTCTCACCAACTGGACGGCGTCGACCACGGCGGGGTGGGCGGCCAGGTAGCCCAGGCGCAGTCCGGCGGCGCCGAAGGCCTTGGACATGGTCCGGGAGACCACCAGGTTCGGGCGGCCCTCGATGAGGGGCAGCAGCGAGTCCCGGTGGCTGAACTCCACGTACGCCTCGTCCACCACGACCAGCGAGGGCTTGGCGGCCTGGGCGGCCTCGTACAGCGCGAGGACCGTCTCCGCCTCGACCGCCGTGCCCGTGGGGTTGTTGGGCGAGGTGACGAAGACGACGTCCGGCGCGTTCTCGGCGATGGCCTGCTCGGCCGCCGCGAGGTCGATGGTGAAGTCCTCGTTGCGCGGGCCGGAGATCCAGCCGGTGCCGGTGCCGCGGGCGATCAGGGCGTGCATCGAGTACGAGGGCTCGAAGCCGATCGCGGTGCGGCCGGGCCCGCCGAAGGTCTGCAGCAACTGCTGGAGGACCTCGTTGGAGCCGTTGGCGGCCCACACGTTCTCCCGGGCGACCGGGTGCTTGCCCGTACGGGTCAGATAGCGGGCGAGCTCGGTGCGCAGCTCGACCGCGTCACGGTCGGGGTAGCGGTTGAGGCCGCGCGCGGCCTCGGCGACCCGCTCCGCGATCCGGGCCACCAGGGGCTCGGGCAGCGGGTACGGGTTCTCGTTGGTGTTCAGCTGGACGGGCACGTCGAGCTGGGGCGCGCCGTAGGGGGACTTGCCCTTCAGCTCGTCACGGATCGGAAGGTCGTCGATCCCGATGGTGTCGTTCGTGTCGCTCACTTGCTCCCGGGCACCTTCCATCCGAACCGCGCCTTGACGGCGGCGCCGTGCGCGGGCAGGTCCTCCGCCTCGGCGAGGGTGACCACGTGGTGGGCGACCTCGGCCAGCGCGTCGCGCGTGTAGTCCACGATGTGCACGCCGCGCAGGAAGGACTGCACGGAGAGGCCCGAGGAGTGGCAGGCGCAGCCGCCCGTGGGCAGCACGTGGTTGGAGCCGGCGCAGTAGTCGCCGAGGGAGACCGGCGCCCAGGGGCCGACGAAGATCGCGCCGGCGTTGCGGACCCGGTCGGCGACCGCGGCGGCGTCGGCGGTCTGGATCTCCAGGTGCTCGGCGCCGTAGGCGTCGACGACCTTGAGCCCGTCGGCCAGGTCCCGGACGAGGACGACGGCGGACTGCTTGCCGGCCAGGGCCGGGGCGATCCGGTCGTCGACGTGCTTGGACGCGGCGACCTGGGTCTTGAGCTCGGCCTCGACGGCCTCGGCGAGCTCGGCGGAGTCGGTGACGAGGACCGAGGCGGCCATCGGGTCGTGCTCGGCCTGGCTGATCAGGTCGGCGGCGACGTGCACCGGGTCGGCGGTGGAGTCCGCGAGGATCGCGATCTCCGTCGGGCCGGCCTCGGCGTCGATGCCGATGCGGCCCTTGAGGAGGCGCTTGGCGGCGGCGACGTAGATGTTGCCGGGTCCGGTGACCAGGTTGACGGGGGCGCAGCCGGGCGTGTCGGCGGTGCCCTCGGTGCCGTACGCGAACATGGCGACGGCCTGGGCGCCGCCGGCCGCGTACACCTCGTCGACGCCGAGCAGGGCGCAGGCGGCGAGGATGGTGGGGTGCGGCAGGCCGCCGAACTCCTTCTGCGGCGGGGAGGAGACGGCGATGCCCTCGACGCCGGCCTCCTGGGCCGGGACGACGTTCATCACGACCGAGGACGGGTAGACGGACCGGCCGCCGGGCACGTAGAGGCCGACGCGCTCGACGGGGATCCACTTCTCGGTGACCGTGCCGCCGGGGACGACCTGGGTGGTGTGGGTCGTGCGGCGCTGCTCCCGGTGGACCAGGCGGGCGCGGCGGATGGACTCCTCGAGGGCGGCGCGGACGGCCGGGTCGAGCTCGTCGAGGGCGCGGGTGAGCGCCTCGGCCGGGACGCGCAGGCTCTCCGGCCGCACGCCGTCGAATTTCTCCCCGTAGTCGATCACCGCTGCGGCGCCATGATGCCGGACGTCCTCGCAGATCGGCCGCACCTTCTCCAGGGCGGCTTCCACGTCGAACTCGGCACGGGGCAGCAGGTCACGCAGGGCGGAACCCTCGGGGAGGGCCTCGCCGCGCAGATCGATTCGAGAGATCACGGGTCAATTCTCGCAGACGGCCCACAGCGCCGGACGCCCGTATCACTGGCTGATACGGGCCACACTGGCGTCTTGTCGCCACTCCTGACCGTTAGCGTTCAGTCCGTCACTCAGCGGGAAGAACGGCTGTACGAATCCGGGAAACGGAATCGTGGGAAGCGAGGGGGCGGCGTGACCGAGCCGCACGTCGAGGACGACGGGATGCCGGAGGGCCTGACCGGGCCGGAGCGGGCGATGTGGCGGGCGTTCCGGGTCGGCCGGAGCTGTGATCTGAGGGAGGGGGTCGCCGAGCGGGACGATCCGTTCGCCGTGCACGTGGAATGGGGCGCGCAGCGCAGTGTGCGGGCGGAGGTCGTCGCACTGCTGCTGCTCGACGGACCGCCGGCCCGGTCCGGGCGGGTCGCGGCACTGAAGCTGCGCGGGGTGCGGATCACCGGCGTGCTCAATCTCGCGGGCGGCACGATAGGGCCTTACGTGGAACTGAACGGCTGTCGCTTCGACGGCGAGGTGGTGCTGCCCGAGGCCCACTTCGGCACGCTGCGGATGGTCGAGTGCGCGATCCCCCGGCTGGAGGCGGCACGGCTGCACACGGCGGGCGACCTGCACCTGCCGCGCTGCCGGGTCGAACGGGGCATCCGCCTGACGGACGCGCAGATCGGCACGGACCTGCTGATCAACCAGATCCGGGTGTGGCCGGACCGGCGCGGCCGGGCGATCACGGCCGACGGCCTGGTGGTGGCCCAGGACCTGCAGGCCGAGCTGATCGAGACCTACGGGGAGCTGAGCCTGCGGGGCGCGAAGGTCGGCGTGTCGCTCAGCCTGCGGGGCAGCGTCCTGCGCGGCGCCCAGCAGCGCCGGGCGCTCAACGCGCCGCAGCTGACGGTGGAGCGCACGCTCTATCTGAACGCGGCGTGGGTGTACGACGCCTCGGACCGTTCCACGGCCACCCCGCCGTACGGAGTGACGCCGGCCCAGGGCGCGCGGCGCAAGCCGGTCGAGTGCCACGGCGGGGTACGGCTCGACGACGGGCGGTTCGGCGACTCGGTGGACCTGCACTACGCCCGCTTCCTGCTCGACGGCTCACGCCGCGAGGAGCTGTCGCTGCGCCGGATCGTGACCCCGGAGCTGCGCTTCAACGGCGAGCGCCCCGAGGAGGGCCGGGTGGTGCTCAACGGCGCGAAGGTGGTGACGCTGATCGACCTGTCGAGCAGCTGGCCGGGCCCGGGCGGCCTCGCGATGGGCGGCTTCGTCTACGAGAACCTCGTGCCGTACGGGCACTTCCCGCTGGCCCGGCGCCTGGAGTGGGTCGCGGCGGCCACCCCGGAGTACGCGCCGGAGCCCTACGAGCGGCTGGCGACGGTGCTGCGCAACAGCGGCGAGGACGCGGACGCGAGGGAGGTGCTGCTGGCCAAGCAGCGGCGGCGCCGGGAGACCCTGCCGGTGGCCGGGAAGCTGTGGGGCTACCTCCAGGACTGGACCGTGGCCTACGGCTACCGGCCGGGCCGGGCGGCGCTGTGGATGGCGGTCCTGTGGGCGGCGGGCACGCTGGCCTTCTCGCGCTACGACGCCGTGCCGCTCAAACCGGAGGAGGCCCCGCACTGGAACGCCACGCTGTACGCGCTCGACCTGCTGCTGCCGGTGATCGACCTGGGGCAGGTCGGCGTCTGGCGCCTGGAGGGCTTCTGGCAGTGGGCCTCGACGGCCCTGATCCTGCTCGGCTGGGTGCTCGCGACGACCGTGGCGGCGGGGGCCTCGCGGACGCTGCGCCGGGGGTGAGGGGGCGCGCGGAGGGGGCGCGCCCAGGGGGCGGACGAGGTGAAGGGACGGGGGCGTGTGTGCACTGCTCCGCCCCTTTCTTTACGCTGTCTTGACCCCTGTCAGCACAACCTTCCCGCCGCTACGAAAGCTTCACAGTCCGCTACTGGCGCGGCTCTCACCTGCGGTTTTCAATGTTTCGCACCATGTCACTGCTCCGCGCCCTGATCGGCACCACCCGCATGGTCCGGCACGCCCCCCGGCTCACCGCCGGGCTCGTGCCGGACGACGACGTGCTGCTCGACGCGCCGGACGCGCGGATGGCGCCGGCGCTGGTCGCCGCCGCGCTCGCCGACCCGGAGCCGGCCGCCAAGCTCCTCGCCACCACCCGGGACGCCGCCGAGTGGGAGGACCGGGACCGCTACGTGTCCCGGCTGGCGGCCTTCGCGTACAGCCGGGACGGCTGGCTGGACCACTGGCTCGCGGTCGCGCCGCGCGATCCGGACGCTCTCCTCGTCAAGGCGCAGCTCGCGGTCCGCAGGGCCTGGGAATCACCGGCCAGGGCCGAACGGCTGCGCGAGCTCGGGCCGCTGATCGAGGCGGCGGCCGAGGCCGCGCCGCGCGATCCGGTGCCGTGGCGCCTGGCCCTGGACCACGCGCGCGGCACCCATGCCGGGCACACGGCCTTCGAGGTGCTGTGGGAGCAGGCCGTGCGGCGGGCCCCGCACCACTACGGCAGCCACGTGGCCGCGCTCAAGTACCTGTCGGCGCAGTGGTACGGCTCGCACCGCGAGTGCTTCGACTTCGCGGAGCAGGCCGCCGAGGACGCACTGCCCGGCTCGCTGGTCCAGGCGCTGCCGGTGCGGGCGGCCTTCGCGCAGCTGCTCGCCGGGCCCGGACCGGGGCACGGGGTGGGCGGCGGCCGGATCGACGCGGCGCTCGACCGGGCGCTCGCGCTGTCGGCGGAGTACCCGGCCGGCGACCCGTGGCCGGCCGAGGTGCGGAACCTGCTGGTGCACGTCCTGGTGGAACGGGGCCGCCGGCACGACGCCCTGGCGGAGTTCGGGCGGATCGGGCCGCAGGCCACCACGTTCCCCTGGGCGCTGGTCGCCGAGGACCCGCTGCGCGGCTTCCTGGAGGCCCGAGCCACGACCGTCCGCGAGGTGGCCCGGCGCACTCCGCTGCGCGGGGGCGCGCCGGATCCCGGGAACCCCTCCGGAACGGCCGGTGCGGACGATGGGGGACGGCCCGGTCGGGGCGGTCCCGGCGGCCATTACGCTTGACCGCTGTGACCACCGCCCGTCTGCCTCTCTTTCCGCTCAACACGGTGCTGTTCCCGGGCCTCGTGCTGCCCCTGAACGTCTTCGAGGAGCGTTATCGCGTCATGATGCGCGAACTGCTCACGACGGACGACTCCGAGCCGCGGCGCTTCGCCGTCGTGGCGATCCGCGACGGCCGCGAGGTCGCGCCGACGGCACCGGGCATGCCGGACCAGACGGCGCTGCCGGAGAAGGGTCCCGCGGCCGGTTTCGGCGCCGACCCGATCCAGGCCTTCCACCGGGTCGGCTGTGTGGCCGACGCGGCGTCGATCCGGGAGCGGGCGGACGGCGGCTTCGAGGTGATGGCGACCGGCACGACCCGCGTGAAGCTGCTCTCGGTGGACGCGAGCGGACCGTTCCTGACCGCCGAGATCGAGGAGATCCCGGAGGAGCAGGGCGACGAGGCGGGGACGCTCGCGGAGGGCGTGCTGCGGGCCTTCCGCACGTACCAGAAGCGGCTCGCGGGGGCGCGGGAGCGCTCGCTGACCACCAGTGAGCTGCCGGACGACCCCTCGGTCGTGTCCTATCTGGTCGCCGCCGCGGCGGTCCTCGACACCCCGGCCAAGCAGCGGCTGCTGCAGGCACCGGACACGGCGACCCGCCTGCGCGAGGAGCTGACGCTGCTCCGCTCGGAGACCGCCGTGCTCCGGCACCTGCCGTCGCTCCCGGCGGTGGAACTGACCCGCGCACCGACCAGCCCGAACTGAGCGACGTCCCGACCGAGGAGAGCCCTCCGTGGCGAAGAAGCAGAAGAAGAACGGCGGGAGTGGCGGCGGCACCCCGGCGACGGTGGCGCTGACGGCCGCGGGTACGCCGTACACGCTGCACACGTACGAGCACGACCCGGCGACCCCCTCGTACGGCGAGGAGGCCGCCGAGGCCCTGGGGGTCTCCCCCGACCGGGTGTTCAAGACGCTGGTCGCGGACGTGGACGGCGAGCTGACGGTCGCCGTGGTCCCGGTGGCCGGCCAGCTCGACCTGAAGGCGCTCGCGTCCGCGGTCGGCGGCAAGAAGGCGGCGATGGCGGACCCGGCGGCGGCCGAGCGCACCACCGGTTACGTCCGCGGCGGCATCTCACCGTTGGGGCAGCGCAAGCGGCTGCGCACGGTCCTGGACTCCTCGGCCTCCGGGCACGCGACGATCTGCATCTCGGCGGGCCGCCGGGGCCTGGAGGTGGAGCTCTCCCCCACGGACCTGGCGGCTCTCACCGCCGCGGTGGTGGCCCCGATCGGCCGCGCCTGAGCGACGGCCGGACGCCGGACCGGGAGGGCGTGAGGCACCGCCGGACCCGGAGGGCGTGAGGCACGGCCGGACCGGGAGGGCGTGAGGAGCGGCCGGACCCGGGGGGCGTGAGGAGCGACGGGGCCGCTCGGCTCAGCCCTGCCGGGTGGGCGCCGGCGGCCAGGGGCCGTCCTCCGGCTCCGGGTCGCGCGGCCCGAACAGCGCGGTCAGGGCGAGGTGGACGATCATCGCGGCGATCGGCCAGGCCAGCATCGCCGCGGCCGCCATGTTGAGTTCGAGCGGCGCCTCGAAGAACACGTCGGGGCCGACGCGCTTGGCGTGTGCGACGACGTCGCGCTCCGGCCCGAGCCAGACGCCCACTCCCCAGGCGAGCAGCGAGCCGAGCACCCCGCCCAGGGCGAGGCCCAGGACCAGGGCGATACCGCCGTGCCGGTGGATCAGGAAGACCAGGGCGGCGGCCAGCGCGCCGAAGCCGAGGGCGAGCAGGACGAACGTTCCGTCCGTGCCGATCGCCGACTCCCCCTCGCCGTCCTTGAGGAAGACCGCCTTGCCGTCCGAGACCAGCTGCACCCGCGGCGCGAGCCACAGCCACAGCAGTCCGAGCAGGACCCCGGCGACCGCGGAGACGCCCGTCACCACGGCGGCCTGCCGCAGCTCGGTGGCCGTGCTGGGGGCGCCGTCCGGGTCGGGCTGCGCCGGATGGGGCGCGGGCCAGGCGGAGTCGTGCGGGGTCGGCTGATGCGGCGGAGTCAGAGGTGCGGTCACGACGCCATCGTGCCAGGTCCGGCTGTGCGCCGCCTCAGCGGACCGCAGGCGGCGTGAGCGTCTCAGCGGACCGCCGCCCTCCGGTACGCCCAGGTCGCCACCGCGAGCGACGCGACGCCCACCGCGCCGCAGACCGCGAGGTCGAGCGTGACCGCCGTCCAGTCCGGGTGCGGGTCGAAGGTACGGGCCAGGGCCTCCACCCCGTACGTGGAGGGCAGCAGGTCCCGCGCCCAGCCGATCGGGCCGGGCAGCCGGTCGGGCGGCAGCACGCCGAGCAGCAGCGCCGCCGACATGCCGAGCTGTCCGAGCAGGGTGGCCAGCTCCTGGCGCGGAGCCAGCAGCCCGAGCGCGGCGCCGAGCCCGGCGAGCGCCGCCCCGGACAGCGGCACGACCGCCGCCAGGATCCACAGATGGCCGAGCGGCAGCCCGAACAGCACGGAGCCGACGACCGCGGTCACCACGGTCCCGGGCACGGTGAAGGAGGCGTACGCGCCGGCCGCGCCGAGCACCACCGCCGCGGGCGGGACCGGCAGCGTCGCGTAGTGGTCGAGCCCACCGCCCGCGCGCAGCTGCCCGAAGTACTGCGCGAGCAGGTTGAGCGCGACGAAGGCGACGACGAGCACGGCGGAGCCGGCCACCACGGCCCGCGCCTCCGCACCGCCGTCCACGACCCCCCGCATCAGGACCATGATCCCGATCGACTGGAAGGTCGCGACGAAGAGCAGCGGGATGCGGGCGACCCGGGCGCGGGACAACTGGGCGCGGTAGACCGCGCCCAGCGCGGGCAGGAGCCGGGCGCGGGGGGCGAGCGGCGCGGCGCCGGCCGCGTCCGCGGCGTCCTGGCCCGGGTCGACGGGAACGCCGACCGCCAGGGTCTCGGCGGGCAGGGTGCTCAACTCGTCCAGCTCCTGACGGTCGACTCGTCGCTCTCGTCGTGCGTCACGTCGCACGTCACCTCGTACGTCATGCCTTCACCAGCCCCCGCGTCTCGCCGCCGAGCGCCAGATAGACGTCCTCCAGGCTGGGCGTCGCCAGGGTGAAGTCGTCCAGGGCCGCGAAGGCCGCCCCGCCGGTCACCGCGGCCACCGCCGCCCGCGCCTCGTCCGGGGCGAGCCGGAGCACCCACCGCCGGCCGGCCTCCTGGGCGGCGCCGCGCAGCGCGGCCACCTCGGGGACCTCCAGCGGGGCCCGCTCGCGCCAGACGAGCTCGACCCGGACCTCCCCCGCGACGCGTTCCTTGAGCCCGGCGGGGGTGTCGCAGGCGATGACCCGGCCGCGGTCGATGACGGCGACCCGGTCGAGGACGGTCTCGGCCTCGATGACGTTGTGGGTGACGAGCAGCACGGTCGTGCCGTGTTCGGCGCGCCGCCGGTCGACGGCGGCCCACACGGCGCGGCGGGCGACCGGGTCCATGCCGGTCGTGGGCTCGTCGAGGACGAGCACGGGCCGCTCGCCGACGAGGGCGGCGGCGACACAGGCGAGCCGGCGCTGTCCGCCGGACAGCTTCTTCAGGGGCCGGCCGGCGATCTCGCCGAGGCCGAGCTCGTCGAGGACGGCGTCGCGCGCGGCGCGGGCCTCGCGGGTGCCGAGCCCGCGCAGCCGGCCGGTGGTCTCGGCCGCGAGGGCGACGGTCAGCTCGTCGAGCGCGGTGGACTCCTGGCCGAGGTACGCGAGGAGCCGGGCGGCGCGCTCGGGGTGGCGCACCAGGTCGTGGCCGAGCATCCGGACGGTGCCGGAGTCGGGGCGCATCAGTCCGGTGAGCTGCCGGACGAGGGTGGACTTGCCGGCGCCGTTGGGGCCGAGCAGGCCGAAGATCTCGCCGCCGCACACATCGAGGCTGATCCCGTCGGTGGCCCGCACCTCGGGGGTCGCGGGCGCTCCGCGTCTGCCGCGTGTGGCGGGGTACGTCTTGACCAGATCCCGCACCACGCACACCGTACTCACGAGGTATGAGCCTACGGGGTCCCGCGGGCCTCCTCGGGCGCGGGGGCGTGTTGGGCGGCGGCGTGGACGTCGATCTCGCGCCAGAAGCCGGCCCGGATCGCGTACCGGTCGTGCTCGTCGATCTGGTCGTCCTTGTGGGCGAGCAGGCCGAAGCGGGCCGCGTAGCGGAGGAGTTCGCCGTCGATGCGGTGCGGGATGCGCGGGTACATGGTAGCCAGTTTGGGGACGTGGCCGGCTTCGGGGAGCCGGTCGAGCCAGCGGCGGGCGAAGACCTGGCCGACCTCGTAGGGGTCGCCGCCGACGGTGGTGATGTCCTCCTCGCGGTCCGCCCAGCGCTGCTCGGCGCTGGTGAGCTGGGCGAGGGTGGGCAGTGAGGCGGTCTCGGCGGGTTCGCCGAGGGCGGCCGGCGGGCGGTCGATCCAGCCCTTGTCGGAGGACCAGCGCAGGGTGGCGCCCGTGGCGTGCGGGGCGGCGGGACCCCGCAGTCCGGCGAGGTCCTTGGGGGTGGGCACGGCGCGGCCGCCCGCGGGCGCGGGGACGCCGGCGCCGTCGACGGGCTCTCCGGCGGCCTCGGCCGGGCCGGTCGGGTCGGCGGGCGGTACAGCGGTGGGGGCGGTGGCGCTGTTGTGCGCGGCGGCCGCCGCCGCGGCCGCCGCCCGTTCGGCGGAGGCGGCGAGGGCGGACTCGGGCAGCGGCGCGGAGAGGATGGCGGCGATCTCGGGGCGCGGGGCGGGCGGCGGGGCGCACAGTCCGGTGAGGTCCTTGGCGCGGACGGCGCGGGTGATCCAGGACCGGTCGAGGACGCGGCGTTCGTCGGCCTCGGCGACGAGGTCCTCGGACTGGTTGTAGTCGCCGTCGGCGGCCTGGACGGCCCAGAGGTGGACGGCGACGCCGTGTTCCTTGGCGGACATGAGGCCGGGCAGCAGGTCGCCGTCGCCGGTGACGAGCACGATGTCGGAGCAGGCGCGGTTGCGGGCGAGCTCGGTGAGCTCGGTGTGCATGGCCGCGTCGACGCCCTTCTGGGCCCAGCGTCCGTCGCTGCGGGTCAGGGCGCCGAGCCGGACGGTGACCCGGGGCATGACGCGCAGTCTGCGGTGCTCGGGCTGGGGCACCCGGTCGGGGGCGCCGTCGAACCAGTAGATCCGCAGCAGCGGCTGCTGGGTGTCGGCCTCGGCCCGTGCGCGCAGCTGCTGGACCAGGGCGGCGTGGTCGACGGTGATCCGCGAGCGGGCCGGTTCCCCTGCGAGGAGGCTGGCGGCGGCGCCGAGCAGATAGCCGGCGTCCACCAGGACGACGCATCGGTCCACGTGTTCCACCCTCTTTCGGGTCGCTCTTCGGGAACCTCGGGATCGGAAGTGCTCCGGGTTCCTCCGAGTCTGCCCGACCGGGGTGGGCTTGACGTCCGGAACTGGATCATCGGCGTGGCGGATCTCACGCGAGGACGGCGCCTACTGTCCGTAATGATCCAAAATGCGGCGGTTCTTGGCGTATGTGAGTCTGACAGCGGCCCTGGCCCCCACACCCCCTTGAGGAGGCATCATCACCATGGCCAAGAACCGCAAGCAGGATCGCAGTCAGCAGCCGCGCAGCTCGCAGGCCGAGCGCGGCCAGCAGCAGGCCCAGCAGTCTTCGATGGAGTCCCAGGCCGAACAGCGCATGAGCCAGGTCACCCCCGGCGACATGGCGCGCAAGGGACGGCAGAAGCGTTTCGGCCACAACTGACGAGCCGACGGCTGAGGGGCGCGCCCGTGACGACGGGCGCGCCCCTGGCGCGTACCGATCAGCTCAGCCGGCGAGACACGACGGGCCGAGCAGCACCTTCAGGTCGCCGAAGAGCGCCGGGTCGGGCTGCACCCGGTGCCGGTCGAGCCGCAGCACGGTGGTCGAGCGCGGGCCCTGGAGCTTGATCCGCACCTCGGTGTTGCCCTTGTGGTGCTTGAGGATCTCGCCGAGCCGGCTGATCATCGGCGGGGTCACCTTGACCGTCGGGATGGTGAGGATGACGGGCGCGTTGGTGCCCGCGTTCGACAGGTCGGGGACCATCAGCTCCATGGCGACCAGACGGGGGACGTCCTCGCGCTTGTCCAGCCGCCCCTTGACGAAGACGACCGCGTCCTCGACCAGCTGGGTGGAGACCAGCTGGTAGGTGGCCGGGAAGAACATGCACTCGATGGAGCCGGCCAGGTCCTCGACCGTGGCAATGGCCCAGGCGTTGCCCTGCTTGGTCATCTTCCGCTGGAGGCCGGAGATGATGCCGCCGATGGTGACGACCGCGCCGTCCGCGTGCTCGCCGCCGGTGAGCTGGGAGATGCCGGCGTCCGTCTTGTCGGAGAGGACGTGCTCCAGACCGAAGAGCGGGTGGTCGGAGACGTAGAGACCGAGCATCTCTCGCTCCTGGGCGAGCAGGTAGGTCTTCTCCCACTCGACGTCGGAGAACTCGACGTCGAGGCCGAAGCCCGGCTCGCTGCTGTCCTCGTCGCCCATGCCGCCGAAGAGGTCGAACTGTCCCTCGGCCTCCTTGCGCTTGACCGCCACCACGGTGTCGATCATGGGCTCGTGCTGGGCGACCAGGCCCTTGCGGGTGTGGCCCATGGTGTCGAAGGCGCCGGCCTTGATCAGCGACTCGACGGTGCGCTTGTTGCAGACCACGGCCTCGACCTTGTCGAGGAAGTCCGGGAAGGAGCTGTACTTGCCCTTGGCCTTGCGGGTCTTGATGATCGACTCGACGACGTTGGCGCCCACGTTGCGGACGGCGGTGAGGCCGAAGAGGATCACGTCGTCGCCCTGGGCGGCGAAGTTCGCCTCGGACTCGTTGACGTTCGGCGGGAGCACCTTGATGCCCATGCGACGGCACTCGTTCAGGTAGACGGCGGACTTGTCCTTGTCGTCCTTGACCGAGGTGAGCAGGCCCGCCATGTACTCGGCCGGGTGGTTGGCCTTGAGGTAGGCGGTCCAGTAGGAGACCAGTCCGTAGGCGGCGGAGTGCGCCTTGTTGAAGGCGTAGCCGGCGAAGGGGACCAGGACGTCCCACAGGGCCTGGATGGCCTCGTCGCTGTAGCCGTTCTTCTTGGCGCCGGCCTGGAAGATGGTGAAGTTCTTCGCCAGCTCCTCGGGCTTCTTCTTGCCCATGACGCGGCGGAGGATGTCGGCCTCGCCGAGCGAGTAGCCGGCGATGATCTGGGCGGCCTTCTGCACCTGCTCCTGGTAGACGATCAGGCCGTAGGTGACGTCCAGGACCTCCTTGAGCGGCTCCTCCAGCTCCGGGTGGATCGGGGTGATCTCCTGCTGCTTGTTCTTGCGCAGGGCGTAGTTCGTGTGCGAGTTCATGCCCATCGGGCCCGGGCGGTAGAGCGCGGACACGGCGGAGATGTCTTCGAAGTTGTCCGGCTTCATCAGCCGGAGCAGGGAGCGCATGGGGCCGCCGTCGAACTGGAAGACGCCGAGGGTGTCGCCGCGCTGGAGCAGTTCGAAGGTCTTGGGGTCGTCGAGCGGGAGGGCCAGGAGATCGATGTCGATCCCCTTGTTGGACTTCACCATCTTGACGGCGTCGTCCATGATCGTCAGGTTGCGCAGGCCGAGGAAGTCCATCTTCAGCAGGCCGAGCGACTCGCAGCTCGGGTAGTCCCACTGGGTGATGGTGACGCCGTCGGTGTGCCGGACCCAGACGGGGACGTGCTCGGTGATGGTCTCGCTGGACATGATCACGCCGGCGGCGTGCACGCCCATCTGCCGGACCAGGCCCTCGACGCCCTTGGCGGTGTCGATGACCTTCTTCACGTCCGGCTCGTTCTCGTACATCCCCCGGATCTCGCCGGCCTCGCTGTAGCGCGGGTGGCTGGGGTTGGTGATGCCGTCGAGGTCGATGCCCTTGCCGAGGACGTCGGCGGGCATGGCCTTGGTGAGCCGGTCGCCCATCGCGTACGGGTAGCCGAGGACGCGGGCGGAGTCCTTGATCGCGTTCTTGGCCTTGATCTTTCCGTAGGTGCCGATCATGGCGACCTTGTCGGCGCCGTACTTCTCGGTCACGTACCGGATCACCTCGACGCGCCGACGCTCGTCGAAGTCGATGTCGACATCGGGCATCGAGATGCGCTCGGGGTTGAGGAAGCGCTCGAAGATCAGGCCGTGCGGGATGGGGTCGAGGTCGGTGATGCCCATGGCGTACGCGACGATCGAGCCGGCCGCGGAGCCTCGGCCGGGGCCCACGGCGATGCCCTGCTTCTTCGCCCACATGATGAAGTCGGCGACGACGAGGAAGTAGCCCGGGAAGCCCATCGAGATGATGGTGTCCATCTCGTACTCGACCTGCTTCATGCGGTCCTCGGGGATGCCGCCGGGGAAGCGCCGGTGCATGCCCCGCATGGTCTCCTCGCGGAACCAGGTGACCTCGGTGTAGCCCTCGGGGATGTCGAACTTCGGCATGAGGTTCTTCTCGACGAACATGCCGTCGGTGTCGACCTGCTCGGCCACCAGGAGGGTGTTCGCGCAGCCCTCCTGCCAGGCGTCCGAGGAGTCGATGGCGTACATCTCGTCCGTGGACTTCAGGTAGTAGCCGGTGCCGTCGAACTTGAAGCGGTCCGGGTCCGAGAGGTTCTTGCCGGTCTGGATGCACAGCAGGGCGTCGTGGGCCGTGGCCTCGTGCGCGTAGGTGTAGTGCGAGTCGTTGGTGACCAGCGGCGGGATGCCGAGCTTCTTGCCGATCTCCAGGAGGCCGTCGCGGACCCGGCGCTCGATCTCGATGCCGTGGTCCATCAGCTCCAGGAAGTAGCGGTCCTTGCCGAAGATGTCCTGGTACTCGGAGGCGGACTTCAGGGCCTCGTCGAACTGGCCGAGGCGCAGCCGGGTCTGGAGCTCGCCGGACGGGCAGCCGGTGGAGGCGATCAGGCCCTCCGACCACTGGGAGATGGTCTCCTTGTCCATGCGCGGCCACTTCTGCAGCCAGCCCTCGGCGTAGGCGTCGGAGGAGAGCCGGAAGAGGTTGTGCAGACCCGTGGCGTTCGCCGCCCAGATGGTCTTGTGGGTGTAACCGCCGGAGCCGGAGACGTCGTCCCTCTTCTGGTGCGGCTGGCCCCACTGGATCTTCCGCTTGTTGCGACGGGACTCCGGGGCGACGTAGGCCTCGATGCCGATGATCGGCGTCACACCGGCCTTCTTGGCCGAGTGGAAGAAGTCGTAGGCCCCGTGCAGATTGCCGTGGTCGGACATGGCGATATGGGTCATGCCCATCTCGTTGCACGCGTTGAACATGTCCTTCAGCCGCGCGGCACCGTCCAGCAGGGAGTACTGGGTGTGGACGTGGAGGTGCGTGAAGGGCGGCCGGGTCACGGTGGGAAGCCTCCTATGAATTTCTGGGGGGTCAGCGGGGAAGTCTACGTCGCTCCACCGACAGAGGGCGGGCACTCGCCGGTACCGTCGCGCGTTGGACACGGGGAACACCTGTCCCATTTGTCATGCACAATTTTCAGCCATACCCCGCGCGGCCCGCACGCCGTGCCGCCCCCCCCCAGGAGGCTCCTTCGATGTCGGTCCCCCAGCCCACCGCGGCCGAGCGCGGCGAGCAGATCCTCGCCGTCTTCGACACGGCCTTCGGCGAGCTGCTCGCCGCCGACCCCGCCGCCTTCAGGGTCAAGTTCCGCAAGATGGCCGGCTCCGCCTTCGCCTTCTACCGGGGCACCGCGTGCCTGTTCTACAAGGATCTGGAGCACGAGGCGCACGGCGGGCCGTACCTGGACGAGCGCACCGGCCGGGTGTGGATCCACGGCGATCTGCACGCCGAGAACTTCGGCACGTACATGGACGCCAACGGCCGGCTGATCTTCAACGTCAACGACTTCGACGAGGCCTACGTCGGCCCCTTCACCTGGGACCTCAAGCGGCTCGCCGCCTCCCTCGCGCTGATCGGCTACGCGAAGGCGCTCAGCGACGAGCAGATCAGCCACCTGGTGCGCATCCTCGCCGCCGCCTACCGGGAGCGGATCCACGCCCTGGCGACCGGCGCGAAGAGCGACGAGGTGCCCGGCTTCACCCTGGACACCGCCGACGGCGCGCTGCTCGGCGCCCTGCGCGAGGCCCGTTCGCTGACCCGCTTCGGGCTGCTCGACTCGATGACCGAGATCCGCGACTTCGAGCGCCGCTTCTCCTCGGGTGCCGGCTCGATCGAGCTCGACGCGGCCACCCGCTACAAGGTGCTGGCGGCCTTCGACGGCTATCTGGAGACGCTGCCGGAGTCGAGCCTGGCCCGCCCCGACTCGTACCGGGTCAAGGACGTCGTCGGCCGGCGCGGGATCGGCATCGGCTCGGCCGGCCTGCCCTCGTACAACATCCTCCTGGAGGGCAACAGCGACGCCCTGGAGAACGACGTCGTCATCTACATGAAGCAGGCGCAGACCCCGGCGGTGTCGCGCCATGTGACGGACGCGGCGGTGCGGGACTACTTCCGGCACGAGGGTCACCGGACCGTGATCTCGCAGCGGGCGCTGCAGGCGCACGCCGACCCGTGGCTGGGCTGGACGGAGCTCGACGGGGCAGGACAGCTGGTGGCGGAGGTCTCGCCGTACGCGGTGGACCTGGACTGGTCGGACATCGACGATCCGCAGGACATCGCGGCGACCGTCGCCGACCTGGGCCGGGCGACGGCGACCATGCACGCGGCGGCGGACGACTCCAGCGGGCACTCCCTGGTGCCGTTCTCCACCGAGCGCGCCATCGACGCGGCGATCGCCGCGGACTCCGACGACGGCGCGGGCTTCGCCGAGCTCCTGGTGGACTTCGCGCACGCGTACGGCGCACGCGCGCGGGCCGACCACCAGATCTTCGTGGACCTGTTCCGCAACGGGCGCATCCCGGGCCTGTAGGCAGCGGCGGAGAAGCCTCACAGCTCGGCCTTAGGGACGCCTTACGGCCGGGCGTGGGACACTTCCACGGCAATGGACATGGCAGGCACGCAGCTGAGAGCCCTCCGGGCGGCGTTCTTCACGGCACTGGTCGTGACGCTGTCCGTGGCCTCGCACGTCCTGCTGTCCGGGGTGCCGCTGCCGCTCGGGACGGTCGTCCCGGTCGCGGCGGCCGTCTTCGCCGTGGCGTACGCCCTGGCCGGCCGCGAGCGCGGCTTCGGCCCGATCGCCGGGCTGCTCGTCCCACTGCAGCTGGCCGCCGACACGCTCTTCACCAGCGGTCAGGCGGCCTGTTACGGCCCTGCCGGCGGTCCTGTCGCCGGTTCCCTGCGCGCGGTGGGCCTCGACATGGACGCGCTGTGTGGCGGCGCCGTCGGCACCCCGCTGCCCGGCGTGGCCGCTCCCGGCACCGGGACCGCCGCGGCCCTGCTGTCCTCCCCCGACCCGGCCGTGCCGTGGCTGCTGCTCGCGGCCCACGTGGCGGTCGGGCTCTCGGCGGCCTCCTGGCTGCGCGGCGGCGAGCGGGCGCTGGCCCGGCTGCTGCGGGCGGCCGTCGCCTTCGCGTTCCGGCCGCTGCTGCTCGCGACGGCCTTCTTCCGTGCCGTGGGGTCCCTCCCGCGGCGCGCCGGGCACCTGGCCGACCGGCCGCGCCGGTCGCGTGCCCGACTGCTCGTGCACTCCGTGGGACGGCGGGGACCGCCGTGCTGCGCGAGCCCGCGGCGCCCGGCTCCGGCCGTAGCGCCCGCGCTCGCCCTCGTCTGAGCGGCACGCGTATCCCCACCTTTCCTCCTCAGTCACGGAGTCCACACCCATGAGCAAGCGCAACAGCCAGGCCAACAAGGCAGCCGCCCGCGAGCGGCTGCGGATCGAGCGCGAGAAGCAGGCCAAGAAGGAGAAGGCCCGCCGGCAGGTGATCGTCGCCGGAACGGCGGTCGCCGTCCTCGCGGTCGCCGGCGGCGTCGGCTTCGCCGTCGTCCAGGCCAACAAGCCCTCCGCGTGGGAGGCGGCGGCGGACGCGAAGAACGTGACCGCCCCGAAGAACACCGAGGGCCAGGACGGCACCACCGTCGTGATCGGCAAGCCCGAGGCGAAGAAGACCCTGGAGATCTACGAGGACTCGCGCTGCCCGGTGTGCGCGAGTTTCGAGCAGGGCGTGGGCGCCACGGTCGACAAGGACGTCACCGAAGGCAAGTACAAGCTCAAGTACGTGGGCGCCACCTTCATCGACAACGCCGACCAGGGCGAGGGCTCGAAGAACGCCCTGTCGGCGCTGGGCGCGGCGCTCGACGTGAGCCCCGAGGCCTTCATGAAGTACAAGGCGGCGCTCTACTCGACCCGGTTCCACCCGGAGGAGAGCCAGGACAAGTTCGCCAAGGACTCCTACCTCCTGGAGGTGGCCGACTCGGTGCCGGCCCTGAAGGGCAACGCGGAGTTCAAGAAGAACGTCGAGAACGGCACCTTCGACGCCTGGGCCATGAAGATGTCGAAGGCCTTCGACGAGAGCGGCGTCAGGGGCACGCCGACCCTGAAGATGGACGGCAAGACGCTCACCGCCGAGGGCAGCGAGAACCCGCCGCTGACGGTGGACGCCTTCACCACCGCGCTGACGAAGGCGCTCAAGGGCTGACGTCCGCCCGCCCTCTCCCCGCCCCCGCCCCCGCCGCGACGCCGGCGGGGGGCGGGGGCGGGGAGCGCGGAGCCCGGCGGATCGAAGGAATTCCCGAAGAAGCTTCGGCGAACTTTGCGCAGGGGGCTGCCCTTTCTGAGTACTGGTCAGTAATCTGACGGTCCGTGACCAGTCGTGACCTGATATCAACTCCCAGCCGCCGCACTGTCGTGAAGGCCGCCGCCGTGACCGCCGTCGCCGCGCCGGCCCTGGTGGCCGCCGCCTCGCCCGCACTCGCGGACGCCGGGGCACCCGCATTCCTCCACGGTGTCGCCTCCGGAGACCCGCTGCCCGACGGCGTCCTCCTCTGGACGCGCGTCACCCCCACCTCCGACGCCACGCCCGGCTCCGGCAGAGGCCCCGACGCCTCCGTCGGCTGGGAGCTGGCCGAGGACCGCTCCTTCGCCCGGACCGTGGCGAGCGGCACGGCCGTCGCCTCCGCCGCCACCGACCACACGGTGAAGGTGGACGTGCGGGGCCTGCGCCCCGCCACGTCCTACTGGTTCCGCTTCACCTCGGGCGGCACCGTCTCCCCGACCGGCCGCACCCGCACCGCGCCCGCCGTCGACTCGGCCGCTCCCGGGATCCGCTTCGGGGTGGTGTCCTGCGCCAACTGGGAGGCCGGCTACTTCTCCGCGTACCGCCACCTGGCCGCCCGTACCGACCTGGACGCGATCCTCCATCTCGGCGACTACATCTACGAGTACGCGACCGGCTCCTACCCGGAGGCGAAGTTCACGGTCCGGCAGCACCAGCCGGCCCACGAGATCGTCGCGCTCGCCGACTACCGCCTGCGGCACGCCACGTACAAGACCGACGCCGACCTCCAGGCGCTGCACGCGACCCACCCGATCGTCGCCATCTGGGACGACCACGAGTTCGCCAACGACGCCTGGTCGGGCGGGGCCGAGAACCACACGCCGGGCGCCGAGGGCGTCTGGGCGGAGCGCGTGGCGGCGGCCAAGCAGGCGTACTTCGAGTGGATGCCGGTGCGCACGTCCACCGAGGGCACGGTCTACCGGCGGCTGCGCTTCGGCCGCCTGGCCGATCTGCATCTGCTGGACCTGCGCTCCTTCCGCTCGCAGCAGGCGGGCGTGGGCAGCGGCAAGGTGGACGACCCGGAGCGCACCGTCACCGGGCGGGCGCAGCTGGACTGGCTGAAGTCGGGGCTGGCGGCCTCGGACGCGACCTGGCAGCTGGTGGGCACCTCGGTGATGATCTCGCCGGTGGCCTTCGGCGCGCTTCCGGCCGACCTCCTGGGCCCGCTGGCCGAGTTGCTGGGCCTGCCCGAGGGCGGGCTCGCCGTGAACGTCGACCAGTGGGACGGCTACACGGACGACCGCAAGGAGCTGCTGAAGCACCTGACGGACCGGGGCATCCGCAACACGGTCTTCCTGACCGGCGACATCCACATGGCCTGGGCCAACGACGTGCCGGTGAAGGCGGCGACGTACCCGCTGTCCGCCTCGGCCGCGACGGAGTTCGTGGTGACCTCGGTGACCTCGGACAACCTGGACGACCTGCTGCACGTGGCGCCGGGCACCCTCTCGGTGGTGGCGGCGGGCGCGATCAAGGCCGCCAACCGCCATGTGAAGTGGGTGGACATGGACCACCACGGCTACGGCGTGCTGGACGTGACGGCCGAGCGCTCGCAGATGGACTACTACACGGTCTCCGACCGTACGGACCGCGACGCGTCGGCGTCCTGGGCGCGCTCGTACCGCACGCTGAACGGAACGCAGCGTGTCGAGCGGGTGTACCAGCCGGTGCACTGACACGCCCTGTCGGACATCCTGACGACGATTTTCAGCCATGATCCCCTTTGTTAACGGGAGATCACACGGCTACGGCGGGTGGCGAGTTCGGGAGATCGAAACCGGACACACCACCCGCCTTCGGCGTCTCTTCTGTTACGTCCACGTCTCAAACTCCGGAATCAGCACAAGTTTTTCTTCCCGATGCCCCGATTTGCCGCATGAATGATTGGGCTTGATCAATCCTCAACGACGTCTGACATGGACGCGTAATCTCCCCGCCAGTGGCGAGGAAGTACCTCTCCACCACCCCCCGCGAGGAGTCACCCGTGCGTGCTCTTGTTCGTATATCGCCGCGTATGTCACGTCGTATGCTCGGCACTGCCGTCATGGCCGGAACCCTGGCCCTGGCCCCGCTGTCCGCCCCGGCGGCCTCTCCCTCCACCACCACCCTTGCCTCCGCCGAGAAGTGCGCGGACGACGCCTCCGCCCTGTCCGGCGCGCGCAAGGCCAAGGGCGATGCCCACAAGGCCGAGCCCAACGAGGTCACCGCCGACCAGGCCAAGGCCATGGACGCGGACCTGAAGAAGAGAGTGGCCGCCGCCTGGACCGACAGCCGCCTCGGCCCCTCCGTGGCCGAGGGCGCCACCGCGGTCTCGATCCCCGTCTACTTCCACGTCGTCCACAGCGGTACGACGGGCAAGCTGACCGCGACCGACATCAACAACCAGCTCGCCGTCCTCAACGCCGCCTACGGCGGCCAGGGCACCGGCAACGTGAACACGGGCTTCCAGTTCACCCTGGCCGGAACCGACTACACGGACAACGCCAGCTGGTACAACCTGGCCTCCGGCTCCACCGCCGAGAAGCAGATGAAGCAGACCCTGCGCAAGGGCGGCGCCAACGCGCTGAACTTCTACACCGCCAACCTCAGCGGCGGCCTGCTCGGCTGGGCGACCTTCCCGTCCTCCTACCAGTCCAACCCGTCGATGGACGGTGTCGTCGTCCTCGACACCTCGCTGCCCGGCGGTTCCGCCGCCAACTACAACGAAGGTGACACCGCCACCCACGAGGTCGGCCACTGGCTGGGCCTGTACCACACGTTCCAGGGCGGCTGCAACGGCAACGGCGACTACGTCGCCGACACCCCGGCCGAGAAGAGCCCGGCCTACGAGTGCCCGACCGGCCGCGACTCCTGCGCCTCCAAGGCCGGCGTGGACCCGATCCACAACTTCATGGACTACACGTACGACTCCTGCATGTACCAGTTCACGTCGGGCCAGGTGACCCGCATGAACGACGCCTGGACCGCGTACCGCGCCTGACGGGCCGTCCGGACACAGCGACGTGGCCCCCGGGGACTCCCCGGGGGCCACGCCCCTTTCCCGCGTACGGTCCTACAGGCTGTCGAGGAACGACAGGGCCACCGCCCAGGTGCGCTCCGCCGCCTCCGCGTCCCAGTCGGGGAGCTCCTGGTCGGTGTACAGGTGCCCGGCGCCGCGGTAGCGGTAGACCTCCACGTCCGCACCGGCCTTGCGCATCTGCAGGTACCAGGACGACAGCCAGTCGTCCGTCTCGAACGGATCGGGCTCGGCCACGTGCAGCTGGACCGGCAGGTCGTCCGCCGAGGCCGACTCGGCGATGTCCGAGGTGCCGTGGAACAGCAGCAACCCGCGCGCCTTCTCGTCGCCGAGCGCCAGCGTCTGCGCGATCGAGGCCCCGAGCGAGAGGCCCATGTAGACCAGGCCCCGCTCCGAGTAGGGCGCGGCGGCCAGGACCGCGCGCCTGAGCAGCTCGTCCTTGCCGATCTCGTCCCGGAGCGCCGCGCCCTCCTCGACGGTCCCGACCGTCCGTCCGTCGAAGAGGTCCGGGGTCCAGACCCGGTGCCCGGCGGCCCGGAGCTGCTCGGCGGCGGCCTCGACGGAAGGGGTCAGTCCGTAGACCGAGTGGAAGAGCATGATGTCCATGCGGCCCATCCTCCCACCAGGCCGCCCGGGCACCCGCCTCAGCGCATGCTGCGGACGTCCAGCTGGCGCAGCACCCGGTCCACCACTTCCGGGTCGGCCCCCGGCTCGCTGCGCGCCGAGAGGACCGCGTGCCGGGCCGCGGACATCATCTCCCGCTGGATCTGCTGGACCTTCTTCACCCGGTCCACCCGCTGCCGGAACGCCGCCCGCCGCTCCTCGTCCACCATGTCCGGGCTGATGCGCGCGCCGATGTCGAAGGCCCCGCGCTGCAGCCGCTCGGCGACCTCCTCCGGCAGCTCCTCCATCTCCTCGATCTCCTTCAGGCGGTGCTTGGCCGCCTTGGCCGCCCTGATCGCGAGGTCCCGCTCGAAGGCCCGCTCGGCGTCCGTGTCCGCCTTCACGCCCAGGCGCTTCACCAGCCGGGGCAGGGTGAGCCCCTGCACCACGAGCGTCCCGAGGATCACGCAGAAGGCGATGAAGACCAGCTCGTCACGGCCGGGGAAGGGCGAGCCGTCGTCCGTACGGAGCGGGATGGCGAGGGCCAGCGCCACCGAGGCCACTCCGCGCATCCCCGCCCACCACATGACGACGGTCTCCCGCCAGCTCATCGGGATCTCCTCGGCGACGTCGCGCCGGTCGTGCAGGCGCTTCGCCAGCCACGTGGCCGGCAGCAGCCACAGCAGCCGGACCACGACCACCACTCCGACCACGGCCGCACCCCAGCCGAGCATCTGCCCGCCGCGCCCCTCGGCCACCCCGAAGACGTGCACGAGCTCCAGGCCGATGAGGCCGAAGGCGATGCCGGTGACGAGGGTGTCGACGATCTCCCAGAAGGTCTGCCCGGCGAGCCGTCCCATCACGTCGTCGGCGTCGACCGCGTGCTCGGCGAGGAAGAGCGCGGTGATCAGGACCGCGAGCACGCCGGAGCCGTGCAGCTCCTCGGCGATGACGTAGGAGACGAACGGCACGAGGAGGGTGAGTCCGGTCTGCAGCGTGGCGTCGCCGAGGAAGCCCATCAGCTTGTTGGTGGCCCAGCCGAGGACGAGGCCGACGGCGACCGCGACGACGGCGGACAGGACGAGCTCGGCGAGCGCCTCGGGCCAGGAGAACGTCCCGGTGACCACGGCGGTGATCGCCACGTGGTAGAGCACGATCGCGGTGACGTCGTTGAAGAGCCCCTCGCCCTCCAGGATCGACACGAGCCGCCGGGGCAGCCCGAGCGAGCCGGCCACGGCGGTCGCCGCGACCGGGTCGGGCGGCGCGACCAGGGCGCCGAGTGCGAGGGCCGCGGCGAGCGGGATGCCGGGTACGAGGGCGTCCGCGACCGCGCCGACGGCGGCCGTGGTGACGAAGACCAGCGCCACCGCGAGCAGGAAGATCGGGCGCCTGTTCGCCGCGAACTGCCGCCAGGAGGTGCGCTGCACCGACGCGTAGAGGAGCGGCGGCAGCACCAGCGGGAGGATGAACTCGGGCGGGATGTCGACGCTCGGCACGAAGGGCAGGAAGGCCAGCACCGTCCCGACGAGGGTCATCAGGACGGGTGCCGGCAGCCCGAGCCGGTCCCCCAGGGGCACGGTCAGCACGGCGCCGAGCAGCAGCAGGAACAGCAGGGCCAGTTGATCCACGGCCCCACCCTGCCACGTACGTCCCTTTTGGCGGCGATTGCCCTCGCTGGACGCTGCTACAGCGTGCGGCGCATGGCCCGGTGCGGCATCCCCGCGTCCGGGAACTCGGGGCCGTACGCGACGTACCCGAGACGCTCGTAGAAGCCCAGGGCGTGGGTCTGGGCGTGCAGGTCGACCGCGGCGAGCCCGCGGTCGCGGGCCGCGTCCTCGATGGCCCGCACGAGCGCCGCGCCGACCCCGAGACCGCGGGCGGCCTTCGTCACCGCGAGCCGCCCGAGGGAGCCCACCGAGGCGTCGGCGCCGGTCTTGCCGGTCGCGTCCGCCCCGTGCAGGAGCCGCCCGGTGCCCAGCGGGACCCCGTCGGCGCGGACCGCGAGCACGTGCACGGCGGTCTCGTCGTACGCGTCGTACTCCAGCTCGCGCGGCACTCCCTGCTCGCCGACGAAGACCTCGCGCCGCACCTCGAAGCAGGCGTCCCGGTCGTCGTGGCCCACGGCCTCCCGCACGGAGTAGGCGGCGGTCACCGGCTCTCCGAGGCGATCCGGTCCAGGGCGGTCTGCAGGTCCGCCGGGTAGGTGCTCGCGAACTCGACCCACTGCCCGTCCCCGGGGTGCTCGAAGCCGAGGCGGACGGCGTGCAGCCACTGCCGGGTGAGGCCGAGGCGCTTGGCCATGGTCGGGTCGGCGCCGTAGGTGAGGTCGCCGACGCAGGGGTGGCGGTGGGCCGACATGTGCACCCGGATCTGGTGGGTGCGGCCGGTCTCCAGCTTGATGTCGAGCAGCGAGGCGGCCCGGTAGGCCTCGATCAGGTCGTAGTGCGTCACCGACGGCTTGCCCTCGGCGGTCACGGCCCACTTGTAGTCGTGGTTCGGGTGCCGGCCGATGGGTGCGTCGATGGTGCCGCTGAGCGGGTCCGGGTGGCCCTGCACCAGGGCGTGGTAGCGCTTGTCGACCGTGCGCTCCTTGAACTGGCGCTTCAGCGAGGTGTACGCGTACTCCGACTTCGCGACCACCATGAGGCCGGAGGTGCCGACGTCGAGGCGGTGCACGATGCCCTGGCGCTCGGCGGCGCCGGAGGTGGAGATCCGGTAGCCGGCGGCGGCGAGGCCGCCGATGACGGTGGTGCCGGTCCAGCCGGGGCTGGGATGGGCGGCCACCCCGATCGGCTTCATGATCACGACGATGTCGTCGTCGTCGTGGACGATCTCCATGCCCTCCACGGGCTCGGCCACGACCTGCACCGGGGCGGGCGCGCCGGGCATCTCGACCTCGAGCCACGCGCCGCCGCTGACCCGCTCGGACTTGCCGACGACGGAACCGTCGACCAGGACCTTGCCTGCGGCGGCCAGCTCGGCCGCCTTCGTACGGGAGAACCCGAACATGCGCGAGATGGCGGCGTCGACGCGCTCGCCCTCCAGGCCGTCGGGAACGGGCAGCGTGCGGATCTCGGGACTCGTGCTCACCCGTACGAGTATGCCTTGCCGCGAGGCGCCCGCGGTCCTCGCCGGATCCTCGCGGGCGGCCGCAGCAAGGGTTTCAGTCCTTGTGCACGGTTCCGTCCGGGTCCAGGCCGCGGAAGGACAGGAGGACGATCAGGATGCCGCCGCAGACGATCGCCGAGTCCGCCAGGTTGAAGACGGCGAAGTGCGCGGGCGCGATGAAGTCGACCACCGCGCCCTCGAAGACGCCCGGCGAGCGGAAGATCCGGTCGGTCAGATTGCCCAGCGCGCCGCCGAGCAGCAGGCCGAGGGCGATGGCCCACGGGAGGCTGTAGAGCTTGCGCGCCAGGCGGATGATCACCGCGATGACCACGGCCGCGATCACGGTGAAGATGATCGTGAAGGCCTCGCCCATGCCGAAGGCGGCGCCCGGGTTGCGGATGGCCTCGAAGCGCAGCAGGTCGCCGATCACCTTGATCGGCTCGTGGCCCTCCAGCTTCTCCACCACGATCATCTTGCTGCCGAGGTCGAGCAGGTAGGCGAGCACGGCGACCACGAACAGCGCGACGATCTTCCGCCTGCCCCTGGGCCGCTCCTCGGGAACGACCGTCTCGTCGGCCCCTGCCTCGTCGGCCCCTGCTGAATCCGGCGTACCGATGACGCGCTCCGCCTCTGCCACGTGAGTCCCTCAACCTAGGTGCCTGCCTGTGCCCCGAGGGTACGGCACACCCGTACGGCGCCGTCAGCCCCGGCGCTCCTGCTTCTGCTTGTCCTCCACACAGAGCGTGGCCCGCGGGAAGGCCTGCATCCTGGCCTTGCCGATGGGCTTCCCGCAGACCTCGCACAGGCCGTACGTGCCGGCGTCGAGCCGCTCCAGGGCGTGCTCGGTCTGCTCCAGCATCTCGCGGGCGTTCGCCGCCAGGGCCAGCTCGTGCTCGCGCGTGATGTTCTTGGTGCCGGTGTCGGCCTGGTCGTCGCCGGCACCGTCGCCGGAGTCACGCATCAGGCCGGTCAGCTCCTCCTGGGAGTGCACCAGCTCGCTGCGCAGCCGCAGCACCTCCGACTGGAGCTCGCTGCGGGCCTCGGCGACCTCCTCGGGGGTCCACGGGTCCTCGCCGGGGCGCACGGCGAGCTCGCCTGCGCGGGCCTGGGGCACCGCGGCGTCGTCCTCGGCCGTCGTGACGCCACCCGCGGTCTTCTTCGCTGCCACCGTCCTGGCTCCTGTCTTCTTCTCGGTCGCCGTCTTCGCCGTCTTCGCCGTCTTCTCGGGCTGCGTGGCCTTGGCGTTCCTCTTCACGGGGGCCTTCCCGGACGCCTCGGCCGTCGTCTTCGCCACCGGGGCCGCCTGCGCCGCCACGGGGGCCGTCGCGTCGACCACCGCCGTCTTCCCGGCGGCCGTGCTCTTCGTCGCCACCTTCTTCGCCGCCGCCTTCTTCGTGGCCGCCTTCTCGGCGGGGGCCTTCGTGGCCGCCGTCTTCTTCGCCGGCGCCTTCGTGGTCGCCGACTTCTTCGCGGGCGCGGACTTCTTGGCGGCCGGTGCCCTCGCGGCCGTCGTCTTCGTGGCCGTCGTCTTCTTCGCGGCGGTCTTCTTCGCCACCATGTCGCGGCCCCTTCACATTTTGTGATCTTGCTCGCGAATCGTGCTGGGACGATAAATCGGCCCAGGGCCCGCGGCAACGGGGCACGCCGCCCGTTCCGTCCACCCCGGCGCCCTGCGGGGCGGACCTGACTCGGTTGTGCCCAGCTCACCGGCCGGTTATCCGCGCCGCCCCTCCCCCACTTGGCCGCAGCCGAAGTCCGCGCGGACCCGTGTGGCCATTCGGGTCACCGGAAATCGGTCGGCCGACGTCACGGCGGGCCCTTACACTGGGCACAGCGAAAGGCTTGGATGGGGACGAGTAGCGTCGTACGCAGCCATGAGCGACCCGGGGACGGTGAGAGCCCGGGGGCGAGCCCGATGTGAAGCATCACCCCGGAGCTGCCGGAAGAAAGCCGCGGTCGACCGTGGCGACTAGAACCGGCGTCGCGACCCCAATGAGGGGGCTCAGGGCGTCCGCGCCCGGGGCCAAGGAGGGTGGTACCGCGGGAGCCGTGCTCTCGTCCCTCCGGACGGAACGAGGAACATCCGCCGGAGGAAGATCGATGTCTTCGCAGTACCGCCAGGTACCCGCCCAGGTAGACCTGCCCGCGCTCGAGCACGCCGTGCTCGATTTCTGGCGCGAGAACAAGGTCTTCGCCAAGACCCTGGAGCAGTCCGAGGGACGCCCGGAATGGGTCTTCTACGAGGGCCCGCCGACCGCCAACGGCATGCCCGGCGCCCACCACATCGAGGCCCGCGTCTTCAAGGACGTCTTCCCCCGCTTCCGCACCATGCGCGGCTACCACGTCGCCCGCAAGGCCGGCTGGGACTGCCACGGCCTGCCGGTCGAGCTCGCCGTCGAGAAGGAGCTCGGCTTCTCCGGCAAGAAGGACATCGAGGCGTACGGCATCGCCGAGTTCAACGCCAAGTGCCGCGAGTCCGTGACCCGCCACACCGACGCCTTCGCCGAGCTGACCACCCGGATGGGCTACTGGGTCGACCTCGACGACGCCTACCGCACCATGGACCCCTCGTACATCGAGTCGGTCTGGTGGTCGCTCAAGCAGATCTTCGACAAGGGCCTGCTCGTCCAGGACCACCGTGTCGCCCCCTGGTGCCCGCGCTGCGGCACCGGCCTCTCGGACCACGAGCTCGCGCAGGGCTACGAGACGGTCGTCGACCCCTCGGTCTACGTGCGCTTCCCGCTGACCTCCGGCCCGCTCGCCGGCAAGGCGGCGCTCCTCGTCTGGACGACGACCCCGTGGACCCTGGTGTCCAACACGGCCGTCGCCGCGCACCCCGAGGTGACGTACGTGGTCGCGACGGACGGCGACGAGAAGCTGGTCGTCGCCGAGCCGCTGCTGGAGAAGGCGCTCGGCGAGGGCTGGGTGACCACCGGTGAGTCCTTCACCGGCAAGGACATGGAGCGCTGGACGTACGAGCGCCCGTTCGAGCTGATCGAGTTCCCGGCCCCGGCCCACTACGTGGTCAACGCGGAGTACGTGACGACCGAGGACGGTACGGGTCTGGTCCACCAGTCCCCCGCCTTCGGTGAGGACGACCTCAAGGTCTGCCGCTCCTACGGCCTGCCGGTGGTGAACCCGGTCCGCCCGGACGGCACCTTCGAGGAGGACGTGCCGCTGGTCGGCGGCGTCTTCTTCAAGAAGGCCGACGAGGCGCTGACGGCCGACCTGGACGCGCGCGGCCGGCTGTTCAAGCACATCGCGTACGAGCACAGCTACCCGCACTGCTGGCGCTGCCACACGGCGCTGCTGTACTACGCGCAGCCGTCCTGGTACATCCGCACGACCGCGGTCAAGGACCGGCTGCTCGAAGAGAACGAGAACACGAACTGGTTCCCGGACTCGGTCAAGCACGGGCGCTTCGGCGACTGGCTGAACAACAACATCGACTGGGCGCTCTCCCGCAACCGCTACTGGGGCACCCCGCTGCCGATCTGGCGCTGCGAGGACGACCACCTGACGTGCGCGGGCTCGCGCGCGGAGCTGTCCGAGCTCACGGGCACCGACCAGTCGGACCTCGACCCGCACCGCCCCTACATCGACGACGTGACCTTCGCCTGCCCGGCGGAGGGCTGCGGGAAGACCGCGACGCGCGTGCCGGAGGTCATCGACGCCTGGTACGACTCGGGCTCGATGCCGTTCGCGCAGTACGGCTACCCGTACCAGAACAAGGAGCTGTTCGAGTCCCGTTACCCGGCGCAGTTCATCAGCGAGGCCATCGACCAGACCCGCGGCTGGTTCTACACGCTGATGGCGGTCGGCACCCTGGTCTTCGACAAGTCGTCGTACGAGAACGTGGTCTGCCTGGGGCACATCCTCGCCGAGGACGGCCGCAAGATGTCCAAGCACCTGGGCAACATCCTGCAGCCGATCCCGCTGATGGACCAGCACGGCGCCGACGCGGTCCGCTGGTTCATGGCGGCCGGCGGCTCGCCGTGGGCGGCCCGCCGGGTGGGCCACGGCACGATCCAGGAGGTCGTCCGCAAAACCCTCCTGACCTACTGGAACACGGTCGCCTTCCAGGCCCTGTACGCCCGGACGTCGGGGTGGTCCCCGTCGGCGGCCGACCCGGCACCGGCGGACCGCCCGGTCCTGGACCGCTGGCTGCTGTCGGAGCTGAACACGCTGGTGGCCGAGGCCACCGAGGCGATGGAGTCGTACGACACCCAGCGCACCGGCAAGCTCCTGTCGGCCTTCGTCGACGACCTGTCGAACTGGTACGTGCGCCGCTCCCGCCGCCGGTTCTGGCAGGGCGACAAGGCGGCCCTGCGCACGCTCCACGAGGTCGTGGAGACGGTCACGCGCCTGATGGCCCCGCTGACCCCGTTCATCACGGAGCGGGTGTGGCAGGACCTGGTGGCCCCGGTGACCCCGGACGCCCCCGAGTCGGTCCACCTGTCGACCTGGCCGGAGCCGGACCCGGCCCTGATCGACCCGTCCCTCTCCGAGCGGATGGTGCTGGTGCGCCGCCTGGTCGAGCTGGGCCGCGCCACGCGCGCGGAGTCGGGCGTGAAGACCCGCCAGCCGCTCTCGCGGGCGCTGGTGGCGGCGACGGGCTTCGCGGACCTGTCCGAGGAGCTCCAGGCCCAGATCACCGAAGAGCTGAACGTCTCGACCGTCGCCTCCCTCTCGGAGGTGGGCGGCAGCCTGGTCGACACCACGGCCAAGGCCAACTTCCGGGCCCTGGGCAAGCGCTTCGGCAAGGGCGTCCAGGACGTGGCGAAGGCCGTGGCGGCGGCGGACGCGGCGGCCCTGTCGCTCGCCCTCCGCGGCGGCGAGGCGAGCATCGAGGTCAACGGCGAGCAGGTGACCCTCACCCCGGAGGAGGTCATCATCACGGAGACCCCGCGCGAGGGCTGGTCGGTCGCCTCGGACTCGGGTGCGACGGTCGCCCTCGACCTGGAGATCACCCCGGAGCTCCGCAAGGCGGGCCTGGCCCGTGACGCGATCCGCCTGATCCAGGAGGCCCGCAAGAACAGCGGCCTGGACGTCGCGGACCGGATCGCCCTCCGCTGGACCTCCGCGTCCCCGGAGACGACGGAGGCCCTGACGGCCCACGCGGCCCTGATCGCGGACGAGGTCCTGTCCACGGACTACGCGGAGGGTGACGCCGACGACACGTACGGCTCCCCCTTCGAGGACGAGGGCCTCGCCCTCACCTTCCGCCTCCGCAAGGCGTAGCGGTCACACGGAAGGGCCCGGCTCCTGTTCCCAGGAGCCGGGCCCTTCCGCGTACCGCCGGACGATCATCGCAGGGGCCCACCCCGCAGCCCCTCCGGGGCGCTGCGACGCCCGCGAGGGCTCTGGGAGGGAGCCCGGGTGCGGGAACGGGCGGGGTGGGGGCCGCCGCAGGCGCCCCGCACCCTCACGAACGCCGAAGGGCCGACCCCCCGGTTCGGGGGGTCGGCCCTTCAGGACTGCCGACGACGGCTACGCGTTCAACACGCGTTGATCCGCCGGCCTCAGTTGTCGTCCTCGTCGATCAGGAAGCCGCGCATCGGCGCGGGAGCCTGCTGCATCGGCTGGGGAGCCTGCGGGCGGACCGGAGCCATGGGCTGGGTCATCGCCGGGGACATCTGCTGCTGGCCACCGTAGGACGGGGCGCCGCCCATCGGGCCGTTGCCGCCGAAGGACGGGGCGCTCGCGCCGGCCGGGGCCATCGACGGGGACGGCGGCAGGGACGCGGTCGCCGGGGTGCGCGGCGGGGCCAGCGAGTCGTCGGCCTGGGTCTCCAGCTGACGCAGCTGGGACTCCAGGTACGACTTCAGGCGGGTCCGGTACTCACGCTCGAAGCCCCGCAGGTCCTCGACCTTGCGCTCGAGGGTGGCACGGGCGGACTCCAGGGAGCCCATCGCGACGCGGTGCTTCTCCTGCGCGTCCCGCTCCAGGGCGTCGGCCTTGGCGCGGGCGTCCCGCTCCAGGCCCTCGGCGCGCGAGCGCGCCTCGCCGACGATCTTGTTGGCCTCGGAACGGGCCTCCGCGATCGCCTGGTCGGCGGTCTGCTGGGCCAGCGAGAGGACACGCGCGGCGCTGTCGCCGCCGGGGCCCTGGGCCGGCTGCATCGGCTGCATCTGCTGCTGCGGGTGACCCATGGGGCCGCCCTGCATCGGGCCGGGACCCATCGGGCCGCCCTGCATCGGGCCGGGACCCATGGGGCCGCCCTGCATCGGGCCGCCCTGCATCGGGCCGGCGGGCAGCGCGGGAGCACCGGACGGCAGCTGCGGCGGGCCCATCTGCGGGGGCTGCTGCTGGGCCGGCGGTCCGGATATGGCGGCGGGCACGGGAGCACCGGGACCGACGGGACGATCCTGAGGCTCCGGCGGCTTGCGCATGCCCTGCTGCTGGTTCTGCGCGGCGGCACGGGTCGCGGCGGCCAGCTTGGCGCGCAGGTCCTCGTTCTCGCGGAGCAGTCGGGTCAGTTCGGCTTCGACCTCGTCGAGGAAGGCATCGACCTCGTCCTCGTCATAGCCTTCTCGAAGGCGGACGGTCGTGAACTGCTTGTTCCGCACGTCCTCGGGGGTCAGCGGCATCTCTTCTTCACCTCTACGTAGTCGTCGGCAGTCGGCAAGACCGTATCGTCCACATTCACCTCCATCGTCACCTCGCGAAGCCGCTCACGATGGAGATCAGGATGTAAACGATGATCATCAGAACGAAGAAGGACAGGTCGAGTGCCACGCCCCCGAGACGCAGCGGCGGGATGAGCCGCCGCAGAAGCTTGAGCGGTGGATCGGTGACAGTGTAGGTGGCCTCCAGTACGACCACCATCGCCTTACCGGGTTGCCATGAACGGGCGAACTGGAAGACGTAGTCCATGACCAGCCGGAAGATCAGAAGGACGAGGAAGCACATCAGCGCGATGTAGACCACCTGCAGTGCGACGCCCATCCCGCGCTTCCCTCTCCCCTGGCTCTCTAGCTCTCACTTGTCCGGCCGCCCTCTGCGGCCGGGCCGTTCTCGGTCTCGTGTTCTCAGCTCTGGTTGAAGAATCCGCCCTCTGCGATGCGGGCCTTGTCCTCCGCCGTGACATCGACGTTAGCAGGCGACAACAGGAACACCTTCTGCGTCACGCGCTCAATGCTGCCATGGAGCCCGAAGACGAGTCCGGCGGCAAAGTCGACAAGTCGCTTTGCATCGGTGTCGTCCATCTCCGTGAGGTTCATGATCACCGGGGTGCCCTCACGGAAGTGTTCCCCGATGGTACGGGCCTCGTTGTAGGTCCGCGGGTGCAGCGTGGTGATGCGGTACGGCTCCCGCTCGGACACGACCTTGGGCATGATCACGGGTGCGTTCTTCTCCAAGCTGGGACGTTCGGGTGTGATGGATGCCACGGGGGCAATTCGGGCCGGACGTCCACTCTCGGCGAGTACCGGGACAGAATGGGACACGGGCTCACGGGGTGCGGGCGGGCTCACGACACGCACCGGTTCCTCCCGCTCCACCTGGCGCGGGGGCTGGTGGTGGCGCCGGTCACGCTCCGGCTCCGGCTCCAGCTCGGGTTCGAAGTCGTCGTCGGGATCGAATCCCCGGCCGTCGTAGCCATCGTCCTCCACGAGGCCGAGGTAGACCGCCATCTTGCGCATCGCGCCGGCCATTCTCTGCATCCTCCGCTCTGTGGTGGATCGCCCTTACCGAATGTCGCAGTGTCACCAAGTGCCCGCGATCCACGGGTCCGTCCGCCCCTCGGCGGAATGACCATATTTTCTGCTGTGGTCCGACTTGCTTCGCGACGTTACCCGAGCTTCGGGCGGACTCCGAGCACCGCCGTACCGATGCGCACGTGTGTCGCTCCGGCCGCGACGGCCTCCTCGAGGTCCGCGCTCATCCCTGCTGACACCATGTTCGCAGCCGGACGGGTCGCGCGCAGGGCAGTCGACAAATCCATCAGGCGCTCGAAGGCCGCCTGTTGCCGGCCCGCGTACGGACCGGCCAGCGGTGCGACGGTCATGAGTCCGTCGAGCCGCAGTCCGGGTGCGGCGTCCACCGCCGCCGCCAACTCCTCGATCCCGTCCGGGGCCACCCCGCCGCGCTCGCCCCGGTGGCCGGACTCGGCGTCGAGGGCGACCTGGATCAGGCAGCCGAGCTCGCGCCCCTCTCTCTCCGCGGCCGCGGAGAGAGAGGAAACGAGCTTCAAACGGTCGACGGACTGCACCACATCGGCATAAGCCACCACGGATCGGACCTTGTTGGTCTGCAACTGGCCCACGAAGTGCCAGCTCAGATCGAGATCCGCGCACGCGGCGGCCTTGGGGGCCGCGTCCTGGTCCCGGTTCTCCGCCACGTGCCGCACGCCGAGTTCGTGCAGGAGTCGCACATCGCTCGCGGGGTAGGTCTTGGTGACCACGACGAGGGTCACGTCCTCCCGCTTCCGCCCGGCGGCGGCGCACGCGGCGACGATGCGCTCCTCCACCCGGGCGAGGTTCGCGGCGAGTTCCGACTTGCGGTCCGTCATATCTCTTCTCAGATCAACCAGACATATCCCGCGAGTCGCCCTGTGGTGCGATCGCGGCGGTACGAATAGTGGTCGCGGGACTCCAGGGTGCAGACCCCGGCGTCCTCGACGTCCCGGACCCCGAGCCGCTCCAACTGGGCGCGCACTCCGGCGGCGACGTCGACGGCGGGGGTGCCCCACGAGGTCTCGGCGTACGCGGCCGGTTCGACCGCGGCCACCTCGGCGCGCATCGCCTCCGGCACCTCGTAGCAGCGCCCGCAGACGGAGGGGCCGGTGCGGGCGACCGTCCGGGCCGGATCGGCGCCGAGCTTCCGCATCGCCTCGACCGCGGCGGGGACCACCCCGGCCACCATGCCCGGCCGCCCGGCATGGGCGGCTCCGACGACCCCGGCGACGGGATCCGCGAGCAGGACCGGGACGCAGTCCGCGGTGAGCACCGCGAGGGCGAGGCCCCGGCGGGCGGTCACGACGGCGTCGACGGACGGGATCGCCCCGGTCTCCCACGGGCCCTCGACCTCGACGACGTCGGCGCCGTGCACCTGGTTCATCCAGACCACCCGCGCCGGGTCGAGCCCGAGCGTCTTTGCGGCGCGCCCCCGGTTGGTCCGTACGGCCTCGGGGTCGTCCCCCACCGCGCCGCCGAGGTTGAGCTCCTCGTACGGAACGGCGCTCACTCCGCCCCACCGGTCGGTGAAGGCGAAGTGCGCGCCGCTCGTGTCGAAACGCTGCCCTATCACTTCAAGAAGTCCGGGACATCCAGCTCTTCGGCCTGGGTGTCCGGGTACGGGCGGGCCGGCGGGACCACCGGCGGGGCGACGGGCGGCAGCGCGCTCTCGCTGACGGCCGGCGCGGGCTCGGCGGGGGCGACGGGCTCCTCGCGCGGGCTCACCGTGCCGAGTCCGCCCAGCGGGCGGGGGGTCTCGGTGACGCGGGGGGCCGGCGCGGGCTCCTCGCGCTTGGCGGAGACCGAGCCGATGATGTTGTCGCGCCGGGCCGGCGGCTGGCCGCCGTCGAAGCCGGCCGCGATGACGGTGACCCGCACCTCGTCGCCGAGGGCGTCGTCGATGACGGCGCCGAAGATGATGTTGGCCTCGGGGTGGGCGGCCTCGCTCACCAGCTGGGCTGCCTCGTTGATCTCGAAGAGACCGAGGTCGCTGCCGCCGGAGATGGACAGCAGCACGCCGCGGGCGCCGTCGATGGACGCCTCCAGGAGCGGCGAGGAGATCGCCATCTCGGCGGCGGCCACCGCGCGGTCGTCGCCGCGGGCGGAGCCGATGCCCATGAGGGCCGAACCGGCCTCGGACATGACCGACTTGACGTCGGCGAAGTCGAGGTTGATCAGACCGGGGGTGGTGATGAGGTCGGTGATGCCCTGGACGCCGCTGAGGAGCACCTGGTCGGCCGACTTGAAGGCGTCGAGCACGGAGACCTGGCGGTCCGAGATCGAGAGCAGTCGGTCGTTGGGGATGACGATGAGGGTGTCGACCTCTTCGCGGAGCTCGGCGATGCCGTCCTCCGCCTGGTTGGCGCGACGGCGGCCCTCGAAGGTGAACGGCCGGGTGACCACACCGATCGTGAGGGCGCCGAGCGAGCGCGCGATGTTGGCGACGACGGGCGCGCCACCGGTGCCGGTGCCACCGCCCTCGCCGGCGGTGACGAAGACCATGTCGGCCCCCTTGAGGACCTCCTCGATCTCCTCACGGTGGTCCTCTGCCGCCTTGCGACCGACGGCCGGGTTCGCCCCGGCCCCGAGGCCACGGGTGAGTTCACGGCCGACGTCGAGCTTGACGTCGGCGTCGCTCATCAACAGCGCCTGTGCGTCGGTGTTGATGGCGATGAACTCGACGCCCTTGAGACCGACCTCGATCATTCGGTTGATGGCATTGACACCACCGCCGCCGACACCGATGACCTTGATGACTGCGAGGTAGTTCTGCGGTGCTGCCACGTCGAAGGCCTCTCGCCTCGAGTTACGTGTCGCCGCTTCGCGGTGGTAAGCGCGCCGCGACGACGGATGCCGATTGGGACGGTCCGAACGCCGACCCAAACCCTAACGTTGAAGTTTAGGGTTACCAGTGTCTCTGTTCGCTGGACTCTTCCGAACAGGACACTAAGTCGACAAGTGGCGCACGTTCAACGAACACGCCGAACCTCCCGTTTTTCTTTTCACCCTATGTGATCACCCGTAGCGCTGGCCAACCAGGGTGCTGGCCAGGGCCGATGGGCGTCAACTTCCCGACGAAGCGGGCGCCGTGGGGGCACTTACATCGAAGTGCCCCGCTTTGGGAGTCGCCTTCATGAGGGCGGTGAGAACGCGGGCCTTCACGGGCCCGTCCTCGCCGCTGCCCCAGAAGACGCTGCGCCCCCTGCCGAGCTCCAGAGTGATGGAGTCGAACGACGTGATCCGGACGACACGGACGTCCTGGGCGATTTTCTCCGGGAGTTCGCCCGTCACGCCTACCGCCACCCGCAGCAGCCGGTCCGCGTCGAAGCGGCGCAGGCTCGGGGACGCGGCGACGTCGAGGACCAGCCGCGGCACCCCCTGGGGCGGGGTGGGCACGGTGGCGAACCGGACGGCACCGGAGTCCACTTCGTCGAACTTTCCGCCCTTTTCGATGACCAGGACGGGCCGACGTTCCGTCACTTTCAGACCGATTCCGTGCGGCCAGGAACGGACGACGTCCACGCTCGCGATCCGCGGCAGCTCCGCGCGCAACCGGGCCTCGATGGCGTCGGTGTCGACGGAGACGAGCGGCGCGCCGACCGGTACGGCCGCGACACGCTCGACCTCGGCCGGGGTGAGCACCGCGGTTCCGGAGGTGCTGACCTTCTCGACCCGGAACCAGCTGGAGCCGTAGAGCGCCCAGCTGCCGCCGACCACGAGGGCGAGGGCGGCACAAGCGATCAGGAGCGTACGCGGGCCGGGCACCCGGAGGTTCCGGGTGCCCGGCGGGGACGGCCGCTGCGGCGAGTTCCTGGACCTGCTCGTTCCGCTCTTCTGCTGGGTCGCCGGTCCGGCTGCCACAGTGGCGTCTCCTGCCCGTCGGCGCCGCTACGCCTGACGGCGGGCGGCGATCGCCTCGTACACCATGCCGACGAGCAGGTCGTCGGCGTCCCGGCGGCCGAACTCGGCGGCGGCGCGGGACATCTCGTACAGCCGGTGCGGATCGGCCAGTACGGGCAGGACGTTGCCCTGCACCCACTGCGGCGACAGTTCCGCGTCGTCGACGAGGAGTCCACCGCCGGCCTTGACCACCGGCTGGGCGTTGAGCCGCTGTTCGCCGTTGCCGATGGGCAGCGGGACGTAGGCGGCCGGGAGTCCGACGGCGGAGAGCTCGGCGACGGTCATCGCGCCCGCGCGGCAGAGCATCATGTCGGCGGCGGCGTACGCGAGATCCATCCGGTCCACGTACGGTACCGGCACGTACGGCGGCATTCCGGGCATGTTGTCGACACGCGGCAGTTCGTTCTTCGGGCCGACCGCGTGCAGGATCTGGATGCCGGAGCGCTGGAGCACCGGGGCGATCTGCTGGACCACCTCGTTGAGCCGGCGCGCGCCCTGGGAGCCGCCGGAGACCAGCAGGGTCGGCAGGTTCGGGTCGAGGCCGAAGGCGGCGCGCGCCTCGGGGCGCATGCGGGCGCGGTCGAGGGTGGCGATGGTGTGCCGCAGCGGGATGCCGATGTAACGGGCGTTGCGGAGCTTGGAGTCCGGGGTCGCGACGGCGACCCCGGCCGCGTACCGCGAGCCGATCTTGTTGGCCAGGCCGGGCCGGGCGTTGGCCTCGTGGACCACGATCGGCACGCCGAGCCGCTTGGCGGCGAGGTAGCCCGGCAGCGCGACATAGCCGCCGAAGCCGACCACGCAGTCCGCCTTGGTGCGCTCCAGGACCTGCTCGGCGGCCTTGATGGTGCCGCGCAGCCGTCCTGGGACGGTGATCAGCTCGGGGGTGGGCTTGCGGGGCAACGGTACGGCCGGGATGAGCGCCAGCTCGTAGCCCCGCTCGGGGACCAGCCGGGTCTCCAGGCCCTTCTCCGTGCCCAGCGCCGTGATCCCCACGGAGGGATCCTGCCTGCGCAGGGCGTCCGCGAGGGCGAGCGCGGGCTCGATGTGACCGGCAGTACCTCCGCCGGCGAGTACGACATGCACCGAAATTCACCGCTCTCCGGACGGACGCTTCTTGACGCGCCGTCGCATCGACTTCCATCTCCCCCCGGCCCGCTTGCCCCAGCCGGGGCGGCGCATGGCCAGGGCCGCTTTCGCGGCGGGTTCCTGTCGCGCGAAGGCGATCAGCAGCCCGACGGCGAACATGGTCGGCAGCAGGGCCGACCCTCCGTAGGAGAACAGCGGGAGCGGGACTCCGGCGATCGGCAGCAGACCGAGCACCGCACCGATGTTGATCACGGCCTGCGCCGTGATCCAGGTGGTCACGCCTCCCGCGGCAAACCTGACGAAGGGGTCCTCCGTACCTCCGGCCACGCGGATACCCGCATAGCCTAGAGCCGCGAACAGGGCCAGCACCGACAGCGTCCCCGCCAGACCCAGTTCCTCCCCGGTGACGGCGAAGATGAAGTCGGTGTGGGCTTCGGGGAGTTGACCCCATTTTTCCACACTTGCCCCGAGTCCGGAACCGAACCATCCGCCGGAGGCCAGCGCGTAGATTCCGTGTGCGGCCTGCCAGCACGGGTCGCCCGCGCCGCCGGGGTCGCTCGCGCCGATGCAGCCGAGCCGCTCCATCCGGTGCGGGCTGGTCTTGATCAGCAGGACGCCGATCACGGCGGCGACGCCGAGCACGCCGACGAAGAGCCGCGTGGGCGCGCCGGCGGTCCACAGCAGGCCGAACAGGATCGCGGTGAGGATGATCGCCGTGCCCATGTCACCGCCCAGCATGATGAGCCCGAGCAGCAGAAACGTTCCGGGTACCAGCGGCACGAGCATGTGCTTCCACTGGGTCAGCAGCTTCATGTCCTGTTTGCGGGCCAGCAGATCGGCCCCCCACAGGATCAGCGCCAGCTTGCCGAACTCGCTGGGCTGGAGCATGAAGGGTCCGCCCAGGGAGATCCAGTTCTGGTTGCCGCCGACCGAGACCCCTATCCCGGGCACCTGCACGAGCACCATCAGGAAGATCGCCGCGACCAGGATCGGGTAGGCGAGCGCCCGGTGCAGCTTCACCGGCATCCGGGAGGCCGCGAAGAGCAGCCCGGCACCCAGCAGCGCCGCGAAGAACTGCTTGCGGAAGAAGTACGAGGGCACCAGGTCGTAGCGGAGCGCCGTGATCATCGAGGCGGAGTAGACCATCACCAGGCCGAGCGCGGTGATGAGCAGCCCGGCGCCGACGATCACGTAGTACGCGGTGAGCGGCCGGTCCCAGGCCCGGCGGGCCCGTTCGTAGAGCCCTCGCACTCCCCCCGCGCGCCGGGTCCTCGGCGCCGCGGGGGCGCGGCCGCCGCCGCGTACGGCGGGGGCCTTCCGCGTCCCGGCGGTTCTGCTCGGCATGGTCGCTGTCCCCTCCAGTCGTGCCCGGCCGCGCCGGACCTGTTGGCTGGTCAGGTCAGGCGCGCCCGGTGGCGGCGAGGGCGCGGACGGCGTCCGCGAAGGCCTCGCCCCGCTTGTTGTAATTGGCGAACATGTCCATCGACGCACAGGCCGGGGCGAGGAGGACCGTGTCCCCGGGTCCGGCGAGCGCGGCCGCCTCCTGGACCGCGGCGGACATCGCCCCAGTGTCGGTCCGGTCGAGCTCGACCACCGGGACCTCGGGGGCGTGTCGCGCCAGGGCTTCGCGGATCAGCGCCCGGTCCTGGCCGATCAGGACGACCCCGCGCAGCCGCTTCGCGGACTTCGCGACGAGTTCGTCGAAGGTCGCGCCCTTGGCGAGGCCGCCGGCGATCCAGACGATCGGGTCGTAGGCCGCCAACGAGGCTTCCGCGGCATGGGTGTTGGTGGCCTTGGAGTCGTCGACGTAGACGACGCCCTGGATCTCCTCGACCAGTTCGATCCGGTGCGGGTCGGGCCGGAAGTTGCGCAGCCCGTCCCGTACGGCCCTCGGCTCGACGCCGAAGGCGCGGGCGAGGGCGGCCGCGGCGAGCGCGTTGGCGATGTTGTGCGGGGCCGGCGGCTGGACGTCGGAGACCTCGGCAAGCTCCTGGGCGTTCTTCTGCCGGTTCTCGACGAAGGCGCGGTCGACGAGGATGTCCTCGACGATGCCGAGCTGCGAGGGGCCGGGGGTGCCGAGGGTGAAGCCGATGGCACGGCAGCCCTCCTCGACGTCGGCCTCGCGGACCAGGTCCTCGGTGGCCTCGTCGGCCACGTTGTACACGCAGGCGACCTGGTTGCCCTCGTAGACGCGCCCCTTGTCGGCGGCGTACGCCTCCATGGAGCCGTGCCAGTCGAGGTGGTCCGGCGCCAGGTTGAGCACGGCGGCCGAGTGGGCGCGCAGCGAGGGCGCCCAGTGCAGCTGGTAGCTGGAGAGCTCCACGGCGAGCACGTCGTAGCGCTCCTCGCCGAGCACGGCGTCGAGGAGCGAGACGCCGATGTTGCCGACGGCGGCGGTCCGCAGACCGGCCGCCTCCAGGATGGAGGCGAGCATCCGCACGGTCGTGGTCTTGCCGTTGGTGCCGGTGACCGCGAGCCAGGGCGCGGCGTCAGGGCCGCGCAGGCGCCAGGCGAGCTCGACGTCGCCCCAGATCTCCACGCCGGCCGCCCGGGCGGCCTGGAAGAGCGGCTTGTCGGGCTGCCAGCCCGGCGCGGTGACGATCAGCTCGGTGCCGGGCGGCAGGGTGGCCCCGTCGCCGAGGCGGACGGTGATTCCCTCCGCCTCCAGCTCGGCCGCCTGGGCCCGGGAGCGCTCGTCGTCGCCGTCGTTGACGACCGTGACGACCGCGCCGAGGCCGTGCAGGACACGGGCGGCCGGGATGCCGCTCACGCCGAGTCCGGCGACGGTGACGTGCTTGCCCTGCCAGTCCAGCTCGCTCACTTTTCGGACGCCCATCCCGCGTAGAAGATGCCCAGGCCCACGATCACGTAGATGCCCTGGATGATCCAGAAGCGGACGACGACCAGGACCTCGGACCACCCCTTGAGTTCGAAGTGGTGCTGCAGGGGCGCCATCCGGAAGACGCGCTTGCCCGTCATCTTGAAGGAGCCGACCTGGATGACCACGGACATCGTGATCATCACGAACAGGCCGCCCAGGAGGGCGAGCAGCAGCTCCGTACGGGAGCAGATGGCGAGACCGGCCAGCGCGCCGCCCAGGGCCAGCGAGCCGGTGTCACCCATGAAGATCTTGGCGGGCGAGGTGTTCCACCACAGGAAGCCGAAGCAGGCGCCCATCAGCGCGGAGGCGACGACCGCGAGGTCGAGCGGATCGCGTACCTCGAAGCAGGCGTTGGGGTTGGTCAGGGTCATGGCGTTGGCGCACGACTCCTGGAACTGCCAGAGCCCGATGAAGGTGTAGGCGCCGAAGACCATCACCGAGGCGCCGGTGGCCAGACCGTCCAGACCGTCCGTCAGGTTCACGCCGTTGGACATGGCCAGGATCATGAAGAGCGCCCAGACCACGAACAGCACCGGGCCGATGGCCCAGCCGAAGTCGGTGATGAAGGAGAGCTTCGTGGAGGCCGGGGTGTTGCCGCGCAGGTCGGCGAACTGCAGCGAAAGCACGGCGAAGGCGATGCCGACGATGAGCTGGCCGGCCATCTTCGCCTTGGCCCGCAGACCGAGCGAACGCTGCTTGACGATCTTGATGTAGTCGTCGAGGAAGCCGACCAGGCCCATGCCGGCCATCAGGAACAGCACCAGGACGCCCGAGTACGTCGGGTCCTCACCGGTGATGACCTTGGCCAGGGCGTACGCGATGAGGGTGGCCAGGATGAAGGAGATGCCGCCCATGGTGGGCGTGCCCTTCTTCCCGGCGTGGCCGCGCGGGCCGTCGTCGCGGATGAACTGTCCGTATCCCTTGCGGGCGAGCAGCTTGATGAGCAGCGGGGTGCCGATCAGGGTCAGGAAGAGCCCGATGGCCCCCGCGAAGAGGATCTGCCTCATCGGCCGGCGACCTCACCCTCGAAGCCCTCGAGCAGTGCCAGAGCGACCCGCTCCAGACCGACCGACCTGGAAGCCTTCACCAGGACGATGTCCCCCGGGCGCAGCTCACTGCGCAACAGGTCGACCGCCGCCTGCGCGTCGGACACGTGCACCGACTCCTCACCCCACGAACCCTCGTTATAGGCGCCCAGTTGCAGCCAGGACGCTTCCCTGTCCCCGACCGCGACGAGCTTGCTGACGTTGAGCCGGACGGCGAGCCGTCCGACCGCGTCGTGCTCGGCGAGCGACTCGTCTCCGAGCTCGGCCATCTTGCCGAGCACCGCCCACGTACGACACCCCCTGGCCTGGGCGGGCCTGCCCATGGCCGCGAGCGCGCGAAGAGCGGCTCGCATGGACTCGGGGTTCGCGTTGTAGGCGTCGTTGACGATCGTCACGCCGTCCGGACGCTCGGTGACCTCCATGCGCCAGCGCGACAGGGTGCCCGCCTCGGAGAGCGCGGTGGCGATCTCCTCCACGGGCATGCCCAGCTCATGGGCGACGGCGGCCGCGGCGAGCGCGTTCGACACGTGGTGCTCACCGTACAGGCGCAAGGTCACGTCGCTGCACCCGGTGGGTGTGTGAAGCCTGAAAGAGGGCTGTCCGTTATCTGTGAGCCGGACATTCTCGGCACGTACGGCCGCTTCGTCCGCCTCTCCGAACAGGACGACACGCGCCTTGGTCCTTCCGGCCATGGCGCGTACGAGGGGGTCGTCGGCGTTCAGCACGGCGATGCCGCCGTCCTCGGCCGCGGGCAGGGACTCGACCAGTTCGCCCTTGGCCTCGGCGATCTGCTCGCGCCCGCCGAACTCGCCGATGTGCGCGCTGCCCACGTTGAGGACGAGCCCGATGCGCGGCGGAGTGAGGCCGGTGAGGTAGCGGATATGGCCGATTCCGCGCGCTCCCATCTCCAGGACGAGGTGCCGGGTGCCGGCGTCGGCCCTGAGCGCGGTCAGCGGCAGGCCGATCTCGTTGTTGAGGGAGCCGGGCGTCCACACGGTGGGCGCGTGGCTGTCGAGGACCTGGGCGATCAGGTCCTTGGTGGAGGTCTTGCCGGCCGAGCCGGTGAGCGCGACGACATCGGTGCCGAGGCGTCCGACGACCGCCCGGGCGAGGGCCCCGAGCGCTGCCTGGACGTCCGGCACGACGAGCGCGGGCACGCCGACGGGGCGGGTCGCCAGCACGGCGACGGCGCCCGCCTCGACGGCCCGCTGCGCGTAGTCGTGGCCGTCGACGCGCTCGCCCGCGAAGGCGGCGAAGAGGCTGCCGGGCCGCACCTCGCGGGAGTCGATCACGACGGGGCCGGTGACCTGGACGGCCGGATCCGGTATGTCGTGCGGCTGCCCGCCGACGATTTCGGCGATCTCGGCGAGGGAGAGGGCGATCACTGCTTCATCCCTGACTGTTCTGGTGACGGGGTGCGTCCTGCTGGCCTTGCCGGCTGAGAATCGCCTCGCGCAGGACCTGACGGTCGTCGAAGGGGCGGACCACGCCGGCGGTCTCCTGGCCCTGCTCGTGGCCCTTGCCCGCGACGAGGACGGTGTCGCCCGGCTGCGCTCGGGCCACGGCCGCGGCGATCGCGGCGGCCCGGTCGGCGTCGACCAGGACCTCGCCGCGCTGGTACGCCGGCACCTCGGAGGCGCCTGCGAGCATCGCGGTGAGGATCGCGAGCGGGTCCTCGGAGCGCGGGTTGTCCGAGGTGAGGACCGCGGTGTCGGCGAGCCGGGCCGCGGCCGCGCCCATCGGGCCGCGTTTGGTGGTGTCGCGGTCGCCGCCGCAGCCGATGACGACGTGCAGCTTCCCGCGGGTCACCTCGCGCAGCGAGCGCAGGACCGACTCGACGGCGTCCGTCTTGTGCGCGTAGTCGACGACCGCCAGGTACGGCTGGCCGGCGTCGACGCGCTCCAGGCGCCCGGGAACGCCGGGGACGGCGGCGATGCCGTCGGCGGCGGTCTGCGGGTCGATGCCCGCGGCGGCGAGGGTGACGATCGCGGCGAGTGTGTTGGCCACGTTGAACGGGCCGGGCAGCGGGGCGGTGGCGGAGATCCGCGCGCCGTCCGGACCGACCACCACGAAGGTGGAGTCGGCGGCTCCGGTGACGACGTCCTCGGCGCGCCAGTCGGCGTTCGGGTCGCCCGCGGCGGAGAAGGTGACGACCGGGACGGACGCCTCCTTCGCGAGCCGGCGGCCGTACTCGTCGTCGAGGTTCACCACGCCGCGCCTGCTGCGCCGGGGCGTGAACAGCCGCGCCTTGGCCTGGAAGTAGTCCTCCATGTCGGAGTGGAACTCCATGTGCTCCGGGCTCAGGTTGTTGAAGACGGCGACGTCGAAGACGCAGCCGTCGACCCGGCCGAGCACGAGGGCGTGGCTGGAGACCTCCATCGCGACGGCCTCGACGCCGCGTTCGCGCATGACGGCGAACAGGGCCTGGAGGTCGGTGGCTTCGGGGGTGGTCCGCTCGGACTTGATGCGCTCGTCGCCGATGCGCATCTCGACGGTGCCGACCAGGCCGGTGGCCTTGCCCGCGCCGCGCAGTCCGCCTTCGACGAGGTAGGCGGTGGTGGTCTTGCCCGAGGTGCCGGTGATGCCGATCTGGAGGAGGTCCGCGCCGGGGCTCCCGTAGATCTCGGCGGCGAGCTCGCCCATCCGTCCGCGCGGGTCCTCGACGACGAGGACCGGCAGACCGGTCGCGGCGGCGCGCTCGGCTCCGGCCGGGTCGGTCAGGACGGCGGCGGCGCCGAGGCCTGCGGCCTGGGCGACGAAGTCGGCCCCGTGCGCGCGGGCGCCGGGCAGCGCCGCGTACAGGTCGCCGGGGCGGACCGCCCGCGAGTCGTGCGTGATGCCCGAGACCTCGGCGTCGGGTCCGGCGCCGGTGGTCTCGACGCCCAGCCGTGCGGCGAGCTCGCCCAGGGGTGTCGGGCGGAGCCGCTCCGGGCGGGGCGGGGAGGTTCGGTACTGATCAGCGTGTGGCACGGCGGTGAGCGTACCGGGCGCACCCGCCGGGGGGCTAAATCGGGCCGCGTCGTCGCCGGAGTTCGATTTCCGGTTCCCGGAACGAGGGGTGATCGTTGTCACTGGAGCTCCCGGAGTGTCACGGGGTGTCACGGTCGTACGGCTTTCGGGGGGATCACGGCTTGAAGGTCACCGGGAGCCGGGCGGGCCCGCTGCCGGTCGGGGGGACGTGCAGGGTCTTGAGGGCGAACTCCATGACCTTCTTGTAGATGGGTCCGCAGATCTGGCCGCCGAAGTAGCTGCCCTTGGTGGGGTTCTGGATGGCGCAGTAGACCGTCACGCGGGGCTGGTCGGCGGGGGCGAAGCCGGCGAAGGAGGCGGTGTAGCCCTTGTAGCGGCCGAGTTCGGGGTCGACGCGGTTGGCCGTGCCGGTCTTGCCGGCGACGCGGTAGCCGGGGATGGCGGCCTTGTTGCCGGTGCCGTCCTCGTCGTCGACGACGGACTCCAGCATCTGCGCGAGGGTCCTGGCGGTCTTCTCGCTGATCACCCGGGACTCCTTGGGCGCCGGGGCCGCGGTGAAGCGTCCGTCGGGGCCCTTGGTGCCGCGGATCAGGGTCGGCTCGATCCGGACGCCGCCGTTGGCGATCGTCGAGTAGACGGAGGCGGCCTGCATGGCGCTGACGGAGAGGCCCTGGCCGAAGGGGATCGTGTACTGCTGCGAGGTCGACCAGTCCTGCGGCTGGGCCAGGATGCCGGGGGTCTCGCCGGGGTAGTCGAGGCCGGTGGGGCTGCCGAGGCCGAACTTGCGCAGATAGCTGTAGAGCACCCGGTTGGACTCGGCCTGGGTCTTGCCGAGCTGCCCGGTGGCCAGGATGGTGCCGATGTTGCTGGACCTGGCCAGGACACCGTTGAGGGTCAGGTACCAGGTGATGTGGTCGATGTCGTCGCTGAAGAGCCGGTCGCCGCGGTGCAGCCGGTTGGGGACGGTGACCCGGGTGCCGGGGGTGGCGACGCCCTCCTCCAGGACGGCGGCCATGGACATCACCTTGCTGGTGGAGCCGGGCTCGTAGGCGTCCTGGAGGGCCGCGTTGCCCATGGCGGTGGAGTTGGCCTGGGAGAGGTCGTTGGGGTCGAAGCCGGGGGCGTTGGCCATGGCGAGCACCTCACCGGTCCGGGTGTCCTGGACGATGACGTAGCCGCGGTCGGCCCTGGACTTCTTCACCTGCTCGGTGATGGCCTGCTGGGCGGCCCACTGGATGTCCCGGTCGATGGTCAGCTCGATGTCGGAGCCGGGCACGGCCGGGGTGCCCTGGGAACCGGCGGTGGGCACCCGCCGTCCGCCGGACTGGGCGTAGCGGATCTTCCCGTCCTTGCCGGCCAGCTCGGTGTCGAGCATGGACTCCACGCCGCCGGCGCCGCGGCCGTCGGCGTTGACGTAGCCCAGTATCCCGGCGGCGAGCTCCCCGTTGGGGTAGACGCGCTTCTTGCTGGGCTCGCTGAGGACGCCGCCGAGCAGGTTGACGCCGTTGCCGCCGTTGGCGGGCTTGGCCTTCTGCTCGTAGACCTTCTTCAGGTCCTTGATCTGGTTCCACACCTGGGGCGTCTGCTTGCGGGCGAGCAGGGTGTAGCGGGACTTGGGGGTGCGCAGCTTCTTGGCGAGCTCGGCGGGCTGCTTGCCGAGGATCGGGGCGAGCAGCGCGGCCGCCTGCTCCGGGGCGTCCGGGAGCCTGGACTCCTCGGGCGTGAAGAGCTTGGGGTCGGCGGTGATGTCGTACGCGTCGACGCTGGCGGCCAGGGCCACCCCGGAGCGGTCGGTGATCTCACCGCGGTCGGCGGAGAGCGTGTACTCCTGGTAGCGGTGCTTCTCCGCCTTGGCGGCGTACGCGCTGGCGTCCACGGCCTGGACCTGGAGCAGCCGGACGACGAACGCGAGCATGACGAGGGTCAGCCCGAGGGAGACCAGGCGCAGCCGGGGCTTGGGCTTGCCGAGCCGGATCGTGCGGGCCCTGGGGGCCGGCCGCGGGGCGGGACGCCGGGGCCGGTCGGGCCTGGGTGCGGGCCTGCCGGAGGCTGCGGGGCGGGGGCGTGCGGGCCGCGCGGGGCCGGGGACACGGCGGGGCGGGGGCTCCTTGGGGGGCACGGGTCACCTGCCGGAGGTCGTCGGGGCGGTCGCGGTGTTCTTCGGCGTGTCGGGGGTGGCCGGCGGCTTCGACACGGGCGGCTTCGGCGTGTCCGGGGCCTTCGACGGGCCGCCGGGCGCCGGGGGCGTGCGGTCGGGGGTCACGGCCGGCCGGGGCGAAGGCTTCGGGGAGACCGCCTCGGAGGGCACGCCGCGGACCTTGCCGTCGGGGTCGAGGAAGGCGGGGCTGCCTCCCGGCACCATGCCGAGTTCGCGGGCCCGGCGCTCCAGGGCGTCGGGGGCGGAGCTGTCGTCCACGTCCCGCTGGAGGGCCTGCTCCTCGTCGGTGAGCTCGGTGGTCTTCCTCTTCAGCTCGCTGAGCTTGAAGGAGCCCTGGTTGAGGGCGGAGTTGAGCAGCAGCAGGGAGATCAGACCGCCGCCGAGCAGGACGACGACGAGCAGGACGAAGGGGGTGCGGGCCGCGGTACTGGGTCCGGACGGCATGAGCCGTCCGAGCCGCGCGGCCCGTCCTTTGAGGGGCCCCTTCTGACTCATGCCGGCTCGTCCTCCCTGATCCGCTGTGCACCTCTCAGACGCGCGGGGGCCGCCCGGCGGTTCTCGGCGACCTCCTCCTCGGTGGGGAGCTCGGCGCCGCGGGTGAGCAGCTTCAGGCGGGGCTGGTAGCGCTCCGGGACGACCGGGAGGCCGGGCGGGGCGGTGTTGGCGGCCCCGGCCGCGAACACCTGCTTGACCAGCCGGTCCTCCAGGGAGTGGTACGAGAGGACGGCGATGCGGCCGCCGACGGCGAGGGCCTTGACCGCCGCCGGGATCGCCCGCTCCAGGACCGAGAGCTCGCCGTTGACCTCGATGCGCAGCGCCTGGAAGGTGCGCTTGGCCGGGTTGCCGCCGGTGCGCTTGGCGGCCTGCGGCAGGGAGTCGCGGATCAGCTCGACCAGGCGGGCGCTGTTGGTGAACGGCTCCTTCTCGCGCTCGCGCACGATCGCGGAGACGATCCGCTTGGCCTGCTTCTCCTCGCCGTACGCGCGCAGGATGCGGACGAGCTCGCCGGCCGGGTAGGTGTTGAGGACCTCGGCGGCGCTCATGCCGGTCGTCTGGTCCATGCGCATGTCGAGCGGGGCGTCCTGCGCGTAGGCGAAGCCGCGGTCGGCCTCGTCCAGCTGCATGGAGGACACGCCCAGGTCGAAGAGGACGCCGTCGACGCGCGGGACGCCGAGCCGGTCGAGGACCTCGGGCAGCTCGTCGTAGACCGCGTGCACGAGGGTGGCGCGCTCTCCGTACGGGGCGAGCCGCTCGCCGGACAGGCGCAGGGCCTCCTTGTCCCGGTCGAGGGCGACGAGCCGCGCCTCGGGGAAGCGGCGCAGGAGCGCCTCGCTGTGTCCGCCGAGACCCAGGGTGCAGTCGACGACGACCGCGCCGGGCTGTTCCAGGGCGGGCGCCAACATGTCCAGGCACCGCTGGAGCATCACCGGGACGTGTCGGTCGTTGCTCAATGCGCCCTCTCAGATCCGGCGGGAACAGGCACCACCGGCGAGCGGGAGGGCCGAGCCGTGGGTACCGCCGCACTTACGGGGAGAAACGGCAGAAATCGCGCGATGTCTCCGTGAACTTCGCGCCACTTTAGTCCACCGGACCGGCCGGTCAACCAACCGGCTGGCGCGTCGCGTGCCAGGGCGGCGACGGCCGGACGATTCGTGCCGTTCACCCGGTCGGCCCCGTTCTCGACGGCCTGTGGGTTCGCTCACAACAAGGTTCAATGACGCTCTTTGTCCGCTCTCACAGCAGGCTCGGACGGCCCGTGACCATTACCGTCGGAGGCATGTCGACCTCTGCGCACGCCTCAGCCGCCGCGATACGCAACGAGAGCGCGGTCACCGACCGTCTCGTCCAGGCCAATCGCCGTTACGCCGCCGACTTCACCGACCCGGGAATGGACGCGCGGCCCGTGCTGCACGTCGCCGTGGTCGCCTGCATGGACGCCCGACTCGACCTGCACGCCGCGCTCGGCCTGGAGCTCGGCGACTGCCACACGATCCGCAACGCGGGTGGTGTGGTCACGGACGACGTGATCCGGTCGCTCACGATCAGCCAGCGGGCGCTCGGCACCCGCAGCGTGATGCTGGTGCACCACACCGGCTGCGGCCTGGAGTCGCTGACCGAGGACTTCCGGCACGAGCTGGAGGACGAGGTCGGCCAGCGTCCGGCCTGGGCCGTGGAGGCCTTCCGGGACGTCGACCAGGACGTCCGGCAGTCGATGCAGCGGGTGCGCACCTCGCCGTTCCTGCTGCACACCGAGGACGTGCGGGGCTTCGTCTTCGACGTGACGACGGGTCTGCTGCGCGAGATCGACCCGGTGGACGCGGCCGAATAACCCGCCGCCGCTCCCGGTCCGGGCCGTCGATTCGGCCCGGACCGGTCCGGCACAAGGCCACAAACCCCGGCAATTCGACCGGAGTTATCCACAGGCCCGCCGTTGGCAAGTGACACGACCCGGTCACGCCAACAAGAATGCACGGGTGACACCCCCCGGCCCATCCGCCGGGGGCAGGTGTCGGTGCTGCGGAAAGGGCCGAGGAGGGCCGGGTGACGACCTATGACGATCGAGCGAGCCTCACAGATCTGACCACCACAGCGGAGCGGGTCCGCAGGTCGGTGGAGGGTGTGATCGAGGGGAAGCCCGAGGTCGTACGGCTTGCGCTGACCGTGCTGCTCGCCGAGGGACATCTCCTCATCGAGGACGTCCCGGGCGTGGGCAAGACGATGCTGGCCAAGACGCTGGCGCGGTCCATCGACTGCTCGGTACGCCGTATCCAGTTCACGCCCGACCTGCTGCCGTCGGACGTCACGGGTGTGTCGATCTTCGACCAGCAGCGGCGCGAGTTCGAGTTCAAGCCGGGCGCGATCTTCGCCCAGATCGTCATCGGCGACGAGATCAACCGGGCTTCGCCGAAGACCCAGTCCGCGCTCCTGGAGTCCATGGAGGAGCGCCAGGTCACGGTCGACGGCCAGACCTACGAACTGCCGAGCCCCTTCATGGTGGTCGCCACCCAGAACCCGGTGGAGATGGAGGGGACGTACCCGCTGCCCGAGGCGCAGCGGGACCGCTTCATGGCCCGCGTCTCCATCGGCTATCCGAACGCCGAGGCCGAGCTCAAGATGCTCGACGTGCACGGCGCGGTCTCCCCGCTGGACGACCTCCAGCCGGTCGCCCACGCCCACGACGTCCTCAAGCTGATCGAGGCCGTGCGCGCGGTGCACGTCGCCGACGCGGTCAAGCGGTACGCGGTCGACCTCGTCGCCGCCACCCGTAGCCACCCCGACCTGCGGCTCGGCGCCTCCCCGCGCGCCACGCTCCACCTGCTGCGGGCCGCGAAGGCGTCCGCCGCGCTGAGCGGCCGGGAGTACGTGCTGCCGGACGACGTCCAGGCGCTCGCCGCCCCGGTGCTCGCCCACCGGCTGCTGCCCACCGCGCAGGCCCAGCTGAGCCGCCGCACGTCCGAGCAGGTCGTGCACGACATCCTCCAGCGCACCCCCGTTCCGGCCGCCGCTCCCCCGGTGCAGCAGCCCGGCCCGCTCTACGGCCAGCAGCAGCCCGGCGCGCGGCGGCTGTGATGAGCACCGCCGCCGCTCCGCCGGGGGCCGGTCCCCAGGGGAGTCCGGACGACGGCGACCGGGGCAGCCTGCGGGCCGCCCTGGGCGGGCTCACCACCCGCGGCCGGTCCTTCCTCGCCGCCGGGGTCGCGGCCGCCGTCTGCGCCTATGTGCTCGGCCAGGCCGATCTGCTGCGCGTCGGGCTGCTGCTCGCCGTGCTGCCGCTGATCTGCGTCGTCGTGCTGCACCGCACCCGCTACCGGGTCGCCGGCAGCCGCCGGCTCGCCCCGCAGCGGGTCGAGACCGGTGCCGAGGCCCGGGTGCACCTGCGCGTGGACAACGTCTCGCGGGTGCCCACCGGCCTGCTGATGCTCCAGGACCACGTGCCGTACATGCTGGGGCCGCGCCCGCGCTTCGTGCTCGACCGCGTCGAGGCGGGCGGCCGCCGCGAGGTGTCCTACCGGGTCCGCTCCGACCTGCGCGGACGCTTTCCCCTGGGCCCGCTCCAGCTGCGGCTCAACGACCCCTTCGGGATGTGTGAGCTGACCCGTTCCTTCAGCGCCTACGACATGCTGACCGTCGTCCCCCGCACCGAGCCGCTGCCGCCGGTGAAGCTGTCCGGCGAGTCCGCCGGATACGGAGACGGGCAGCAGCGGTCCCTCGCGCTCGCCGGGGACGACGACATCATTCCGCGCGCCTACCGGCACGGCGACGACCTGCGCCGGGTCCACTGGCGCTCCACCGCGCGCTACGGCGAGTTGATGGTGCGCCGCGAGGAGCAGCCGCAGCGTGCCCGCTGCACGGTGCTCCTGGACACCCGGGGCATCGCCTACGAGGGCGCCGGGCCCGACTCGGCCTTCGAATGGGCCGTCTCCGGCGCCGCCTCCGTGCTCACGCACATGCTGGAGCGCGGCTATTCGGTCCGGTTGCTCACCGACACCGGCAGCAGCGTGCCCGGCGAGGGCGCCGAGGGCTTCACCGGGGCCGGCCGCTCCGCCGCGGATTCGACGGACGCCGCCGGGCTGATGATGGACACCCTCGCGGTCGTCGACCACTCCGACGGAGCCGGGCTCTCCCGCGCGTTCGACGTGCTGCGCGGCGGGCACGAGGGACTGCTCGTCGCGTTCGTCGGCGACCTCGACGAGGAGCAGGCGGCGCTCTTGGCCCGGATGCGGCAGCGCGGCGGGGCGGCGATCGCCTTCGTGCTCGACTCCGGGACCTGGCTGACCGGCGGCGCCGTCGCCGGGGCCGTGGAGGACCGGCTGCGGACCCTGCGGGAGGCCGGGTGGCAGGCGATCCCGGTGGCCCCCGGCGTCCGGCTCGCTGATCTGTGGCAGCAGGCCGGCGGGGCGGCCGTCCAGGCCCCCGCGGCCGACACGTACGGAGGTTGGGCATGAGCGGGCGCGCGCGGCTGACGCTCGCGGCCTTCGGCGCGACGCTGGCGGCGGCGACGGCCCTGGTGCCGCTCGTGAAGCCGGCCACCTGGATCTTCACGGCGGCGCTCCTGCTGGGTCTGCAGAGCGCGGTGGGCACGGTGACGCGGCGGGTGCCGCTCGCCCGGCCGCTGACGATCGCCGCCCAGGCGCTCGTCACGCTGCTCGTGCTCACGCTGGTCTTCGCCCGCGAGCAGGCGATCCTGCTCGTGCTGCCGGGACCGGACGTCTTCGCCGCCTTCGACACGCTCTTCCAGGCCGGGGTGGACGACGTCGGCACGTACGCGATCCCGGCGCCGAACACGCCCGGCATCCGCCTGCTCCTGGTGACGGGCGTCGCGGTGGTCGGACTCGTCGTGGACGCCCTCGCGGTGACCTTCCGCAGCGCGGCCCCGGCGGGACTCCCGCTGCTCGCGCTGTACTCGGTGGCCGCGGGGCTGTCCGGCGGGGGCGCGGGCTGGCTGTACTTCCTCTTCGCCGCCGCCGGCTACCTGCTGCTGCTCCTGGCCGAGGGCCGGGACCGGCTCTCGGCGTGGGGCCGTGTCTTCGGCGGCGCCCAGCGCTCCGGCCGGCCCGGTTCCGCCCCCGGCGAGGGCGGCCCGGCGTTCGCGCCGGCACGTACCGGGCGCCGGATCGGCGCGGTCGCGATGGGCATCGCCCTCGTGGTGCCGTTCGCGCTGCCCGGACTGAGCGGCGGCGTCTTCGGCGGTGGCGGCAGCGGCGAGGACACCGGCGGCAAGGGCGGCACCATCTCGGCGGTGAACCCGCTGGTCTCGCTCCAGAACGACCTGCGGCAGCCGGAGGACCGCGAGGTCCTGCGCTACCGCACCAACGCCACCGACACCGGGAACATGTATCTGCGGCTGGTCGCGCTCGACCAGTTCGACGGCACCGCCTGGAAGTCCTCGGTCCGCCCGATCGAGGACGTGCCCGACGAGCTGCCCTGGCCGGTCGGCCTCTCGCAGGAGGTCCGCACCACGCAGATCACCACCAACTTCGTCGCCTCCACGGCGTACGAGCAGAAGTGGCTGCCGATGCCGTACCCGGCGGCGAAGGTCTCCATCGGGGGCAGCTGGCGCTACGAGCCGGCCGGCCGGATGCTCGTCGGTGACAGCGGGCAGAACACCCGGGGCGCCCGCTACACGGTGACCAGCCTGGACGTGCGGCCCAGCACCGAGCAGCTGTCGGCGGCCCCCGCCGCGCCGGACGAGCTGCGCCGGGAGTACACCCGGGTCCCGGCCTCCCTCCCGGCCGACGTGCGGTCGACGGCCCTGGAGGTGACCCGGGGAGCGCGCAACGACTACGAGCGGGCGGTGAAGCTCCAGGACTGGTTCGCCGAGGACGGCGGCTTCCGCTACGACGTGGAGGTCAAGTCCGGCACCGGCGTCCAGGCGATCTCCCGCTTCCTGAAGGACAAGGAGGGCTTCTGCGTCCACTTCTCCTTCTCGATGGCGGCGATGGCCCGCTCCCTGGGCATCCCGGCCCGGGTCGCGGTCGGCTTCATGCCGGGGACCCCGCAGTCCGACGGCTCCGTATCGGTCGGCATCCGGGACGCGCACGCGTGGCCCGAGCTGTACTTCGAGGGGGCCGGCTGGACCCGCTTCGAGCCCACGCCTTCGCGCGGCACGGTCCCGGACTACGCCCGTGAGCAGTCCTCGGGTGGCGCGGCGACCCCGTCGGCGCAGCCGTCCACCAGCGCCTCGGCCCAGCCGTCGGCGATGCCGAGCAGCTCGGAGAGCTGCCCGCCGCAGCTGAAGCGGCTCGGCGAGTGCGGGCAGGACCAGGCGGCGGGCGGTGCGGCCTCGGACGACGGCGGCCTGCCCCCGTACGTCATCGCCCTGATCTGCCTGGGGATCCTGCTGGTCCTCCTCGCCCTCCTCCTGCTGCCCCTGCTGTGGCGCACGCAGGTACGGGCCAGGCGCCTCGGCCCGGCGGGCGACCCGGTCGCCCGGGTCCTGGCGGTGTGGCAGGAGATCAACGACCTGGCCTGGGACCACGGTGTGGCCCCGGACGAGTCGCGGACGCCCCGCAGGACGGCGGCACGTCTCGTCCGCGAGGCCGAGCTGCCGCAGGACGCCGCCGACGCGGTGCACCGGGTGGCCCGGGCCGTCGAGGAAGCCCTCTACGCCCCGCGCCCCCTGCCGGCCACGGGCCTGACGGAGCACGTGGCCGTCATCCGCCGCGGCTTCCACACCGTGTCCTCCCGCGGCACCCGGCTGCGCGCACGGTTCGCACCGCGTTCGGCCGCACGGGTGGTCCGGGCGGCGCAGGAGAGCACGACGGCGCTCGGGAACGCCTGGTCGGCGAAGACCCGCGCGCTGCTCGACTCGGTACCCCGCCGCCGCCCGTCCCGCGACGCGAGCTGACGCCGGGCTCCTGGGGTCCCCGTCCAGCAGGGCGGGGGCTCCGGGGGCCTGGGGCCTGGTGGTCCGGGGCCCGGTGGCTCTGGGTGTGCTGGAGTCCGGGGGCCGGGTGGGCCGGAGGTCTGGGAGTCCGGTGGCCGGGCGGTCCGGAAGTCTGGGAGCCCGGGCACGACGGGCCGGAGTTCCGGTCCGGGAGTCCGGCAGTACGAGCACGACGGGCCCGGAACGCCGGGCCGGACCTGGCGGCTCGGGAGACCGAGGACGGTCAGGCCGGCACGTCTCGGCCGAGCACGTCCCGGCCGGCGCATCCGGCCGGGCATGGTCGAGCCGAGCGCGGTCGGGCAGAGCACGGTCCGGCGCAGAGCCTCGGGGTCGATCCGCGAGGGGCGGTGAAAGCACGTCCGGCAGGCCCGGAAACATTCGTGGGCCCGCGCCGGAAGGCGCGGGCCCACGAATGTCAGGTCATCGTCCGAGCGGGGGCCGTCAGTGGGGGCCGCCCTGCTGCTCGTCGCGGCGGCGCTGCCACCGCTCCTCGATGCGGTTCATCATCGAGCGTCGCTGCCGGGTCCGACGGCCGCCTCCGGCGGCCTGCACGTGCTCGCCCGGCTTGGGCGCCTTGCGCCAGCCGGTGACCGCCAGGACCGCGCAGCCCAGCATGACGAGGAACCCCACCACGCTGATCCAGATCTGCTGGGCGACCATTCCGGCCATGAGGAGCGCGATACCCACCAGGAAGCCGGCGACTGCCTGGTAGACCCGTCGCCGGGTGTACGTACGCAGTCCGCTTCCCTCGAGCGCTGTCGCGAACTTGGGATCTTCGGCGTACAGCGCTCGCTCCATCTGCTCGAGCATTCGCTGCTCGTGCTCCGAGAGCGGCACGGAGTCCTCCTAGTCGTCGGTCGCGGGGGCGACCGGTTTGCGGCCCTTTCAGGATAGGCAGGGAATCGCCCCCGTGAAACCCGCCCTCAATGCCAAATCGCCAATCCGGGCCGCCATGCGGTTCGGATGCTGAGGCGTTGATTCCCCAGCCCCCTGCCCGTCATGCCGGATCGTGTCTCCCGATCATACGGGGACAAGTCCCCGTCCGGGCGGTCTGTGGCGTACTCCATCTGCGGCTGCGCCGCTGCTCAGCGCGCACGGCTGCGCCCCGGGTCAGGAGCACCCGGGGCGCAGCCGTGCGCGTGGCCTGACGGGCGGGCCTCAGGCCCGCTTCGCGCCCAGGACGTGCAGCTGGGTCGCGATCGCGTGGAAGGACGGCAGTTCGGCCGCCGCGGCCTCCAGGCGCAGCAGGGCCTCGGCCGCGCCGGGTTCGGTGTCCACGAGGACGCCGGGCACCAGGTCGGCGAAGACCCGGACGCCGTGGACGGCGCCGACGTCGAGTCCGGCGGCCGCGGCGAGCTCGGTGAGCTGCTCGGCGGTGAAGCGCCGCGGCACGGGGTCGCCGTGGCCCCAGCGGCCCGCCGGGTCGCTCAGCGCGTGCCGCGCCTCGGTGAAGTGGCCGGCCAGGGCGCGGGCCAGCACGGCGCCGCCGAGCCCGGAGGCGAGCACGCTGAGGCTGCCGCCGGGGCGCAGCGCGGCGGCCGCGTTGCGCACGCCCTCGGCCGGGTCGTCCACGTACTCCAGGACGCCGTGGCACAGCACGGCGTCGAAGCCCTCGCGGCCGACGACGTCGAACAGGCCGTGGATGTCGCCCTGGACGCCCTGGACCAGGTCGGCGACGCCGGCCTCGGCGGCGCGCCGCTCCAGGGCGAAGAGCGCGTTGGGGCTGGGGTCGACGACGGTGACCCGGTGGCCGAGGCGGGCCACCGGCACCGCGAAGTTCCCCGCGCCGCCGCCCGTGTCGAGGACGTCGAGGCTCTTCTTCCCCGTGGCCTCGACGCGGCGGTCGAGCGCGTCCTGGAGGACGTCCCAGACGACGGCGGTGCGCAGGGAGGCGCGCGACGGGCGCGAGGTCGCCTCTCGACCGGAGACGGGGGAAGGGTCCGACACGGCTGCTGACTCCTCGGTGACGGGTACGAACGTCCGGCCCCCCACCCTATGGCCTCGGAAGGAATCCCCTGGTCATCCCGTGGCCTCCTCCGCGCCCGGCTGGCGCGGCAGCACCGGCTGGAGGACGAGCAGTCGCTCGACCAGGCGCAGGAACACGGCGGCGGCCCGCAGCAGGTCATCGGCGTCCCGACGGCTCGCGGCGCCGGTGATCCCGGCCTCGGCGCGGGCCCGGCGCTCGGCGCCCGCGGCGAACAGGGCGCTCCATTCCGTGAGCTCGGGCGCTATCTCGGGCAGCACCTCCCAGGTGCTGCGGATCCGGGCCCGCTTGCGCGGGTCCCGTTCGGGCCGGCCGCGTGCGGCGAGCACGGCGGCGGCGGTGCGCAGGGCGGCGAGGTGCGCGGTGGCGTAGGCCTCGTTGGGCACGTCGAGGGCGGCGGCCTCGTCGAGTCCGGACCTGGCCTTGGCGAGCAGGTCGAGGGCGGCGGGCGGTGCCGAGGTGCGGCGCAGGACCGGGTGGACGTCGGACGCGGGTCCGAGCTGGGCGGGGGCAGGGCGCGCGCCGGTGCGGCGCCGGGGCGTGGCTGCGGCGGAGTGGCCGGCCATGACGAGCCTCCTGTCGTCGAGTGACGGCGCTGTGGCCGTATGTGTTCATCGTGCACGCCCCCACTGACAATCCGGCTGACCTGGGGTTTTGCGCGAAAGACAACCGAGGGGTAACTTTTTGAACTGACCAGTCAGTTCAAAAGAGTCCCGAAGAGTTCCCAGGGGGGATCGTGGAAGCGAACCCGGACGAGCCGCACGGCGCCGCCGTCGTCGCGGACGGATTCGGCCTGAAGGGCCCGCGCGGTTGGGTGTTCCGCGAGATCGGCTTCGAGGCCGCGCCCGGCAGCCTGGTCGCGATCGAGGGCCCCTCCGGCTCCGGCCGGACCTGCCTGCTGCTCGCGCTCAGCGGCCGCATGAAGACCCAGGAGGGGCACGCCGAGGTGGCGGGGCTCGCGCTGCCCCGCAGGATGGCGGCCGTGCGTCGGATCAGCGCGCTCGGCCCCGTGCCGGGCGTCAGCGACCTCGACCCGGCGCTCACCGTCGCCGAGCACCTGCGCGAGCGGGCCCTGCTGCAGCGCCGCTTCGACGGCTCCCTCAAGGCCCTGCTGCGCCGCCCGGCCGAGCGCTCCGCCGCCGCGCGGGCCCGGATCGACGAGGCCCTGGCGGCCGCCGGACTCGACCTGGCCACGCTGCCGAAGGGCGACCGGACCTCCGTACGGGACCTGGAGCGCCTGGAGGCGCTGCGCCTGTCGGTCGCGCTGGCCCTCGTCGGCCGGCCCCGGCTGCTCGCCCTGGACGACACCGACCTCAAGCTGTCGGACGCCGACCGCGCCGAGGCCTGGGCCCTGCTGCGCTCCGTCGCCGCGTCCGGCACCACCGTCCTCGCCGTCTGCAGCGAGGCCCCCGAGGGCGCCCTGCGCGTCTCGACCGCCACCCGCAGGGCGGCCACCGGGGCGGCCGCCGCCGAGAACGTCCCGGCCGGGGACGCCGACGCCCCCGCGGCGGAGCCCGCCGCCGACGCCGGGGACGACACGGCAAAGAGCACGAAGAGCACGAAAACCACGAAGACCACGAAGACCGCGGACACCACCAGTACCGCGAAGACCGAGAAGACCGTGAAGACCGAGGAGGGGGAGGCCGATGCGCTCGCCGAAACTGGCCGCGCTTGAGCTGAAGCGGTTCGGCAGGGGGAAGCTCCCGGCGGCCGCCCTGGTCGCGATCCTGCTGCTGCCGCTGCTGTACGGCGCGCTGTACCTGTGCTCCTTCTGGGACCCGTACAGCAGGCTCGACAAGATCCCCGTCGCCCTCGTCAACGAGGACAAGGGCGCCACCACCGGCGGTCAGAAGATCACCGCGGGCGCCGACATCACCGAGAAGCTGCGCGAGAGCGCCGTCTTCGACTGGCACGAGGTGAGCGACGAGGAGGCGCGCGAGGGCGTCGAGGAAGGGACGTACTACCTGTCCCTGACCATGCCGTCCGACTTCAGCGAGCGGATCGCCTCCAGCTCCGGCGCCTCCCCCGAGACCGGCGCCCTGAAGGTGCGCACGAACGACGCCAACAACTACATCGTCGGGCAGATCTCCCGCACGGTCTTCTCCGAGGTGCGCACCGCCGCCTCCACGAAGTCCTCGCGCACCTTCCTCGACAAGATCTTCATCTCCTTCTCCGACCTGCACGACGCCACCGCCGAGGCGGCGAAGGGCGCCGGTGACCTCAAGGAGGGCGTCGACAAGGCGAAGGCCGGCTCCAAGAGCCTGGCCGACGGCCTGAAGGACGCCAAGAAGGGCAGTGGCGAGCTGTCCTCGGGCATCAAGAAGCTCGACAAGGGCTCCAAGGACCTGGAGGCCGGTTCCCGCAAGGTCGCCGACGGCACCCAGCAGCTGGCCGACAAGGTGAACGGCACCGCCGACAAGGTCCGCCCGTACCTGGCGAACAACGGCAAGTCGATCCGCGACACCGCCCGGCTCGTCTCCGACTCGGCCACCGCCGTCCGGCACAACCTGGACGACCTGGTGCGCCGCGCCCCGGTCGCCCGCAGCGCCGCGCACGTGGCCGACGACGAGCTGTCCGCGTACTACCGCAAGCAGTGCGTGAACAACCTGCTCCCCGACACCAAGGGCTGCGAGATCCTCAAGAAGGCCTCGGTATCGGCCCACGACGTGGCGAAGATCGCCGACGACCTGCACGAGCTGACCAAGGACAGCAAGGGCGACCTGAAGACCCTGGACGCCCGGCTCGCCAAGCTGAAGAAGGACGCCGACGAACTGGCCCGGCGCTCCCCGCACCTCGACGAGGACATCGAGGGCGCCATCAAGAAGATCAACGAGCTCAACAAGGGTGCCCACCAGGTCGCCGACGGCGCCGACCGGCTGCACACCGGCCTCACGAGCGCCCGCACCGGCGCCGGCAGCCTCGACACGGGCGTCGGCAAGCTGAAGAAGGGCGCGGGCGCGCTCGACGGCGGCCTGTTCAAGCTGGCCGACGGCTCGGGCGAGCTGGCGACCGGTCTCAGCGACGGCGTGAAGAAGATCCCGGACTACGACAAGCAGGACCGCGACCGCCGCACCGAGGTGATGGCCGACCCGGTCCGGCTCGCCGCCCAGTCGATGCACAAGGCACCCAATTACGGCACCGGTTTCGCCCCGTACTTCATCCCGCTCTCCCTCTGGGTCGGCGCGATGGTCGCGTACATGATCATCCAGCCGCTCAACCGACGCGCCCTCGCCGCCGGCGCCTCCGCCTGGCGGATCGCGCTCGCGGGCTGGCTGCCGGTCGCCGCGATCGGCGTGCTGCAGGTGGGCGCGCTGATGTCCGTGCTCCACTGGGGCCTGGGGCTCCAGATGGCGCGGGCCGCCGGGACCGTCGGCTTCCTCGTCCTGGTGACCTGCTGCTTCGCCGCCATCATCCAGTGGCTGAACGCCAAGTTCGGCGCGGCGGGACGCATCCTGGTGCTCGCGGTCCTGATGCTCCAGCTGACCTCGGCGGGCGGCACGTACCCCGTGCAGACCAGCCCGGGCTTCTTCAACGCCATCCACCCGTACCTGCCGATGACGTACGTCGTCGAGGCACTGCGCCGGCTCATCACGGGCGGCGGGGTCGGACCGGTCTGGCAGGCCGTCGCCGTCCTCGGCGCCTTCACGGTGGGCGCGCTGGCGCTGACCGCCCTGTCCGCCCGTCAGAAGCAGGTGTGGTCGCTGGACCGGCTCCACCCGGAACTGTCGCTCTGAACCTGTGAGAATCGAGCCCATGGACAGCAGCAGCACCAGACGGCAGGCCACCCGCGCGAAGCTCTACGAAGCGGCCGTCACCCTCATCGCGGAGCAGGGCTTCTCGGCGACCACGGTCGACGAGATCGCCGAGCGGGCGGGAGTGGCCAAGGGCACGGTCTACTACAACTTCAAGAGCAAGACCGAGCTCTTCGAGGAGCTGCTGCGGCACGGCGTCTCGCTCCTCGCCGCCTCCCTCAGGGCGGCGGCCGAGGAGACCGATGGGCGCGGCGGCAGCCGGATCGAGGCGCTGGACGCGATGATCAAGGCCGGTCTGGTGTTCATCCAGCGCTACCCGGCCTTCACCCAGCTGTACGTGGCCGAGCTCTGGCGCACCGGACGGGCCTGGAACTCCACCCTGCTGGTGGTCCGTCAGGAGGCCGTCGCGGTCGTCGAGAACGTGTTGCGCGACGGTGTGGCGGCCGGTGAGTTCACCGACGAGATCGACGTGCCGCTGACCGCGTCCGCCCTCGTCGGCATGGTGCTCGTGGCCGCGCTCGACTGGCAGGCCTTCCAGAGCGAACGCTCCCTGGAGGACGTGCACGCGGCGCTCTCGCGCTTGCTGCACGGACGGGTGAGCGGCTGCTGAGGCAACCGGCGGCCCGCAGGAGAAGACGCCGGTCCGGCGAGGCTCGATCCCCCCGAGCCTCGCCGGACCGGCGCTCGTTCCGTACCCCTCCGCACCTTCCGGCGCGTCCGAGGCACCCCCGTTCCCCCGTACCGGCAGGCGCGCGACCCCGTTCCGCCGCCCCGTGCCGGCGGTCCCGGAGCCGCGCCCCTTCCGTGCCTCCACTCTCCCTTCCGCGCAGGTCACGGCCCATCCGCGTACCTACTCATCTCGACTCCTAGGTACGGGTACTCAGGGCTGGCTACGATCGCGGACGTGTCCGTACTCCCCTTGGTCTTCACGAGCGGCTGGGCGAGCGGGATCAACGCGTACGCGGTGGTCCTGCTGCTCGGCGTTTTCGGCGCGACCGGTCTCTCCGACGAGGTGCCCGAGGCGCTGCAACGGCCCGACGTCCTGATCGCCGCCGCGGTGCTGTTCCTGTGCGAGGCGGTGGCGGACAAGATCCCGTACGTCGACTCCGTGTGGGACTCGGTCCACACGGTGATCCGGCCGGTCAGCGGGGCGGTGGTGGCCGCGCTGCTCGCCGGCCAGTCCGGCTCGCTGCCGGAGCTGGCCGCCGGCGCGGTCGGCGGCACCACCGCCCTGCTGAGTCACTTCGTCAAGGCCGGGACGCGGATGGCGGTCAACACCTCGCCCGAGCCGCTCTCCAACATCGCCGTGTCCACGGCGGAGGACCTCGCCGTCGCCGGGGTCATCACCTTCGCCGTCTTCCATCCGGTCGCGGCCGCCGTGATCGCGGCGACGCTGCTCGCGGTCGGTCTGGCCGTGGTGGCCTTCCTCGCCCAGCGCATCCGGCGCTTCTGGCGCCGCCGCGCCCAGCGCCGCGAGGAGCGCCGCCTGTCGCCCCCGGGCGGGCGGCAGCCGGCAGCGACGGACGGTTCGGAGCATTTCTGAGCGGCCGGATAGGGTCGCTCACATGGCACGGATTGTGGTGATCGGCGCGGGACTCGGCGCCATGGCGGCGGCCGCCCGGCTGGCCGTCGCGGGGCACCGGGTGACGGTGTACGAGCGGAGCGGGACGTACGGAGGCGCGGTCCGGCGCTTCGAGCGGGACGGGTTCGGCTTCGACACCGGCCCCGGTCTGCTGCACCTGCCCGCCGTCTACCGCGATCTGTTCGTGAAGACCGGCAAGCAGCCGCTGGAGGAGTGCGTGACGCTCACCCAGGTCGACCCGGCGAGCCGGCACGTCTTCGCCGACGGCACCCGCGTCGACCTGCCGAACGCCTCGCGCGCGGGCACGGTCGCCGCCCTGGACGCGGCACTCGGCGAGGGTACGGGCGAGCGCTGGGGCGATTTCATGGTGCGCGCCCGCGAGGCCTGGGACCGCACGCGCCGCCCGCTCCTGGAGGAGCCGCAGCCCGAGGACCTCACGCCGCTCGGCCGCGAGCCCTACCCGGCCCTCAAGGCGGGCCTGCTGCGCCGCCCGACGACCACCCTGGCCCGGATCGGCGCCCGCGAGCTGCGCGACCCACGCCTGATGGCGCTGCTCGACTCGTACGCCTGGAGCTACGGCTTCGACCCGGCCGAGGCTCCTGCCGCGGCGGCCGTGCTGCCGTACATGGAGCAGACCTTCGGCAGCTGGTACGTGGCCGGGGGTGTCCGCGCGCTCGCGGACGCGGTGTACGAACGGTGCCGGCAGCGGCGGGTGGAGTTCGTCTTCGACGCGTCCGTCGAGCGGGTCCTGGAGAAGGACGGCCGGGCGTGCGGGGTGGAAGTGGCCGGTGGCGAGCTCGTCGAGGCGGACCACGTGGTGTCGGGCGCGCCGGTGCCCTCGCACCATGCCGAGGACCGGCTGATCGTGCCGGAGGGCACGGAGCTCCGGCCGTTCGCCCCGGACGCGACCGGGCGGGTGACGGTCTGTCTGGCGCTGCGCGGGGCCCGCGAGCCCGGCGCCGCGCACCGCACGCTCGTGCACGGCTCCGGCGAGCTGCCGACGGTGACCGTGCTGCGGCCGGACGACGCGGCCCTCCGGCCGGACGACGCCCACGAGTCGGCGACCGTCACCGCGACCGTGCGCACCGGGGGCGGCCAGGACTGGAACGCGTTCGCCGAGCGGATGCTGCGGCAGACGGAGGCGGCCGTGCCGGAACTCCGGGAGCGGCTGCTGTGGCAGGAGGTCCGCACCCCGGAGCACACGGTCCACGAGACCGGCGTGGCCGAGGTGCCCGGGCCCGCCCTGGCGGGAGCGGGCGGGCGGTACCTCCCGGAGGGCAACGCCTCCCTGCTCCCCGGCCTCTACTTCGCCGGCGGCTGGGCCCACCCCGGCGGCGGGCTCGCGCACGCCGGGATGTCGGGGGCGCTGGTCACCGGGCTCATCGTGGAGGGTGCGGACTTCCGCGGCTCGCGGTAGCCGGCCGGGGCAACAGGGCCTGGTCGGCCCGATCCGCACGACAGGCCTCGGAGGGATGTCGCGAAGGTCGCCCGCGGCCTTCGCAGCACCCCCTAGTAGCGGTACTGCTGGTCCTCGCCGTACCCGTACTGCTGCTGGTGCTGCTGGTGCTGCTCGTCGGTGTCCCGCTGCTGCGGCACCCAGACGCCGCCGGGCGGGGTGTCGTAGGTGTACGAGGGCGCGTACGGGTCGGCGTACGGCTGCTGCTGGTAGGCGCCGTACTGCTGGCCGGCGTCGGCGTACTGCTGGCCGATGTACGGGTCCGAGTAGGCGGCGTACTGCTGCTGGGCGCCCGCGCCGTAGTCGTAGGCGGGCTGCTGCTCGTACCCGGTCGCGTAGGGGTCGGCGTACTGCTGCTGCTCGTACGAGGTGCCGTAGACGGCGTACTGGCCGGTGTCCTCGGGCATCGGCTGGGGCTCGTACACGGACGTCGTCCCGGCGGCGGCCAGGAGGTCCTCGTCGGCGTGGTCCGCCGGCTCGTACGCGAGGTCGCTGACCTCCAGCGTGGGTCCGGCGGCCTGGGCCTCGGGATTGCCGGACCTGCGGCGGCGGCTGGCGCCCGGGCTGCCGCCCAGGGCCCAGCCGGTGGAGAAGCCGCGCCGGAAGGAAAGGGTCACATAGGTCTGGCCGACGGCGAAGGCGACGGCTCCGATCACGATGACCAGGACCGACGGCAGCAGCACGCCGATCACCACGCCGAGGAAGCCGCCGAACGCGAGCAGCCGCCAGCGGAGCCGCGCCTTGTACTGCAGCAGCACCTCACCGAGCAGCCACAAGGCCACGACGCCGAACGCGACGTAGAGGACCGTCCACCCCATGCCCGCCCCTCTCCTACGGCCACCGCCGCGGGTCGGGGCGGGTGTGGCCGGTCACGACTGCTGGTGCAGTCCGAGATTCTCGTAGATCTCGAGCGTCGCCTTGGAGTTGTTCAGCGTGATGAAGTGCAGTCCGGGGACACCCTCGGAGAGCAGACGCGCGCAGAACTCCGTCGCGAACTCGATACCGATGGAGCGTACAGCGGCCGGATCGTCCTTGACGGCGAGGATGCGCTCTTTCACATTCTCGGGGAAGAGGGCGTTGCTCAGCTGGGGCAGTCGCTCCAGCGTCTTCACGCTCACCACCGGCATGACCTCGGGGATGATCGGGGTCTCGCAGCCGGCCGCCTGGACGCTGTCGCGCAGCCGCAGATAGGCCTCGGGGTCGAAGAACATCTGGGTGATCGCGTAGTCGGCGCCGGCCCGGCACTTGTCCACGAAGTGGCGGACGTCGGTGTCCCAGTCCGTGGACCGCGGGTGCATCTCCGGGAAGGCGGCCACGCCCACGCAGAAGTCGCCCGACTCCTTGATCAGCCGGACGAGGTCGGCGGCGTAGCGCACGCCCTCGGGGTGGGCGACCCACTCGCCGAGCGGGTCGCCCGGCGGGTCACCGCGGACGGCGAGCATGTTCCTGATGCCGGCGTCCGCGTACTGCCCCAGGATGTTGCGGAGTTCGGCGATCGAGTGGTCGACGGCGGTGAGGTGGGCGACCGGGGTGAGGGTGGTGTCGGAGGCGATCTTCTGGGTGGCCTTGACGGTGCCGCCGCGGGTGGTGCCGCCCGCGCCGTAGGTCACGGAGACGAAGCTCGGCGCGACCGCCTCGATCCGGCGCATCGCGTTCCAGAGGCTCTGCTCGCTCTTCTCGGTCCGGGGGGCGAAGAACTCGAAGGAGTACGAGGTCCGACCGGCGGCAAGGATGTCGCGGACCGTGCGAGCACGGTCCGAGCGGACGGAAGCGGTACCAAGGGCCATACGGGCAGGTTAGACGGGGTCCAAGGGCCGGGTGAAGCCGTGTCCGCGAAATGGACACCTTTCCGGACACCGAGACGCCCTCCGTTCGGACGATCTTCCGCACGGACCGGGACGATCTTCACCCCCGGCGAGGACGATCTTCACCCCCGGCGAGGACGATCTTCACCCCCGGCGAGGACGATCTTCACCCCCGGGGGGGACGATCTTCGCCCCCGGCGGGGACGATCTCCACGCCGCGCCGGGACGATCTTCGGGGCTCGCCGTGCGGTCCGCAGGACGCGTCAGACGATCTTCGGACCGGCGCGGGGTTCCCCGGGCCGCCTCCTGTCGCTGCGGTGCTCAGACGAGGCGCTCGCGGACCCGCTTGGCGAGGGAGGCCGTGGCGGCGGCCGGGTCGTCGGCCTCGGTGATCGCGCGGACGACGACGATCCGGCGGGCGCCCGCGTCCAGGACCTCGTCCAGGTTGGTCTCGTCGATGCCGCCGATGGCGAACCAGGGCCGGTCCTGGGCCAGGCCGGCCGCGTAGCGCACGAGGTCGAGGCCGGGCGCGTACCGCCCCGGCTTCGTGGGGGTGGGCCAGCAGGGGCCCGTGCAGAAGTAGTCCACGCCCGGCTCGGAGGCGGCCGCGGCCGCCTCCTCCTCGGCGTGGCAGGACCGCCCGATGAGCACGTCGTCGCCGAGGATCGCGCGGGCGGCCGGCACGGGCAGGTCGCCCTGGCCGAGGTGGAGCACGTCGGAGCCGATGGCGTGGGCGACGTCGGCCCGGTCGTTCACCGCGAGGAGCTTGCCGTGGCGGCGGCAGGCCTCGGCGAGGACGGCCAGGTGCTCCAGCTCCTCGCCGGCCTCCATGCCCTTGTCGCGGAGCTGCACGATGTCCACGCCGGAGGAGAGGACGGCGTCGAGGAAGGCGGGCAGGTCGCCCTGCCGCTTCCGGGCGTCGGTGCACAGATAGAGCCGGGCGTCGGCGAGCTGTGCGCGAGGCGTGGACATGATCGTTCCCCCCTGGTGGGTGGTGCCGGTGCCGGGCGGCCACGAGGGCCGGCCCGGCACCCGCGGGTGCTGTGGGACTGCTCGGCGAGCGTGCGTCAGACGGCGAGCGCCTGGGCGCGGCGCTTCACCTCCGTGCCGCGATTCTCGCCGAGGGCCTGCGCGGGGGTGCCGGGCAGGGTCGGGTCCGGAGTGAAGAGCCACTCCAGCATCTCTTCGTCGCTGAAGCCGTCGTCCCGCAGCAGGGTCAGGGTCCCGGCGAGGCCCTTGACCACCTTGTCGCCCTGGATGAAGGCGGCAGGCACCTGCAGCACCTTGCGCTCACCGCGGCGGACGGCGATGAGCTGGCCCTCCTTGACCAGCTGCCGCACGCGCGTCACCTCGACGTCGAGCATTTCCGCGATGTCGGGGAGGTAGAGCCAGGCGGGGACGAGAGCATCGGTCTTTGCGTCAATCTCGGTCACGTGACAAGCGTGCCATCCCGGACTGACAGTCGGTAGTCGGGCCTACCGGACTGCCGCCTTCAGGGGGACGGAGGGGTCGGCGGCCTTCGCCGGATCGAGTGGCGCGGCCTGCTCGATCAGCTTGCGCCCCTGGGCGAGGTCGCGGGGGCGGCCGACGGCGAGCAGGGCGATGAGCGCGTCCTCGCGCAGCCACAGCACCGTCCAGGCCTCGTCGGCCGGGTCGCCGCGCCACAGCAGGGTGTCGGCGGCGCCGTGGTGGCCCGCGTACTGGACGAAGCGGCCGAACTGCTCGGACCAGAAGTAGGGCACCGGGTCGTAGGGCGCGGCGGCCGCCCCGAGGATGTCGGCGGCGACGGTGCGGGGGCCCTGGAGGGCGTTGTCCCAGTGGTGGACGAGGAGCCGCTCGCCGTAGCGGGCGGAGGGAAAGGAGGCGCAGTCGCCGACGGCGTAGACGTCGGGCAGCGAGGTGCGCAGGCGGTCGTCGGCGGTGAGCGCGCCGCTCGGGTCGAGGGCGGCGCCGGAGCGCTCCAGCCAGCCGGTGGCGGGGCGGGCGCCGATGCCGACGACGACGGCGTCGGCGGGCAGCTCGCGCGGCGCGCCGGTGGCGCCGAAGTCCGTGGAGTCGGCGGTGAGGACCACCCTGCCCTCCTCGACGTGCTCCACGCGCGCGTGGAGCCGGAGTTCGGCGCCGCTCTCGGCGTACCAGGCGCCCATGGGGGCGGTGACCTCGGCGGGCAGGGCGCCGGCGAGGGGGCGGTCGGCGGCCTCGACGACGGTGACGGCGCAGCCTGCCTGGCGGGCGGCGGTGGCGAACTCGGCGCCGATCCAGCCGGCGCCGACGACGACGATGTCGTGGCGGCTCTCCAGGACGGGCTTGAGCCGGGCGGCGTCGTCGAGGGTGCGCAGCAGGTGGACACCGGGGACGCCCTCGCTGCCGGGCAGGGTGAGCGGGTGGGCGCCGGTCGCGACGACGAGCGTGTCGTAAGGGACGGGGCCGGTCTCCGTGTCGACCTCGTGGTCGGCGGCGCGCAGGCCGGTGACCTCGACGCCGAGGCGGAGTTCGACGTCGAGGGCCTCGAAGTCGACGTCGAAGGCGGAGTCCTCGGCCTTGCCGAGGAGGACGGCCTTGGAGAGCGGCGGGCGGTCGTAGGGCTGGTGGGGCTCGGCGCCGATGAGGGTGACGGGGCCGGCGAAGCCCTGCTCGCGCAGGGCGACGGCGGTCTGGACGCCCGCCATCCCGGCGCCCACGATCACGACGTGCCGTCCGGCCGGGCGCGGCGCCCGCCGCTCGTCCGCCGGTGCCTGCTGCTGCTCGCTCACTGTGTCCGCCTCCGCTCGCTCACCCGACCACCTTACGCATCTGACGGACCGTCAGGAAGGGAGGGGCCCTGTGGCGCTCGGTCGACGGCGGTTAGTCTGGCCGCCGTAAAGCACTCGCGGGAGCCCGGACGACCGGGCTGAGAGGGAGGCTGGCCGGCCTCCGACCGTACGAACCTGATCCGGGTCATGCCGGCGAAGGGAGGGGCTGGACGCCCATGTCGCGTACACGCACCACGTCTGACGTCCTCGTCATCGGGGGCGGCATCATCGGCCTGGTCACGGCCTGGCGGGCCGCGCAACGCGGACTGCGCACCGCCGTGGCCGACCCCGAACCGGGCGGCGGGGCCGCCCGGGTGGCGGCGGGGATGCTCGCCGCCGTCACCGAACTCCACTACGGCGAGGAGACCCTGCTCGGGCTCAATCTCGAGTCCGCCCGACGCTACCCCGGCTTCGTCGACGAGCTCGCCGAGGCCACCGGTCATGACGTGGGCTACCGCGCCTGCGGCACCCTCGCCGTCGCGCTCGACGCCGACGACCGGGCCCACCTGCGGGAGCTGCACGCCCTGCAGACCCGCTGCGGGCTGTCCTCGGAGTGGCTGAACGGCCGCGAGTGCCGCCGTCTGGAGCCCATGCTGGCCCCGGGCGTCCGGGGCGGACTGCGCGTGGACGGAGACCACCAGGTCGACCCGCGCCGGCTCGCCGACGCGCTGGTGACGGCCTGCGAGCGGGCCGGCGTGGTCTTCCACCGGGCCCTGACGGAGCGCCTGACGGTGGAGCGGGACCGGGCCCGGGGCGCCTCCCTGGCCGACGGCACCGCGCTCGACGCCGAGCAGGTGGTCCTGGCCGCGGGCAGCCTGAGCGGCCGGCTCGACGGCGTACCGGCGGAGGTCCTGCCGCCCGTGCGGCCGGTGAAGGGTCAGGTGCTGCGCCTGCGGGTGCCGCCCGCCTACGCCCCGTTCCTCTCCCGGACCGTCCGCGCGGTCGTCCGCGGCAGCCACGTCTACCTCGTGCCGCGCGAGAACGGCGAACTGGTCGTCGGCGCCACCAGCGAGGAGCTCGGCTGGGACACCACCGTCACCGCCGGCGGGGTGTACGAGCTGCTGCGCGACGCGCACGAGCTGGTGCCCGGCATCACCGAGCTGCCGCTCACCGAGACCCGCGCCGGGCTGCGGCCCGGCTCACCCGACAACGCGCCGCTGCTGGGCCCCAGCGCCCTGCCCGGGCTGCACCTGGCCACCGGCCACTACCGCAACGGGGTCCTGCTGACCCCCGTCACCGGCGACGTCATGGCGGACGCGCTGACCTCCGGCACGCTGCCCGACGAGGCACGCGCCTTCACCGCCCGCCGCTTCTCCCCCGCGCACCTGGAGCACGCATGAACGCGCCCCTGAACGAGTCCCCGAACGCCACCGCGCACGCGTCCGTGCGCGGCTCCGTGACCGTGTCCGTCAACGGTGAGGCCCGCACCCTCACCGGCCCCGTCTCCCTCGCCGCACTCGTGGCGACCCTCACCGCGGCGCCCTCCGGGGTGGCCGCCGCCCTCAACGAGACGGTGGTCCCGCGCGGCGAGTGGGCCACGACGTTGCTCGGCGACGGCGACCGGGTCGAGGTCCTCACCGCGGTGCAGGGAGGTTGAGCGCCATGTCCGACGACGTCTTCCCGCTCGGCGGCACGGATTTCTCGTCCCGCCTGATCATGGGCACGGGCGGGGCTCCCAGCCTCGACGTGCTCGAACGCTCCCTCGTGGCGAGCGGTACGGAGCTGACCACGGTGGCCATGCGCCGCCTGGACCCGAACGTGCGCGGCTCGGTCCTGTCCGTGCTGGAGCGGCTCGGCATCCGGGTGCTGCCGAACACGGCGGGCTGCTTCACGGCCGGCGAGGCGGTGCTCACGGCCCGGCTGGCCCGCGAGGCCCTGGGCACGAACTGGATCAAGCTGGAGGTCATCGCCGACGAGCGGACGCTGCTGCCGGACACGGTGGAGCTGCTCGACGCGGCGGAGACGCTGGTCGACGACGGCTTCGTCGTCCTTCCGTACACGAATGACGACCCGGTCGTCGCACAGAAGCTGGAGGACGTGGGCTGCGCGGCGATCATGCCGCTGGGCTCGCCGATCGGCTCCGGCCTCGGCATCCGCAACCCGCACAACTTCCAGCTGATCGTGGAGCGGGCCGGCGTACCGGTGATCCTGGACGCCGGAGCCGGAACGGCCTCGGACGCGGCGCTCGCGATGGAGCTGGGCTGCGCGGCGGTGATGCTCGCCTCCGCGGTGACCCGGGCCCAGGAGCCGGTCCTCATGGCGGAGGCCATGCGCCACGCGGTCGAGGCCGGCCGCCTCGCGCACCGCGCGGGCCGCATCCCCCGCCGCCACTTCGCGGAGGCCTCCTCGCCCCGCGACGGCCGCGCCCGGCTGGATCCGGAACGCCCGGCCTTCTGACCGCTCCGCGCGCCCCGGGGCCGCGGCCCGCGTCACAGCTGGGCTGCAGTCCCGGGGCGACGGGCGGGGGGCGGGTGCGGGCCCTCGTAGACTCGACGCCGTGGACACGACCCTTCAGGACCCCCTCGTCGGGCGGCTGCTCGACGGCCGCTACCGCGTCGACGCGCGCATCGCCGTCGGCGGGATGGCCACGGTCTACCGGGCCCTGGACACCCGGCTCGACCGGGAACTCGCGCTCAAGGTGATGCACCCGGACCTCGCCACGGACGCCGCGTTCGTGGAGCGGTTCATGCGCGAGGCCAAGTCCGTCGCCCGCCTGGCGCACCCCAACGTCGTCGGGGTCTTCGACCAGGGCGCGGACGGCGCCTACGTGTACCTCGCCATGGAGTACGTCGCCGGGTGCACCCTCCGCGACGTGCTGCGCGAACGCGGCGCCCTGCGGCCGCGGGCGGCGCTCGACATCCTGGAGCCGGTGCTCGCCGCGCTGGGCGCCGCGCACCGGGCCGGGTTCGTGCACCGCGACATGAAGCCGGAGAACGTGCTGATAGGGGACGACGGCCGGGTGAAGGTCGCCGACTTCGGGCTCGTCCGGGCCGTCGGCTCGGCCACCGACACCACCGGTGCCGTCCTCGGCACCGTCTCGTACCTCGCCCCGGAGCAGATCGAGCACGGCACCGCCGACACCCGCGCCGACGTGTACGCGTGCGGGGTCGTGCTGTACGAGATGCTCACCGGCGCCAAGCCGCACTCCGGCGACACCCCGGCCCAGGTGCTCTACCAGCACCTCAACACCGACGTGCCCGCCCCCTCCGGCGCCGTCCCCGGGCTCGCCCGGGAACTGGACGAGCTGGTGGCGAGCGCCACGGCCCGCGACCCCGAGCTGCGGCCGTACGACGCCGTCGCCCTGCTCGCCCAGGTCCGGGCGGGCCGCGCCGCGCTCGGCGACGAACAGCTCGACGCCGTGCCTCCGCAGGCCCGGGCCCAGGAGGGCGGCGGTGAGGACGACCGGACGTCGGTCATTCCGCGCGTGCAGCCCCTGCCCGTCGAGCACACCAGCCTGCTGCCCCCGCCGCCGCCCGCCGCCCCGGCGGCGTCCCGGCGGCGCCCGCGCGGGCCGCTGCTGATCGTCGCGGCCGTGCTGCTCGCGCTCGGGATCGGGACCGGGGTCTGGTACATCAACTCCGGCCAGTTCACCCGGGTCCCGGCCGTCCTCGGCCAGACCGAGGCGGAGGCCACGAAGCGGCTCGCGGACGCCGGGCTCGACGTGGGCACGACCGGGCGGGCGTTCAGCGACGTGTACGAGCGCGGCACGGTCATGGACGTCGACCCGGCACCAGGCGACCGGATCCGCGACAACGGCACGGTGACGCTGACCCTCTCCCGGGGACCGCGGATCGTGAAGGTCCCGAACCTCAAGGGCACCCCGCTCCCCGAGGCCAGGAAGCGGCTCGCGGACGAGGGGCTCGCTCCCGGGGTCGTCACGTACGCCTTCAGCGAGTCCGTCGCCCAGGGCGCGGTCATCAGCTCCGACCCCGAGCCGGGCACCGAGCGCAGCCCCGACTCGGCCGTCGCGCTGGTCGTCAGCAAGGGCGTGCCGGTCGACGTGCCGGGCGTGACGGGCGAGACGGTGGCCGACGCGACCGCCGCGCTCCAGGACGCCGGACTGAAGGTCGTCGTCGCGCCGGAGCGGATCAACTCGCCCGAGGACGTCGGCTCCGTCGCCGCGCAGTCCCTCGCCGAGGGCAGCCGCGCCGCCAAGGGCGACACGATCACCCTGACCGTCTCCAAGGGTCCGCGGATGATCGAGGTGCCCGACGTCGTCGGCATGTCGACGAGCGAGGCCAAGGCCGAGCTGGAGGGCGCCGGCTTCGAGGTGAAGGTCGAGAAGACCTTCCCGTTCCTCGGCGACACCGTCTCGGGCCAGTCCGTGGACGGTGGCTCGACCGCCGCCGAGGGCTCCACCGTCACGATCACGATCAAGGGACTGTAGGCACTCATGCGCGAACCCGTGCGCAACCCCGTCGGCGGCCATGTCCCGGTGGCCGGCGGCCTCGCCGCGACCGGGCTCGGCTACGCCCGCGAGCTCGGCGCCGAGACCGTGCAGGTCTTCGTGGCCAACCCGCGCGGCTGGGCCACCCCGACCGGCAATCCGGTCCAGGACGAGCTCTTCCGGGCCGCCTGCGCGGACGAGGGCCTGTCGGCCTGGGTGCACGCCCCCTACTTGATCAACTTCGGCTCGCACACCGAGGCCACCGTCGACAGGTCCGTGGAATCGCTGCGGCACTCACTGCGGCGCGGCCGGGAGATCGGCGCCAGGGGCGTGGTCGTGCACACCGGCTCCGCGACCGGCGGCCGGCCGCGGGCCGTGGCGCTGGCGCAGGTGCGCGAGCGGCTGCTGCCGCTGCTCGACGAGCTGACCCACGAGGACGACCCGGACCTGCTCATCGAGTCGACGGCCGGCCAGGGCTTCTCGCTGTGCTCGCGGGCGGAGGACTTCGGACCGTACTTCGACGCGCTCGACCGGCACCCGAAGCTGGGCGTCTGCCTCGACACCTGTCACATCTTCGCGGCGGGCCACGACCTGACGGGCCCGGACGGGGCGACCCGCACGCTGGACGAGCTGGTCTCGGTGATCGGCGAAGGACGGCTGAAACTGATCCATGCCAACGACTCCAAGGACGTCGTGGGCGCGCACAAGGACCGGCACGCGAACATCGGGGCGGGTCACATCGGCCAGGACGGGTTCCGCCAGATCCTGAGCCATCCCGCGACCGAGGGCGTACCTCTGATCATCGAGACGCCGGGCGGGCCCCAGGGGCACCGGGCGGACGTGGAGCTGCTGAAGAAACTCCGTTGAGGAATACCCTGGGGGGGTATACGGTTCCGTGAGTAGGCGGAACCGTACACCTGGCTTTGGGGGCATCATCATGCACGACGCACACGGTCACCACGAGCACACCGAAGCCGTCGCCCACGAAGGTCACCACGAGCAGCACCACCAGACGCACGCGGGCCACGACCACCACGATCACCACGCCCATCACCAGGAACACGGTGGACATCAGGGCCACCAGGAACACGGTGGGCATCCGCAAGGCCACCACCACCAGGGGCACGGCAAGGTCTCCTGGGCCATGGCCGCCCAGGCCACGCTGCACTGCCTCACCGGCTGCGCCATCGGCGAGGTGCTCGGCATGATCATCGGCACCGCGCTCGGCTGGGGGAACCTGCCGACGATGGCGCTCGCGATCGTCCTGGCGTTCTTCTTCGGCTACGCGCTCACCCTGCGCGGCATCCTGAAGGCCGGCGTGGACTTCGCGACCGCCTTCAAGGTCGCGCTCGCCGCCGACACCCTGTCCATCGCCGTCATGGAGATCATCGACAACGGCGTCATCGCACTCTGGCCGGGGGCCATGGACGCCCACCTGTCGGAGCCGCTGTTCTGGATCGTCCTGGCGATCTCACTCGGCGTCGCCTTCGTCCTGACCACGCCGGTCAACAAGTGGATGATCGGCCGCGGCAAGGGCCACGCCGTCGTCCACCAGTACCACCACTGAGGCGAACCGACGGGCGCGACGCCCGTCAGAGCTCAGGGCCGTCGCCCGGCTCCTCCTGGTACGAGTAGCGCTGCTCCGTCCACGGGTCACCGATGTTGTGGTACCCGCGCTCCTCCCAGAAGCCGCGCCGGTCGGCGGCCATGTACTCGACGCCCCGGACCCACTTGGGGCCCTTCCACGCGTACAGGTGGGGCACCACGAGCCGCAGCGGGAAGCCGTGCTCGGCGGTGAGCAGCTCGCCGTCCTTGTGGGTGGCGAAGATCGTGCGCTCGGACGCGAAGTCGGCGAGCCGCATGTTGGCGCTGTAGCCGTACTCCGCCCAGACCATCACGTGCGTGACCCCGGGCGCCGGCGGGGCGAGCTCCAGGAGCGTCCGGGCGGGCACGCCGCCCCATTCGGCCCCGAGCATGCTGAACTTCGTGACGCAGTGCAGATCGGCCACGACGGTGGCGAACGGCAGCGCGGAGAACTCCTCGTGGTTCCAGCAGCGCTTGTCGCCGTCGGCGGTCGCACCGAAGACCCGGAACTCCCAGCGGTCCGGCTTGAAGCGCGGAACGGGACCGTAGTGGGTCACCGGCCAGCCGCGCTGGAGCCGCTGCCCCGGAGGAAGATCCGACGCCGCCGCTGCTTCTTCCCGGCGTGCTCCGCCCTCCGGCTGACCCATGTCATCCATGGTGACAGACCGCGAGGGGTGGTCATGACCAGCCATGCCTCGACAACCCTGCGATATTCCGACAAATTAGGCAACCCATAGTAAGTCTGCACTTACTGGACGCCACCCATAAGCGCTGCAAGGATGCGGCCATCCTGCCCAGTGGCGGCACCGACATGCGTGGAAGGATCCTGAAGCGATGCAGGGCGACCCCGAGGTCCTCGAGTTCCTCAACGAGCAGCTGACCGGCGAGCTGACGGCGATCAACCAGTACTGGCTGCATTACCGCATCCAGGACAACAAGGGTTGGACGAAGCTCGCCAAGTACACCCGCGAAGAGTCCATCGACGAGATGAAGCACGCGGACAAGCTGACCGAGCGCATCCTCATGCTGGACGGCCTGCCCAACTACCAGCGCCTCTTCCACGTCCGCGTGGGCCAGACGGTCAAGGAGATGTTCGAGGCCGACCGCCTGGTCGAGGTGGAGGCGATCGACCGGCTGAAGCGCGGGATCGAGGTGATGCGGGCCAAGGGCGACATCACGTCGGCCAACCTCTTCGAGGAGATCCTGGCGGACGAGGAGCACCACATCGACTACCTCGACACGCAGCTGGAGCTGATCGAGCAGCTGGGCGAGGCACTGTACTGCTCGACGCTCATCGAGCAGCCGAGCTGACCCGAGGAAGCCTCCGCATCACCCGGACGGGCTAAGCGGCTTCCCGCAGCTCGGTCACCTCGGAGATCTCGGCGACCTCGGCCGCCAGGGCCGGCATGCCCTGGTCCACGAGCTCACGTCGCGGGCAGTTGCCGCGCCCGAGGATGGCCTGAATGCGTCGTACACACGAACCGCAGTCGGTACCGGCCTTGCAGGCCGAGGCTATCTGGCGGGGCGTGCAGGCACCGGCCTCCGCGTGCTCCTTGACCTGCTTCTCCGTGACTGCGAAACATGAGCAGACGTACACGCGGTTCACCTCCCGCCTAGACCGATAAGGCTAACCTAACCTTACCCGGCGGGTGAGTGGCGCAAAAGCCCTTCCTACGACGATGGGGCGCGGATCACATGGATCCGCGCCCCATCGTCGTAGGAAGCTCCTTACTGATCGCGGTACATCTCCGCGACCAGGAAGGCCAGGTCGAGCGACTGGCTGCGGTTGAGCCGCGGGTCGCAGGCCGTCTCGTAGCGCTGGTGCAGGTCGTCGACGAAGATCTCGTCGCCGCCGCCCACGCACTCGGTGACGTCGTCACCGGTGAGCTCGACGTGGATGCCGCCCGGGTGGGTACCCAGCTCCTTGTGGACCTCGAAGAAGCCCTTGACCTCGTCGAGGACGTCGTCGAAGCGACGGGTCTTGTGCCCGGAGGCGGCCTCGAAGGTGTTGCCGTGCATCGGGTCGGTCACCCAGGCGACCGTCGCGCCCGAGGCGGTGACCTTCTCGACCAGCTCGGGGAGCTTGTCGCGGACCTTGTCGGCGCCCATGCGGACGATGAAGGTCAGCCGGCCCGGCTCGCGCTCGGGGTCCAGGCGGTCGATGTACGTCAGCGCCTCGTCCACCGTGGTGGTCGGACCGAGCTTGATGCCGATCGGGTTGGCGATCTGCGAGCAGAACTCGATGTGCGCGTGGTCCAGCTGCCGGGTGCGCTCACCGACCCAGACCATGTGGCCGGAGGTGTCGTACAGCTTGCCGGTGCGGGAGTCGGTGCGCGTCAGCGCGCCCTCGTAGTCGAGCAGCAGCGCCTCGTGCGAGGAGTAGAACTCCACCGCCTTGAACTCGGCCGGGTCGGTGCCACAGGCCTTCATGAAGTTCAGCGCGTTGTCGATCTCCCGCGCGAGCTGCTCGTAGCGCTGCCCGGACGGGGAGGACTTCACGAAGTCCTGGTTCCAGGCGTGCACCTGGCGCAGGTCGGCGTAACCACCGGTGGTGAAGGCGCGGACCAGGTTCAGCGTCGAGGCGGAGGCGTGGTACATCCGCTTCAGGCGCTCGGGGTCCGGGACGCGGGCCTTCTCGTTGAAGTCGAAGCCGTTGACCGAGTCGCCGCGGTAGGTCGGCAGCGTCACGCCGTCGCGCGTCTCGGTCCCCTTCGAACGGGGCTTGGAGTACTGCCCGGCGATGCGGCCGACCTTCACCACGGGCACGGAGGCCGCGTAGGTGAGGACGGCGCTCATCTGGAGCAGGGTCTTCAGCTTGGCCCGGATGTGGTCGGCGGACACGGCGTCGAAGGCCTCGGCGCAGTCGCCGCCCTGAAGGAGGAACGCCTCGCCACGGGCGACGGCTCCCATCCGGGCGCGCAGCTGGTCGCACTCGCCGGCGAAGACGAGCGGAGGATACGACTCGAGGTCCGCGATCACATCGCGCAGAGCCTCGGCATCGGGGTACTCAGGCTGCTGCGCCGCGGGCAGGTCTCGCCAGGTCGCCTTGGCGACGGCGTGGGTATCAGCGTTCACGGTCACGTGGACCACAGTACGGGGTCTTCGCCCCGTCTCGTCCCGCTGCCCAGTGGCTGAGACACGGACCCGCCATCCGGACATGCGCCCGACACCTTCCGTGGGTTCGCGCGTTGACCGTAGCCGCGGCCGACCAGGTCGGCCGGGAGGCGTCGGGCGTCCTCTGGCTCTGCAAGGGCACCGGCGGCGCCACCGCAGACCAGGTCGGCCGGGAGGCGTCGGGCGTCCTCTGGCTCTGCAAGGGCACCGGCGGCGCCACCGCCCCCCACGCCACCCGGACGGGCGTCGGCCCCCGGCCGGCAGACGTACCACCTGATCGTCTGACACCGGTCCGCGACCGCGGCGCCCCGGTCCGCACCGTGGACCGGGGCGCGCGACGGACCGTCACCGCGCTACAGTGCCCCCATGTACACGCCCACCCAGACCCAGAACTGGTGGTGGACCGCTCATCCGGCGGCCCACTGACTGCGCGTACACGAAACCACGCGAAGGCCGCCCGAGGGGCGGCCTTTCTCGTACCCGCGAGGCCGTTCCTCTCCCCGATCTCCCCGATCTCCACGGAAGGAACGACGCCCCATGGACCTCTCCCGCCTCCTCGACGACTCCGCCCCGCCGTTCGCCCTGCTGCGCCGCCGCACCCCCGGCCGGGACCACGACACCGTCGAGGTGCTGATCGGCCCGGTGCACGAGGCCGAGCGCCTGGCCGACCTGCCGGTGGGTCCGCGGCCGACGCTGGCCCTGGTGCCGTTCCGGCAGATCCGCGAGCGCGGTTTCGACGTCCGCGACGACGGCACCCCGCTCGCCGTGCTGGTCGCCGAGGAGGCGTACGAGCTGCCGCTCTCCGAAGCCCTCGAACAGCTGCCGGCCCATGACGTCCGGGTCGAGGGCGGCGGCTTCGACGTCTCCGACGAGCAGTACGCGCGGATCGTGCGGCGCGTGATCGACGAGGAGATCGGCGGCGGCGAGGGCGCCAACTTCGTCATCCGGCGCACCTACACCGGCGGGATCCCGGGCTTCGGGCGGGCCGACGCGCTGGCCCTGTTCCGGCGGCTGCTCTCGGGCGAGCGGGGCGCGTACTGGACCTTCGTGGTGCACACCGGCGACCGGACGCTGGTCGGCGCCAGCCCCGAGGTGCACGTGCGCATGGCCGGCGGCACGGTCGTGATGAACCCGATCAGCGGCACCTACCGCTACCCGGAGGGCGCCGCGCCGACCCCCGAGGACCTGCTCGCGTTCCTCGCCGACCGCAAGGAGACCGAGGAGCTGTCGATGGTGGTCGACGAGGAGCTCAAGATGATGTGCACGGTCGGCGACCGGGGCGGGGTGGTGATCGGGCCGCGCCTGAAGGAGATGGCCCATCTCGCCCACACGGAGTACGAGCTGCGCGGCCGGTCGTCGCTCGACGTGCGCGAGGTGCTGCGCGAGACGATGTTCGCGGCGACGGTGACCGGCTCCCCGCTGCAGAACGCCTGCCGGGTCATCGAGCGGCACGAGGCCGGCGGGCGCGGCTACTACGCGGGGGCACTGGCGCTCCTCGGGAACGACGGGAACGGGGCGCAGACCCTCGACTCCCCCATCCTCATCCGCACCGCCGACATCGCGGCGGACGGGACGCTGCGGGTGCCGGTGGGCGCCACGCTGGTCCGGCACTCCGACCCTGCGGGCGAGGTCGCCGAGACCCACGCCAAGGCGGCGGGCGTGCTGGCGGCGCTCGGGGTGCGCGAGGGCCGGCCGGGCGACGGGACCGCGGTGCCGCCACGCCTCGCCGACGATCCCCGGGTGCGGGCGGCACTCGACGCGCGGCGCGCGGACCTGGCGCCGTTCTGGCTGAGGATGCAGGCGCGCTCGGCGGAGCTGTCCGGGCACGCGCTGGTGATCGACGCGGAGGACACCTTCACCGCGATGCTGGCGCACCTGCTGCGTTCCTCGGGCCTGGAGGTCTCGGTGCTCCGCTACGACGAGCCGGGCCTGCGGGCGCTGGCGCTCGCGCACGAGGGCCCGGTGGTGCTCGGCCCCGGTCCCGGCGACCCCCAGGACGCGGCCGACCCGAAGATGCGCTTCCTGCGCGGCCTGACGGCCGAACTGCTGCGCGACCACCGGTACGGCCTGCTCGGGGTGTGCCTCGGGCACGAGCTGATCGCGGCCGAGCTGGGCCTGGAGATCGTCCGCAAGAAGACCCCGTTCCAGGGCGCGCAGGTGCGGATCGACCTGTTCGGTCAGGAGCGCACGGTCGGCTTCTACAACAGCTTCACCGCACGGTGCGACGACCGGACGGCGACCGAACTGGCCCTGCACCGGATCGAGGTGAGCCGGGACGCGGCGACGGACGAGGTGCACGCGCTGCGCGGACCGGGCTTCGCGGGTGTGCAGTTCCACCCGGAGTCGGTCCTGACGACGGACGGGGCCGCCGTCACCGCCTCACTGCTGGCGGGCGTCCTCGTCTGAGGCCCGGAAGACCGCTACGCCCTCGGTACCAGGACGTTCTCGTTGCGCCGTCCCGCGGTGTAGTCGAGGACGTTCCGGACCGTGGCGTCGACGATCTGGCGGACCGCCTCGACCGTGTAGTACGCCTGGTGGGAGGTGACCACGACGTTCGGGAAGGTCACCAGGCGGGCCAGGGTGTCGTCCTCGACGCCCGCGAGGGACTTGTCGAAGAAGAACAGCCCGGCCTCCGCCTCGTACACGTCGAGGCCGACGCCGGTGAAGCGGCCCGCGCGCAGTTCGCCGACGAGCGCCTCGGTGTCGACGAGGCCGCCGCGGCTGGAGTTCACCAGGATCGCGTCGTCCTTCATCGTCCGCAGGGCGGCGGCGTCGACGAGGTGCCGGGTGGCCGGGAGCAGCGGGACGTGCAGGCTGATGAGGTCGGCCTCGGCGAAGAGCCGCTCCTTGTCGACGTACTTCATGCCGAGCTCGACGCAGGCGGGGTTCTCGGCGATGTCCCAGCCGAGCAGGTTCATGCCGAAGCCGTGGGCGATCCGGGTGAAGGCCTCGCCGATCTTGCCGGTGCCGAGCACGCCGACGGTGCGGCCGCGCAGGTCGCGGCCCATGAGTCCGTCGAGCCGGAAGTCGAAGTCGCGGGTCCGGTTGGAGGCACGGACGATCCGCCGGTTGACCGCCGTCGCGAGCGTCCAGGCGAACTCGGCGACGGAGTACGGCGAGTAGTACGAGACACGGGCGACGGTGAGGCCCAGGCGCTCGGCGGCATCGAGGTCGATGTTGTTGAAGCCGGTGGAGCGCTGGGCGATCATCCGGGTGCCGCCGTCCGCGAGCGTCCGCAGCACCTGGTGGTCGAGGTCGGCGTTGACGCTGGTGGAGACGATCTCGTGGCCGGCGGCGATGGGGGCGGTGTCCTCGCTGAGGAAGAGACCCACGCAGCGGACCTCGCAGTGCCCCGCGAAGGCCTTCTCGATGAGCGGCTTCTCGTCCTTCTGTACACCGAATGCCAGGATCTCCACGAGCCCCTCCGATGGCGATATGCCGCTTTCCGCTGCTTACGGAGCGAATATACGGGCCGTCAGGCCCGTGGCTCAGCCGAAGAAGACCCCTGCCTCCGCGTACAGCGCCGGGTCGACCGTCTTGAGGCGGGCGGTCGCGGCGGCGAGCGGTACGCGGACCACCTCCGTACCGCGCAGCGCGACCATCGTGCCGTGCGCCCCGTCCCGTACGGCGTCCACGGCGTGCAGCCCGAAGCGGGTGGCCAGCCAACGGTCGAAGGCACTGGGGCTGCCGCCCCGCTGGACGTGCCCGAGGACGGTGGTGCGCGCCTCCTTGCCGGTGCGGCGTTCGATCGCCGCGGCCAGCCACGCCCCCACCGATCCCGCGTGCCCCTCGACCGCTCCCCCGCCCCTGGGCCGCGCGCCCTCGGCGACGACCAGGATGGGGGCGTAGGTGGCCCGGAAGCGGGAGGCGACCCAGGCGCAGACCTGGTCGAGGTCGAAGCGCTGCTCGGGTACGAGGATGATGTTGGCGCCGCCGGCGAGTCCGGCGTGCAGCGCGATCCAGCCGGTGTGCCGACCCATGACCTCGACGACGAGGACCCGCCGGTGCGAGTCGGCGGTGGTGTGGAGGCGGTCGATCGCCTCGGTGGCGATGCCGACGGCGGTGTCGAAGCCGAAGGTCCAGTCGGTGGCCGAGAGGTCGTTGTCGATGGTCTTGGGGACGCCCACGAGCGGCAGCCCGTGCTCGGCGTGCAGCCGGGCCGCGATCCCGAGGGTGCCGCGCCCGCCGATGGCGATCAGGGCCTCGACGCGGTGCTTGGCCAGGTTCTCGCGGATCCGGCGGATGCCGTCGGGGGCGGTGAACGGGTCGGTGCGCGAGGCGCCGAGCACCGTGCCGCCGCGCGGCAGGAGGCCGCGGACGGCCCGGACGTCCAGCGTTGCGGTGTCACCGTCGACGACCCCGCGCCAGCCGTCGCGGAAGCCGGTGAAGCTCCAGCCGCACTCCTGGACGCCCTTGCGGACGACGGCACGGATCACCGCGTTGAGTCCGGGGCAGTCTCCTCCGCCGGTCAGCACACCGACGCGCATGGGCACTCCTTCGCCGTACGTGGGGGGATGCCGCCCACGCTAGTGGTGACGTGGGTCACCCTGACACGGCGAAGAGAGTGAATCGCCCGCCCCCGTAAGGGGGATCAGGCGTCGTCGAGGCCGCGCTCGATGGCGTAGCGGACGAGCTCGACGCGGTTGTGCAGCTGGAGCTTGCCGAGGGTGTTCTGGACGTGGTTCTGCACCGTGCGGTGCGAGATGACGAGCCGTTCGGCGATCTGCTTGTAGCTGAGGCCCTTGGCGACCAGGCGCAGCACCTCGGTCTCCCGGTCGGTGAGCTGGGGGGCCTTGGGCTCGTCGGCGCCGTGGGCCGGGGCGGGCTCGGCGGCGAGCCGCCGGTACTCGCCGAGGACCAGACCGGCCAGGCCGGGCGTGAAGACGGGGTCGCCGACGGCCGTACGGCGCACCGCGTCGATGAGCTCCTCCGTGCTGGCCGACTTCAGCAGATAGCCGGTGGCGCCGGACTTCACGGCCTCCAGGACGTCGGCGTGCTCGCCGCTGGCCGAGAGCACCAGGACCCGCAGCGCCGGGTCGGCGCCGACGAGCTCCTTGCAGACCTGGACGCCCGGCTTGAGGGGCAGGTTCAGGTCGAGGACGAGGACGTCGGGAGCGGCGGCCGCAGCGCGGCGCACGGCCTGCTCCCCGTCCCCGGCCGTGGCGACCACGGCCAGGCCCGCCTCGGCGAGGTCGCGGGCGACCGCGTCCCGCCACATCGGGTGGTCGTCGACGACCATGACCTTGACCGGCTGCCGGTCCGCCTGCTGCTCGCTCACTTCGCTCCTGCCTTCCCCCGCCGCTCCCGCGGTGTGCGCGGGACCTTCAGTTCCACTTCGGTGCCCTGTCCGGGGACCGAGATCAGCTCGGCGCTGCCGCCGAGATCCCGCAGTCTGCCCCGGATGGACAGGGCGACGCCCATCCGGCCCTCTCCCTCGGCCTGGTCGAGACGGCCCTCGGGGATGCCGGGACCGTCGTCCCGGACCGTCACGATCACCTCGTCGCCCCAGTCCTCGACCAGGATCCACGCCTGGGCGCCGTCCCCCGCGTGCACCCGCACGTTGTCCAGGGCGGCACCCACGGCGGCGGCCAGTTCGCGGGCGGCCCGGGCCGGCAGGACGACGGGGGTGCCGGGGTCGGCGAGGGTGACCCGCGACCCGGCGCGCGGCGCGAGGAGGCCGCGCAGGTCGACGTCGCCGCCGGTGGCGGCGTCCTCGTCGGGCTCCTCCACCAGCCGGACGAACGCGCCCTCGGACTCGTCCTCGGAGACGTGCGAGGGACGGGTCAGGCCGCCGGCGACCAGGGTGCGCAGGGCGACCTCCTGCTCGCCGGCCATACGGCCCAGTTCGGCCGCCTCGCCGCCGAGTGCGGTGCCGCGTCGCTGCACCATGGCGAGGACCTGGAGCACGCTGTCGTGGATGTCGCGGGCGAGCCGTTCCCGTTCGCGGGTGGCCGCCTCGATCTCCAGGGCCCGGGCGAGGGTGCGTTCGGAGGCGCGGGCGACCTCGACGACGTAGCCGATGGCGATGGAGGCGACCCAGACGAGCAGCACGTTGTGCAGGGTGTCCCGGCTGGGCTCGGCGCGTTCGATGATGTTGGCCACGGCGACCAGGGAGGACGCGAAGCCGGCCCAGCGCCAGCCGCCCTTGATCGCGTACGCGAGGACGGCGCCGGCGGTCCATATGGTCGGCAGGGTGGGGCCGTCGACCGACTGGGCGTCGAGGTCGGCGACCGGCGTGAGCAGGATGCCGGTGAGGGCGACGGTGAGGTCGGCGACGAGGAAGCGCTTGGTGCAGCTCCTGGCGTTCGCCACCATGGGGAGGGTGGCGAGGGTCCACACGCACATCACGGCGAGGAAGGCGACGAGGACCAGCGGCCTCTCGTACCGCTCGCGTCCGAGGACGCCGATCAGCACCGCGTAGACCATCGTCAGGACGCGGTAGGCGGTGAGCGCGCGCCACAGCGGCTGCTCGACCGACATGCGCACGACACGTTCGCGCCTGGCCATCTCCCCCACCCCCGTGCGCCCCCTCAGGGGTCAGGCGCCGGACTCTTCCCGCGCCGCGATCTCGGCCTTGACGGCTTCCTTGGCGGCCTTCTCGGCCTCCGCGATCTGGCGCTTGGCGGCCGTCGCGTAGATGTCGACGTACTCCTGGCCGGACAGCTTCATGATCTCGTACATGACCTCGTCGGTCACCGAGCGCAGGATGAAGCGGTCGCCCTCCATGCCCTGGTAGCGGGTGAAGTCGAGCGGCTTGCCGATCCGGATGCCGGGGCGCATCAGCTTGGGCACGACCTTGCCGGGCGGCTGGATCTTCTCGGTGTCGATCATGGCGACCGGGATCACCGGCGCTCCGGTGGCCAGCGCCACGCGGGCCAGGCCGCCGGGCTTGCCGCGGTAGAGCCGTCCGTCGGGCGAGCGGGTGCCCTCGGGGTAGATCCCGAACAGCCCGCCGCTCTCGATGACCTCGATGCCGGCCTTGATCGCCGCCTCGCCCGCGCCGCGGGCTCCGGAGCGGTCGACGGGGAGCTGGCCGACGCCCTTGAAGAAGGCGGCCGTCAGCTTGCCCTTGACGCCCGGGGTGGTGAAGTACTCGGCCTTCGCGATGAAGGTCACCTTGCGGTCGAGGACCGCCGGCAGGAAGAAGGAGTCGGAGAAGGAGAGGTGGTTGCTCGCGAGGATCGCCGGCCCGTCGGAGGGGACGTTCTCGAGGCCCTCCACCCAGGGCCTGAAGGCGAGCTTCAGGGACCCTCCGATGGAGAACTTCATTGCGCCGTAGATCAACTCGCCAAGCCTTCCGTGTGCCGCCACACCCTCTGCGTGCGCCGTCACGACGACCTTATCCCGTGCGGGACCGGCCGGACCGCCGTGGGGAAGCGCGGCTTCGGCTTTCCTTCGTGCGAACGGCCCTGGTCGGTGTCGGTCCGGTCGCGTACGGTGAAAGCCTTCCCCTTACCGAAGCCGCTTCGGGTCGTCCGCGAGAGCGCGGTCCGGAGTCGAACCCGAACAGGAGACCCCGTGCCGGTCCTTCCTGGAGCCGAGCCGTACCGCCACGAGGGCGGAGAGGTCGGCGTCCTTCTCTGTCACGGATTCACCGGTTCCCCGCAGTCGATGCGCCCCTGGGCCGAGTACCTGGCCGGGCGCGGACTGACGGTGTCTCTGCCGCTGCTGCCCGGGCACGGCACGCGCTGGCAGGACATGCAGCTCACCACGTGGCACGACTGGTACGCCGAGGTGGACCGCGAGCTGCGCGACCTGACCGCGCGCTGCCGGCGGGTCTTCGTCATGGGCCTGTCCATGGGCGGCGCGCTGACCCTGCGGCTCGCGGCGAAGCACGGCGACGCGATCAGCGGCATCGTGCTCGTGAACCCGGGCAACAAGGTGCACGGCCTCGCGGCCCACGCGCTGCCCGTCGTCCGCCACCTCGTGCCCTCCGCCAAGGGCATCGCCAGCGACATCGCCAAGGAGGGCGTGGAGGAGCTGGGCTACGACCGGGTGCCGCTGCACGCGGCGCACTCGCTGCGGCGCCTCTTCCAGGTCGTCGACGCGGAGCTGCCGCAGGTGACGCAGCCGCTGGTGCTGCTGCACAGCCCGCAGGACCATGTGGTGCCGCCGGCCGACTCGGCCCGCGTGCTCAGCCGGGTCTCCTCGACGGACGTCAAGGAGGTGCTGCTGGAACAGAGCTACCACGTGGCGACGTTGGACCACGACGCGGAGCGGATTTTCGAGGAGAGCTGGGCGTTGGTGACCCGGCTCGCTCCGGAGGCCGTCGGCGAGCACGTCGGGAACAGCGAGAAGGGAAGCGCGAGCGGTGGCTGAACAGCAGGACGGGGAGCGCGAGCCGCAGCCCATCGACGAGGCGGCGGCCTGGGCCGCGATCGTCGCCGGCTACGGCGAGGAGCCCGCGGACCCTCCGGGTGCGCGCCCCTTCCGCCCGGTGGAGGACCTGCAGCTCCCCGAGATGCCGGAGGACGACGAGGGCACGGCCCGCGATGCCCGCACGGCTCCGGACGCCCCGGGGAAGCCGGCGGCCGCGGACATCCCCACGGCGACGGAGAAGCCGGACAAGTTCCGGAAGCCGGAAGCCCCGCGCGGGGAGCCGGAGGTCCCGCCTGCGGAGCCGGGGTCCCCCGGTGACGAGCCGGACAAGCCTGCCCTGGGGTCTTCCGTCGTCTTCGCCCCGGGCGTGGCCCTGGGTGGCGGCGGCCCCCGCGACTACGCGCTGCCCGAGCCGGACGAGTCCTCCGGGGCGGCCGACGAGGGCCACTTCGTGCCGCCGGAGCCGCCGCCGCTGCCGGAGGCCGACACCACGACCAGGTTCGCCTGGCTCGCGGTGGTCGGCGGCCCGGTCCTGATGCTGCTCGCCGTGCTGCTCCAGTGGGACATGACCTGGTGGCTGACCACGCTGTGCGTGGGCGGCTTCCTGGGCGGCTTCGTGACGCTGGTGGCCCGGATGAAGCACGACGACGAGGACGACGACGGCTTCGACGACCCGGGCCGGGGCGCCGTGGTGTAGTCGGCCGCCGGGAGGTGTCACGCCCGCTGGTCGACAGCCGCCGGACGGGGCTTTTCCGCCGGGACACGGACCACCGCCAGGACGGGCAGGTGGTCCGTCGCCGTTCTCAGGTCGCCGGGGTCGAGGCCCGTCGGGACGCCGCAGCCGAGGAACTCCACGCCCGGGGTCGCCAGGACCGCGTCGATGCGGCGGTCCGGGGCGGTGACCGGCCAGGTGAGCTCCGTGCCCCAGGGCGCCGTCGCCCAGCCGTCCTGGAGCTCCTTCGTCAGGCGGGTCCAACTACGGCCGCCGGGGCGCTCGTTGAGGTCGCCGGCCACGATCGCGTACGGCGTGCCGAGGGCGGCGACACGGTCGAGGAGCAGGCCCGCCTGGGTGTGGCGCTCCTCCTCGTGGAGGCTCAGGTGGCAGCTGACCAGGCCGACCCGCGCCCCGCCGAAGCGGACCACGGCGGTGGCGAGGCCGCGCCGGTGCCGGCCCGGGGCGAGGGGCAGCAGGACGTCCTCGGTGCGTTCCACGGTGGCCCGCAGCGAAGACAGCAGCAGGGGTCCCGCGGCGGTGGCGCCGCCGCCGAGGACGACGAGCTCGCTCTTGGCGGCGAGCCGCGCCGCGTGCTTGCGCCAGCGGAAGAAGCGCGGCGCCTCCTGGACGAAGACGAGGTCCGGGGCGCAGGCCCGGATCACCCGGGCGAGGGCGTCCTCGTCGTCACGCATCGAGCGCACGTTGTAGGAGAGGATCCGGACGACGGCCGAACCGTCGGGCTCGGTACGGGAGTTGGGCAACTCGCCGATCGCACTGTTCGCCATGCGGCCCACCATAGGCGCGGTGCCCGCCGCGCCCCAGAGGGCGCGACGGGCACCGTCGCGAGATCCTGCCGAGCTCCTGCCCGGCCCTTGTCCGGTCCTGTTCAGCCCTGGCGGGCGAGGTCGGCCGCGCCGACCAGACCGGCCTTGTTGCCGAGCTGTGCGGCGAGGACCTGGGCGTGCGGACGCCACTGGCCGCCGATCAGCCAGCGCCGGAAGGACTTGCGGATCGGCTCGAGGACCAGTTCGCCCTCGTCCGAGACGCCGCCGCCGACGATGAACGCCGACGGGTCGAACAGCGACGCCAGGTCCGCCAGACCGGCGCCGGCCCAGCGGGCGAGCTCGCGGAAGGAGTCGCGGGCCACCGGGTCGCCCGCGCGGGCGGCCTCGCTGACGTGCTTGCCCTGGATGCCCTCGGGGGTGCCGTCGCCGAGGGCGAGGAGCACCTTGGCGTTCTCGGGGGTGGCCGCGGCCCGCTGCTTGGCGTACCGGACGAGGGCACGGCCGGAGGCGTACTGCTCCCAGCAGCCCTGGCTGCCGCAGCCGCACAGCAGGCCGTCGGGGACGACCCGGATGTGGCCGAACTCGGCGGCCACGCCGAAGCGGCCGCGGCGCAGCTTGTTGCCGATGATGATGCCGCCGCCGAGGCCGGTGCCGAGCGTGATGCAGATGACGTCCTCGTGGCCCTGGCCGGCACCGAACCGGTACTCGCCCCAGGCGGCCGCGTTGGCGTCGTTCTCGACGACGACCGGGAGACCGACCCGCTGCTCGACCTTGTCCTTGAGCGGCTCGTGCCGCCAGTCGATGTTGGGTGCGAAGAGGACGGTGGCGCGCTTGTCGTCGACGTAGCCCGCGGCTCCGATGCCGACGGCCTCGATCTGGTACCCCTTGCCGGCCTCGGAGACCGCCGCGCAGATGGCGTCGACGATGCCTTCGGGGGTCGGCGGGGTGGGCACGGTGTGCGTGTCGAGGATGTTGCCCTCCTCGTCGACCACGCCGGCCGCGATCTTGGTGCCGCCGATGTCGACGCCGATGGTGAGTCCCATGTGTCCCTCAGTTTTCGGTCGAGCCCCGCTAGGGCCCACCGTACCCGAGGAGGGCGCCCCTCCTGATCAGTCCAGGTCGATGTGCTGCCCGGTCGCGGGTCCGTCGTCCCGGCCGTCGTCCTCGCCCTCGTCCTTGTCCTTGTCCTTCAGGTCGTCGGCGTCCGCGCCGGTCGCCTGCCGGCTGTCGCCGCGGGTCCAGCGGGCCTCCTGCCCCTGGACGGCCGAGCGGTAGGCGGCGAGGAGCTCGTTGCCGGCGGCGGCCAGGTGGTCGAAGACCTGCGGATTGCGCTCGATGACGGGCTCGACGAGGGCCTTCGCCTGGTTGACGACCTGCTGGACGGTGGCGGCGGCCTGCCCGTCGGCGAGGGAGCCGCCGAACGTGCCGCCGAGCTTGTCGGCGACGGCCTCGAAGAGCTTGCGGAACTCCTCGGCCGGAGTGCCGGGCTCCTCCCCGCGACGGGCGCGGCGGCGGGCCTTCTCGGCCTCCAGGTCCTCGGCGCAGGCATCGGCCCAGGCGTCCGAATCGCTCATGGCGTACTCCTTAAGGCTTCTACGGTCGACGGTACACGCCTCGCGCGCGGGTCAGGGAGTGCTCCTGGGCCAGAGTCCGGGGTCCGGGGTGAAGCGGATGCGCAGGTCGCCGTCGACGAGGCCGGCGCCGGTGACGGTGCAGCGCCGCAGCACTGCCGGCAGCGGGACGCCGCGGCGGAACGGGCCGACGGCGAGGAGGAGTTCGTCGCCGCGGCGGACGAGGGAGAGCCCGTCCTTGACGGCGCCGGGCAGCGGGACGTGCCAGACGAGGATGCCGTCCTCGGCGCGGCGGTCCTCGACGGTCCAGGCGGGCGCCCCGGGGGGCGCGGCGGGCTCCGGTACGGCCAGCAGGACCAGGTCCTCGGGCCCGCGGGGCGCGCGCCCCAGGTGCGGCAGCTCGTGCAGCTCGGGGTGGGCCTCGCGGAGGGCGGCGAGGTGGCGGTGCTGCTCGGCGGCGAGGCCGGCGAACCAGGGGTCGGGCGAGTCGGCCGGCAGCACGCGGTTGGCGACGACGGTGTCGAGCGCGAGGCCTTGCAGCGCGAGCCCGAGCCGGGCGGTGCGCAGCGCCTCCACGGCGGCGGGCCCCGGCTCGACGACGAGCCGGACGGCGGTGCGCGGGGAGTCCACGACCTCCTGGACGGCGGCCAGCTCCGTCTCCCAGCGGGCGGTGGTCCCGTACAGCCACTGCGCGGGCAGCGGTACGCCGGCGAGCTGGGCCAGCATCGGACGCAGCGCGCGGGCGGCCTGGCGCTCGGGCGGCAGCAGGCGGCGCAGGTAGCGGCGGAGCTGCTCGGGCAGGGCGAGCAGCGCGAGCGCGTCGGGGACGGGCGGGAGCTCGACGACGACGAGGTCCCAGTCGCCCGCTGCGGCGTCCCGCAGGGCCCGCAGCAGGGCGAAGTGCCGGCTGCCGGGGAGCTCGGTCAGTTCGGCGTCCTCGAAGGGCGCGGCCCCGAGCAGGTCGAACGCGGCTCCGGACCGTGCCTGCAGCGCGAGGAACTCGCGCCGGAAGTCCGCGGCCGCGTCGGGCACGAGCACCTGAGGCCCCCCGGGCCCCGGTTCCTCGGCGTCCGCCGACACCAGCAGCACCCGCCGGCCCGCGCGGGACTCGGCGAGCGCGGTCCCGGCCGCCACAGAGCTCCGGCCGGCCCCGCCCGTACCGGTCACAAGAATGATCCGCATACGCCGACGGTACCGGCGCCCCGGGCGGGCCCACGCGACCGGTCCGGACACGGCCGCCCGCGGCGCGGCCGCGGCGAGCCGGAGGGCGCCCGCGGACCCGTGGGGCTACTTCGGCGACTCGACGCGCTTCTTCAGGCCCGCCAGGGCCCGGTCGATGATGACCTTCTCCGCCTTGCGCTTGATCATGCCGAGCATGGGGATCTTGACGTCGACCGTGAGCTGGTAGGTGACCTCGGTGCGGGAGCCGCCCGCCGCCGGGGCGAGGCGGTAGGAGCCGTCGAGGGCGCGGAGCATCTGGGACTTGACGAGGGTCCAGGAGACCTCGTTGTCGCCGGTCCAGGTGTAGGCGAGGGTGTGGTCGTCCTTGATCGCGCCGGCGTCGAGGAGCAGGCGGACCTTCTCCGCGCGGCCGGACGCGTCGGTGTCCAGGACCTCGGCCTCCTTCACCTCACCCGTCCACTCGGGGTAGCGGGCGAAGTCGGCGATGACGCTCATGACCTCGGCCGGGGCCGCCTCGATGGTGATGCTCGAGCTGGTGTGTTCCGCCATCGCGGGGGCTCCTCGTATGGACGCGATCCGTGTCTGCGTGCAGGCTATCGCGCCGTCGTCACGGGCCTGTCACCACTCCAGGCTCCACGGGCGCCCGGTCGCCGCGAAGTGGCCGACGTTGACGCACTCGGTCGCGCCGACCCGCATGCGGCGGGCCAGTGGCTGGTGGACGTGGCCGAAGAGGGCGTAGCGGGGGCGGACCCGGTGGATGGCGTCGAGGAGGGCGCGGCTGCCGCGTTCGAAGCGACGGGCGACGGTGTCGTAGGTGAGCTCCGGGACGTCCGGCGGGATGTGGGAGCAGAGGACGTCGACCTCGCCGAGGGCCTCGACCTTGGCGGCGTACTCCTCGTCGGAGATCTCGTACGGGGTCCTCATCGGGGTGCGCAGGCCGCCGCCCACGAAGCCGAAGACGAGGCCGTCGAGCTCGATCCGGTCGCCGTCGAGGACGGTGGTGCCGGGGCGGGCGTACTCGGGCCAGAGGCCGGGGATGTCGACGTTGCCGTAGGTGGCGTAGGTGGGGGTGGGGAAGGCGGCGAACATCTCCGTGTACTGGCGGCGGACGGCCGACTCGATGGCCGTCGCGCGGTCGATGCCGAGCTCGCCCCACAGGCGGCGGCCCAGGTCGCGGGCCTCGTCGAAGCGGCGGGCGGTGCGCAGCTCGACGATCAGGTCGGCGTTCTCGACGCCGAAGAGGTCGGGGAAGATGCCCCGGCTGTGGTCGGCGTAGTCGAGGAAGAGCACCAGGTCGCCGAGGCATATCAGGGCGTCGGCGCCCTCCCCCGCCCGGGCGAGGGCCCCGGTGTTGCCGTGCACGTCGCTCACCACGTTGATCCTCATGGCGTCAGCCTAGGGGGTACGACCTGCGGTTACTTGGGAGTCGGGAAAGCGGTGGACTACTGTGCGCCAAGGAACGCCATACATGTGTGACGCACGGAACATCTGGCCTGAACCCCCTATCGGGATCCGTGTACTGATGGGTAACGTCCGGGCAGTCCACAGTCGTGCTCACCCCCACACAGAGCACCTGCCCGATCATGGACCGCACCGGCGCGTCACACAGAGTCGTGGCGCCGGCGCCCGATGAGGAGCAGCAGTCTTGCGCGAGTTCAGCCTTCCGGCCCTGTACGAGGTCCCCACGGACGGCAACCTGACGGATCTCATCCGCCGCAACGCCTCTCAGCACCCAGACGTCGCCGTGATGGGACGCAAGGTGGCCGGGGCCTGGACGGACGTCACCGCGAAGCAGTTCCTCGCCGAGGTCCGGGGGGCGGCGAAGGGGCTGATCGCGGCCGGCGTCGAGCCGGGCGACCGGGTCGCGCTGCTGTCCCGTACCCGCTACGAGTGGGTGCTGCTGGACTTCGCGATCTGGAGCGCGGGCGCGGTGACCGTGCCGGTGTACGAGACCAGCTCGCCGGAGCAGATCCAGTGGATCCTCGGCGACTCGGGCGCCTCCCTGGCGCTCGTCGAGACCGCGGCGCACGAGGCCTCGGTGGAGTCGGTGCGGGTGAACCTGCCCGGTCTGAAGGGCGTCCGGCAGATCGACGCGGACGCCGTCGCCCGGCTGACCGCCGAGGGCGCGGACGTCTCCGACGAGGAGCTCGACCGCCGGATGTCGATCGCGCACGCGGACGACCCGGCGACGATCGTCTACACCTCGGGCACCACCGGCCGCCCCAAGGGCTGTGTCCTGACCCACCGCGCGTTCTTCGCGGAGTGCGGCAACGTGGTCGAGCGGCTGAAGCCGCTGTTCCGCACGGGCGAGTGCTCGGTGCTGCTGTTCCTGCCGGCGGCCCACGTCTTCGGCCGGCTCGTCGAGGTCGCCTCGGTGATGGCGCCGATCAAGCTCGGCTGCGTGCCCGACATCAAGAACCTCACCGACGAGCTCGCGGCCTTCCGGCCGACGCTGATCCTCGGCGTGCCCCGGGTCTTCGAGAAGGTCTACAACTCGGCCCGGGCGAAGGCGCAGGCCGACGGCAAGGGCAAGATCTTCGACAAGGCCGCGCACACGGCCATCGCGTACAGCCGTGCGCTGAGCACCCCGCAGGGCCCGTCCTTCGGCCTGAAGCTGAAGCACAAGGTCTTCGACAAGCTGGTGTTCAGCAAGCTGCGGGCGGTGCTCGGCGGCCGCGGCGAGTACGCGATCTCCGGCGGCGCGCCCCTGGGCGAGCGGCTCGGCCACTTCTTCCGCGGCATCGGCTTCACGGTCCTGGAGGGCTACGGCCTGACCGAGTCGTGCGCGGCGACCGCGTTCAACCCGTGGGACCGGCAGAAGATCGGCACGGTCGGCCAGCCGCTGCCGGGCTCGGTGGTGCGGATCGCCGACGACGGCGAGGTGCTGCTCCACGGCGAGCACATCTTCTCCGGCTACTGGAACAACGAGGCCGCGACGGCCGAGGCGCTGGCGGACGGCTGGTTCCACACCGGTGACATCGGCACCCTGGACGAGGACGGCTACCTCGCGATCACGGGCCGCAAGAAGGAGATCCTGGTGACGGCGGGCGGCAAGAACGTCGCCCCGGCGGTCATCGAGGACCGGATCCGGGCGCACGCGCTGGTCGCCGAGTGCATGGTGGTCGGCGACGGACGCCCGTTCGTGGGCGCGCTCGTCACCGTCGACGAGGAGTTCCTCGGCCGCTGGGCGGCGGAGCACGGCAAGCCGGCCGGTTCGACGGCGGCCTCGCTGCGCGAGGACACGGACCTGATCGCGGAGGTCCAGCGCGCGGTGGACGACGGCAACGCGGCGGTCTCGAAGGCGGAGTCGGTGCGGAAGTTCCGTATCCTGTCGGCGCAGTTCACGGAGGAGGCGGGGCACATCACCCCGTCCCTGAAGCTGAAGCGCAACGTCGTGGCGAAGGACTTCGCCGACGAGATCGAGGCGATCTACCGGGCCTGACGGCTCTTCGGAACGCCCCCGGCGGGCCCGTGTCACGGGCGGCCGGGGGCGTTCGCGCGCGTCAGGGCCGGAATGGTCAATTCCCCTCACACGACCACACACGGCACACACGACACGAAAGGCAGTCATGCGGCTCCAGCGCACCGCCGCCGCTCTCGGCGCGGCCCTCACCTCCCTGGTCGTCCTGACCGGGTGCAGCAGCTCCTGGGGAGCGGACGCCGGGTTGCCCGAGGCCGGCGACATGGCGGCGATCGAGAAGCTGGTCGGCTCACACACGATGTGCAGCGACCTGCGGACGGGTGTGGGCGACAGCGGCGCGATGGGCTCCGAGGCGAAGGACCCGGCCTGGGCGATCAAGGAGCGCGGGGTGTGCGGCGACGACGCCCGCGACACCGTCACGCTGCTGTCCGTCTCCGACATGGAGAAGTTCCAGCAGACCGCCCGGCGGGCCGCGGCGGGCGGAAACGGCACCCGCTTCCTGCTGGGCCAGGACTTCGCGCTCGTCGCGCACGACGAGTCCACCGCCAAGGCCCTGCTGAAGTCGGACGTGCTGCTCTTTACCTGCGAGAAGGGCTTCAAGGTGCCCGACGGCTACCGCAACGAGAAGCTCCTCGTCGACGGCTGCGCGCTGACCGACTACCTGCCGGGCTGAGCCCCGGAGCGGCTTCTCAGAGCAGCTCCCTGAGGCGCTCGGCCAGCAGGTCCCAGCGCCAGCGCTCCTCGACCCACCGCCGGCCGCGCTCGCCCATGCGGGCGCGCAGCTCCGGGTCGAGGAGCAGGGTGGCGACCCGGTCGGCGGTCTCCTCGGGGACCCCGCCGCGCACCACCCAGCCGGTCTCGCCGTCGAGGACGGCGTCGGGCGCGCCGCCCGAGTCGCCCGCGACGACCGGGAGACCGGTCGCGGAGGCCTCCAGGTAGACGATGCCGAGTCCCTCGACGTCGAGGCCGCCGCGTCGGGTGCGGCAGGGCATGGCGAAGACGTCGCCCGCCCCGTAGTGCGCGGGCAGCTCCGACCACGGCACGGCGCCGGTGAACCGTACGGATCCGGCCACCCCGGTCGAGACCGCGAGCTTGCGCAGCTCCTGCTCGTACGGGCCGCCGCCGACGATCAGCAGGACCGCTTCGGGCACCCGGCGCAGGATCTCCGGCATGGCGAGGATCAGGGTGTCCTGGCCCTTGCGCGGCACGAGCCGGGAGACGCACACGACGACCGGGCGGTCGCTCAGCCCGAGCCGCTCGCGCACCTCGGCGCCACCCGAGTCCGGGTGGAAGGTCTTCTCGTCGACCCCGGGCGGGAGCTGCGTCATCCGCGCGGCGGCGGCCGGGCTGAGGGCGCTCGCGATCCGGGAGCGGGTGTACTCGCCGAGGTAGGTGAGGGTGTCCGTGCCCTCGCCGATCCGCCGCAGCAGCTGCCGGGCGGCGGGCAGCTGGGCCCAGCCGGCCTCATGGCCGTGCGTGGTGGCGACCAGCCGCCGGGCGCCGGCCCGGCGGAGCGCGGGTGCCATCAGGCCGAGCGGGGCCGCCGCGCCGAACCACACCGACTCGCAGCCGTGCTCGCGCAGCAGCGCCGTCGCCCGGGCGGTGACCCGAGGAGTGGGCAGCAGCATGGTGGTGCGGTCGCGGACCACCGTGAAAGGCTGTTCCGCGTCGAACGCGGCGGTCGCCTCGATCCCTTCGCGGCTGCGCTTCCACGTGGAGGCGTAGACCACGACCCGCTCGGGATCCAGGCGCAGCGCCATGTTGTGCAGGAAGGCCTGGATTCCGCCGGGACGTGGCGGAAAGTCGTTCGTTACGATCAGGGTCTTGTGCATCGTGGCCGACAGTACCGTGGTCGCGCCTCCAGCCCGGCACCACCACCCTCCGCTCCGGCGGACCGACAGGACAGGAACAGGACAGGTATGACGGGCGCGGTGGGGACGGTGTCGCACGACGGCCTGCGCAAGCCGATAGCACTGTGGGCCCTCACCCGGGCGCTGATACTGCTGTGCGTCTTCAAGATCGTGGTCATTCCCGGCCCGGACGTGACCAGCGACGTCGAGCAGATCTACCAGGGCTGGTACGAGGTCCTGAGGACCGGCACGTATCCGCTGGACGACGTCACCTGGCAGTACCCGCCGGCCGCCGCGCTGGCGATCCTCGCCCCCGCCCTGATGCCCTTCCTCGGCTACTCGTCGGCCTTCTTCGTGCTCGCGCTGCTCTGCGACGCGTTCGTCTTCGGTCTCCTCGTGTACACGGGGCGGCGCCCCAGCCGCTCGATGCGCGGGGCGTGGCTGTGGCTCGCGGGGGTGCCGCTGCTCGGCCCGACCGCGTACTCCCGCTACGACCTGATGGTGACGGCCGTGGCGGTGGCGGGCCTGCTCGCGGCGCTGCGCAGTCCGGCCGTGCTCGGCGCGCTCGCCGGGTTCGGGGCGACGCTGAAGGTCTGGCCGGTGCTGGTGCTCGCGGGCACCGCGCGCGGCCGGGCCACCCTCCGCTCCTGGACCACGGCTGTGGGCGCGGCCGCCGGCGTGCTCGCGCTGTGCGTCCTGGCCGCGCCGGGCGCGCTGGCCTTCCTGGGCTTCCAGCGGGACCGGGGCACCGAGGTCGAGTCGCTCGGCGCCCTGGTCTTCCACGTGGCCCGGCACTTCGGCTGGCCGGGCGAGGCACGGATGAACTACGGCTCGATCGAGTTCCTCGGCCCGGGCGTCCCCGCGGTGTCCACGGCGGCGCTGCTGCTGACGATCGCCGCCTTCGGCTGGCTGCTCGTGTGGCGGCTGCGGGCCCGCCGCCATACGACGACGACCACGGCGGACGCGGCCTTCGTGGCGGTCCTGCTGTTCACGACGACGAGCCGGGTGATCAGCCCGCAGTACATGATCTGGCTCGTGGGGCTCGGCGCGGTGTGCCTGGTGTACCGGGCGAGCCGGATGCGCCGGCCCGCGTATCTGGTGCTGTGGGCGACGGCGGTGACGCAGTTCGAGTTCCCCGTGTGGTTCTCGCACGTCTCGCACAGCGACCCGCTGGGCATCGCGCTGCTGCTGGTGCGGAACGGGCTGCTCGTCGCCGCGTCCGTCTCCGCCTGCCGGATCCTGTGGCGCCAGACGGTCACGGAGCCGCGGCTCGAGGCCGCCGGCCCGGTGCGGATCCCGGCTCAGGCGGACAGGGAGAAGGTCCGGGTCCCGGTCTCGTCCTGAGCCGCGGCCCGTGCGGTCCGGCGGCGCAGCACGCCGAGGGCCGTGCACTGGGCGGCCATCGCGAGGGCCATGGCGAGGCAGATCCCGGCGAGGCCGAGGGCGGCCGAGAGCGCGTGCGCGAGCGGCAGCTGGAGCAGCACCCCGGCGACCGTGATCCGGGCGAGCTTCGGTGAGTCGCCGCTGCCCTCGAAGACCCCGGCGAGGGCGATGAACCCGGCCATGAGCAGCAGGTACGGGCCGAGGCAGCGCAGGAACAGGGCGCCCGCCGCGGCGACGGCCGGCTCGGCGCCGAAGCCCCGCATCACCGGCCCCGCGGCGAGCAGCAGCAGGGCGCCGGCCGCCGCCCCGAGCAGCCCGCCGAGGACGAGGGCCTGCCGTCCGACGGCCCCGCGCCGGTCGTCTCCGCCGCCCAGGAGGTGCGCGGTGTGGATGGCGGCGGCCTGGCGGACGGCGTAGAAGGACATGGTGGCGACGTACATGGCCTTGGTGGCGATGCCGTAGGCGGCGATCTCGGTGACGCCGAGCCGGGCGACGACGGAGACGAGGGCGAGCGCGCCGGCCATGCGGACCACGAAGTCGACGGACATGGGCAGGCCGAGGGCGGCCGTGCGGCGCAGGGCGGCGGCGGTGCCGCCGGCCGGGCGGGCCGTGCGGGCGGCCTTCAGGTGCGCGTTGCGACGCAGCGCGAGCAGTCCCGCGGCGAGGGCCGCGGTGCGTCCGACGACGGTGGCGACGGCGGCGCCCTCCACTCCGTGGGCGTGGACGAGGAACGGGTCGAGGACGAGGATCAGCCCGTTGGCGAGGAAGGCGAGCCGCATGGGGGTGCGGGTGTCGCCGGTGCCCTTGAGGACGCCGTCGAGGACCGTCGTCGCGAAGAACACGGCCGTGCCCGGGAGCGAGATCGCGAAGTAGGCGGTCGCGAGGCCGTGCGCGGGGTGGCCGGAGCCGCCGAGCAGCAGCGCGGCGAGCTGGTCGCGCAGCAGGAACCCGCCGAGGGCGACGGGCGGGACGAGCAGGGCGCAGAGGGCGGCGCCGCCCCGTGCGGCGGAGCGCAGCGCGCCGGGGTCGTCCGCCCCTCTGGCCCGGGCGACGAGCACGGTGGTGCCGGAGGCCGCCATGAGGACGACGCCGAGGAGCAGGTTCTCGACGTGGGTGGCGACGGCCACGGCGGCGACGGCGTCCCCGCCGAGCCGGGCGACCCAGACCATGTTGATGACTCCGGCGGCGACCCCGGCGAGGAGTTCGAGGTAGACGGGCCCCGCGAGCCGGACGAGCGTGCGGCGGTGCGCGGCGGCGGTGATGGTGACGGCACTCATGGATCCCCCTCGTTTCGCTGTACCTCGATTCGAGGTATGTCGAAAAGAGATAGCATGCGGAGCGGGCCCCGACAAGCGCGAAGGAGCGGAACGGTGCTGGAGCTGTCGATCCTCGGCTTCCTCTACGGGGGAGCGCTGCACGGCTACGAGCTCAAGGAGCGCATCCAGGGCCTGAGCGGCCACGTCCGCCCGGTCAGCGACGGCGCGCTCTACCCCGCGATCACCCGGCTGGTGAGGAACGGCCTGGTCGACAGCCAGACGGAGCCCGGCGCGGGCGCCGCCCCGCGCCGCACCCTCTCGCTGACGGACGCCGGCCGCGCGGAGCTGTTCGCCCGGCTGCGCTCCCCCAAGGACGGCGAGATCACCGACGGCCAGCGCTTCTTCACCCTGCTCGCCTTCCTGGGCCTGCTCCCCGATCCGGCCGAGCAGGCCGCGGTCCTCCGCCGCCGCCAGGCCTTCCTGGAGGCGCCGGCCAGCTTCTTCTACGCGGACGGGGCGCCCGTCCGCGCCGAGGACGAGCCCGACCCGTTCCGGCGCGGGATGCTCCGGATCGCCCGCGCCACGGGCACGGAGGAGAAGGCGTGGCTCACCGAGACGCTGGCCGACCTGGACCGGCGTGCCGGGGCGGCGGACCGGGGCCGGTCCCACGGAGCGGACGCCGCGAGCCCGGTGATCCGGAAGGCGGGCCCTAAGCCCTAAGGGGTCTCGCCGAGCCGCTCGGCCAGATACGCCCGCCAGCGCGCGGTGAACTCCTCCGGCGTGGTGCCCAGGACGTCCGCGAGGGCCTTCTCCAACGCTCCCTCGCGCCCCGGATGGGCGCCGACGGCACGGTAGAACGCGGTCAGCTTCGCTTCCCCCCACCGGTCGGCGATCAGCGCGCAGGCCAGCCAGCCGCTCTCGTAGGCCCGGGCCATCGCGTCCGCGTCGCCGCCGAAGGCGAACTCCTCGTCGCCCGGCAGCGCCGTCGGCCCCTGGCCGGCCCGGACCGCGCGGGCCAGTTCGGGGGCGGCCTGCTCGGCGGTGCGGCCGGTGCCGCGGTAGGCGGCCCAGTCGGCGAAGCCCTCGGAGAGCCAGACCGGGGTGGCCGTGGTGGTCTGGGTCCGGGTGGCGACATGGGTGGTCTCGTGGGTGAGCACGAAGCTCCGGCCGAACGAGCCGAGCACGCCGTACGCGTCCGGGTTGACGATCACCCGGTCCGCGGGCGCCTCGGCGCCGCCGCCGACCGCGCCGGTGGTGACCGCGGCGATCCCCCGGTACGAGGCCGCGGGCGCGCCGAGCAGTCTGCCCATCGCGTCCACGGACGCCGGGACCAGGACCACGACCCGGCCCGCCCAGGGCGACGGCCAGGCGTCGCCGACGGCGGGCACCGCCCGGTCCGCCGCGTCCGCGATCTCCTTCAGCCGCTCCGGGCGCTGGCCCACGCCGAGCACCAGACTGCGGCTGCCGGTCACGGCGGTGACCTCGCCCTGCTGCCACAGCTGCTGCGGGGCCCCGGCGGCGGCCCGGTCGCCGGTGACGTACCAGCGCCCGTCCCGCTCGACGAGGTCGAGGACGCGCCGGGTGGTGGCGGGACCGGAGTCGTACCCCTTGATGCGGTAGCCGAGGTCGGCCTCGACGGTGGCCCGCCCCTGGCCGACCGGGTCGACGCCCGTGACGCGGTAGCTCCAGCCGCCGAGCGGGATCCTCGCGAGCCGCCCGAACTCGGTGCGCGCCGCGGGGACGAGGGCGGGATCGAGGTCGGCGAGATAGCCGGCCTCGTCGCGGTCGAGGAGCGCCTCGGCGTGCCGGTCGAGCAGGCGCTGCACCTCGGCGGAGGCCGGGCGACCAGGCTCCGGGGCGGCGCACCCGGCGAGGGCGAGCAGTCCGGTCAGCAGGCAGGCGAGGGCGCCGCGCGCCGCTCCGCTCCCCTGACCTGCCACGCCCCCGATCGTACGGGGGGAGCCGCGGAGGCGGCCTCAGACCCTGGTCACGGTGACGTGCGACATCATGGTGACCGGGTCGTAGCGAACCCGCGCGCCCGGGTAGGGGGCGTGGATGACCTGGCCGTTGCCGGCGTAGATCGCCACATGGCTGGCGTCGCTGCGGTACGTGACGAGGTCGCCCGGCTGCGCCTGGGAGAGCGGGATCCGGCGCCCGGCGCTCCGCTGCGCCTGGGAGGTGCGGGGCAGCGCGATGCCCGCCTGCCGGTACGACCAGACCATCAGGCCCGAGCAGTCGAAGGCGGACGGGCCCGCGGCGCCCCACACGTACGGCCGGCCGATGGCGCTGCGCGCGGCGATCACCGCGGCGGCGGCGCGCGAGGGGCCGAGGTCGCCGAGCGGCGGCAGCTCCTCGTCGAGGGACTCGCGGCCGGAGCGGGAGGCGCGGTCGAAGCCGGCGCGCTCGGCGGCGGAGAGCGAGGCGAGCAGTCGGCGTGCCTCGGCGAGCTTGCCCTCGACGGTGCGCTTGTGACGGGCCACCTCGGCCCGGCTGCGCTCCAGTTCGGCGAGCGCCGTGCCCGCCTCGGCGCGCTCCTGGGCCCGCTCGCGCAGCTCGCGCCGGAGTTCGTCGAGGGCGGCGCCCTGGCGGGCGGTGACCCGGTCGAGGACCGAGGCCCGGTCGAGGTAGCTGTCCGGGTCGGAGGAGAGCAGCAGGGCGAGGGCCGGGTCGATGCCGCCGGAGCGGTACTGGGCGCCGGCCACCGAGCCGAGCGCGCCGCGCATGCGGTTGATCCGCTCCTGGCCGCGGGCGAGGCTGTCCTGCGCCTGGGAGACCGTCCTGCGCAGCTGGTCCGCCTTCTCGTCGGCCCGGTTGTAGCGCTCGGTGGCCTGCTCGGCCTCCTCGAAGAGGCGGTCGACGGCGGCTCGGGTGCTCTGGGCCGTGGCGCCGGGGTCGGCGTGCGCGGGGACGGCACCGAGGGCCGTGGCCGCGGTGGCCGCGGCTGCGGTGAGGACGGTGACCCTGGCGGGTCGTCGGTGGGACGCCACGGATCGCGCTCCGTTCGGTTCGACGGACTGGCGCGGCAGACAGTAGCCGCTGTTCACTCCGCGTCCAACGAAGGCGCCGGGCACACAAAGTGACGCCCCGCCGGAGACCACAAGGTCACCGGCGGGGCGTCAGGTCAGTCCGGGATCCGACGAACCACCCGTTCGGAGGGCGGTTCGCGGGGGGTGTCCGGGGTGTCGGACGGTGCGCGTCGCGTCGGACGACCGCGTCAGATGCGGACGCCGAACTGGAAGGTGCCCATGTAGTCCATGGACTCGTAGCGGACCACCGCGCCCGGCTTCGGGGCGTGCAGGATGGTGTTGTTGCCCGCGTACAGACCCACGTGCGACAGGCTGTTGAAGAAGACCAGGTCGCCCGGCTTGAGCTGGCTGCGGCCGATCTTCACGCCGTCGTTCTGCTGGGTGTAGGTGGTACGGCTGATGCCGACGCCGGCCTGGCGGTACGACCACTGGGTCAGGCCCGAGCAGTCGTAGGAGTTGGGGCCCTCGGCGCCGGAGACGTACGGCTTGCCGAGCTGCGTGGCGGCGGCGTTGAGGGCGGCGGCGCCGCGCTGCGAGGCGGGCACCTCGTTGCCGAGGTCGACGCGGTCGCCGGCGGCACGGCTGGCGCGCTGCTCGTCCTGCTGGATCTTCGCGCGCTCGGCGGCCGTCAGGGTGTTGAGCAGCTTCTGGGCCTCGGCGAGCTTGCCCTGGAACTTCTTCTTCTTCTCGGCGAGCGTCTTGCGCACGTCCTCCAGGTCGGCGAGCTTCGTCGTCGCCTCGGCGCGCTCCTGGGCGAGGGTGCGCTGCTTGGCCTGGATGGACTGCAGGACGTCGGCCTGCTTGGCGCCGAGCTGGTCGATCGCGGACGCCTTGTCGAGGTAGGTGTCCGGGTCGGAGGAGAGGAAGAGCTGGAGCGCCGGGTCGATGCCGCCGGAGCGGTACTGCGCGGTGGCGACCGAACCGATCTGCCCGCGCAGGGTGTTGAGCTCCTGCTGGCCGCGGGCCACCTTGTCCTGGAGGGCGCCGATCTCCTTCTGCAGCTTCTCGCGCCGCTCCTCGGCGAGGTTGTACTGCTCCGTGGCCTCCTCGGCCTCGTGGTGCAGCTTGTCGACCTTCGACTTGACCTCGTCGATCTTGGGCTTCGGGGCCGCCTGGGCACCGGTCTGGGCGGAGAGCGCGACGGCGGCTGCGGCGGTCGCGGTGAGCACGGTCACACGGGTGCGGCTCGGCTGCTTGGGACGACGGTGGGACGCCACTCGGGCGGTCTCCTTCTTCCTCGAGCCGCCCGGCCGGGCTGCGGCAGGCGGGACCCACGCTGTCATCCCCGATGGATGATCAACCGCGCGAAGGTTCGAGGCCCGACCCTAGTGACCATCTTGTGATCAGTTCAAATCCCAGCAGGCAAAATCTCGCCCGCTCAACACATTATTTACGCGCATCCCACAGGCAGCAATGGCCACTTGACCCTGCGTGGATCAGAAAACGGGCATGCCGGAAAAAGCAGACCAAGGTGACGAGACATCACGAGAGGCGCGAAAGGCGCTTGAGCAACAAGGCGGACGCGACCGGCCGCGCACCGGACTTGGCGACCCCGTCGGCCACCTCGCGGTCGGTGGAGACCACCACCACCGGACGCCCCGGCGGCTCCGCCCGCACCAGCTGACGGATCAACTCGTCGGCCGTGACGCCGGGCTTGGAGAACAGCACCCGCACCCCGCGCGGCGGAGCGAGCAGCACCGGCGCCGCCAGTTCGGCCCCGTCGAAGACACAGGTGATCTCCGCGCCGGAGCGCGCCGCGAGGGCGGACAGACCGCCGAGCAGCCGCAGCCGCTGCTTCTCCAGCGGCATCGTCGGATAGCCGGTCTTGGTGACGTTGTAGCCGTCCACCACCAGGTGCGCCTGGGGCAGTTCGAGCAGCTGGTCCAGGAGCGCCGGGTCGGTCTCGGACAGGGCACGGGCCGCGATGTCCTTCGGCGACATCCGGCCGGGCTCCACGGCGTCCACGGTGTCCGCCGGGTGCATCGACACCGGGGGCAGGGCGAGTTCGCGGCGCAGCCCCTGCGCGGCGTCGAGCACCGTGTCCAGGAGCAGCCGCAGCCGCATGTCCTCCACCGAGCGGCCCTCGCGGGCGGCCCGCCGACTGGCCTCCAGGGCGGCCTCCACCTCGCCGAGCCGGGACTTGAGCCGCCGGGTCTCGCTCTCGGCGGCCGACACCTGGGCGGCGGCGTCGGCCTTCACGGCGTCGATCTCCGCCTGGACGCGCCGGAGCGCCGCCTCGCCGCGCTTCACGTCGCTCTGGGCGCTGCGCAGCTTCCGGTGAAGCGATTCCGCTTCCTTGCGGGCGACCTCCAGGTCGTGCCGCAACTGCTCGGTCTCGGCCTTGCCCCGCTCCTTCGCGCCCGCGACCTCCTCGCGCAGCCGCTCCAGCTCGCGGCGACTCGCCTCGTCGGCGCGCTCGGCGTCGGCGCGCTCCGCCTCCTCGCCGGCGGCGGCCACGAGCTTGCCCCAACCGGCCGGGCGCAGCACATAGGCGGCCGCGGCGACGTCGACGGGGTCGGCGGCGGCGGGCGGGGCACCGGACTCGACGGCGCCGGCGAGCTCGGGCTGGGACGCCTTGAAGCGTTCGCCGATCCGCTGCCGGAACAGCGGATCGCCCTCCAGGGCGGCCGCCATCGCGTTCCCGGCGAACTTGGCCCGCCGGGAGGCGGTGAAGCGGGCGTACTGCCGCAGCGGGGCCGGCAGGTCGGAGACGGTGAGGCCGCCGAAGGCGTCGGCGACCAGTGCGACGACCTTCCGCCGGACGGCCTCGGGCAGGGGTCGGTCGAGCGCCTCGGCAGCGTCGTCTGCCGGGCCCGCCGGCTCATCACCGTGCGCGGGCTGCTCCACGATCCGTCACCCCTCTCCCTGTCGTCGCCCTCGTGGGGCCGCTTCTCAGGAAGCGGCGCCGGGCCTGTCCACCAACTCGATCTGGTCCACCGCGTTGCACCAGCGGCATCGGACCGACTCGATGGTCTCACTGACCACCTCGCGCTCCTCTACCTTGGGCTCTCCGGCGAGGTCCAGATGGACGTACTCCACGACCTTGGACGAGCGGGTCACGTCGAAGCGGGTCAGGTTGCCGCAGAGAGTGCAGCGCCAGCGGGTTTCGGCGGTCGGCAGGGGAACCGTCGTCATCGTGCCGTCCTCTTTCCGTACGAGGCTTACGGGCCCGCGGTGCGCCGTCGAACTGCGGGAGTACTGCCCGTAACCCTACGGCCTCCCGGGTCTCCCGTGTCACGGCGAGGCACTCTGTCCAGGTGGGCACCGGTACGCCATGATCTGTCCATGATCGACTGGCGGGACGCGGCCCTCGGCGCCTGGCGGGGCGCCCGGAACGGGCCGACCGTGACGTACGGACTCATCGCCGCCTGCGTGCTGCTGTTCGCCGTCGGCCCGGTGTCGGGGCTCAATCCCGCGTACGGCACGGGCGACACCCTGCTCGCGGCGCAGAGCAGCTACTTCCAGCGCTGGGGCGTGATCCCGGCGGATCTCCTGCGAGGGGATCCGCGGGCCCTGCTCACCCCGCTGACCGCCCTCTTCGTGCACGGCAGCTGGCTGCACCTGCTCGGGAACATGCTGTTCCTGTACGTCTTCGGGGCCATGGCGGAGGAACGGATGGGGGCGGCCGAGTTCGGCCTGTTCTCCCTGGGCTGCGGCTACCTGGCGCTGGTGGGGTACGCGGCGGCGCACGCCGACAGCGGGCAGACCCTGGTCGGGGCGTCCGGGGCCATCTCCGGGGTGCTCGGCGCCTTCCTCTACCTCTTCCCGCGCTCCCGGGTCACCAGCCTGTTCCCCTTCCTCTTCTTCCTGCCGCTGCGCTTCCCGGCCTGGATCGTGCTGATCTTCTGGTTCGCGCTGCAGTGGCTGGCGGCACGCTCGGCGGGATCGGGGCCGGGGGTCGCGTACCTGGCGCACGTGGTGGGGTTCGGGATCGGGTTCCTCTACGCGTGGGCGCGCTACAGAGGGAGAGGGGCTCGCGAAGCGCTTTCCCAGGAGGGCGGTGGCGGGTGACGGGAGGGAGAAGGGGCTCGCGCAGCGCTTCCTCGGAGGGGCGGTGGCGGGTGACGGGAGGGAGAAGGGGCTCGCGCAGCGCTTCCTCGGAGGGGCGGTGGCGGGTGACGGGAGGGCGGATAGAGTGAAACCACCAGCCGCGGCCACCGAGGGAGAAAGCCAGCCGTGATCACCGCGATCGTGCTCATCAAGACCAGCGTGGACCGGATCCCCGAGATCGCCGAGGCGATCGCCGCGATCGACTCCGTCAGCGAGGTCTTCTCGGTCACCGGCACCTACGACCTGATCGCGATGGTCCGGGTGGGCCGCCACGACGACCTGGCCGACATCATCCCCGGCCAGATCTCCAAGATCCCGGGCGTCGAGGGCACCGACACCCACGTCGCCTTCCGCGCCTACTCCCAGCACGATCTGGACGCGGCGTTCGCCATCGGCCTGGAGTCGTAGGGCCCGCGCACCGTCGACGAAGCCGGCCTCCCCACGGGAGGCCGGCTTCACCCGTACGAGGGACAGTTCAGCCGCGGTCCGGGACGCAGCGGCCGTCCTCGGTGCGGTAGTTCCACCGGGCGCCGTCGCGTACCAGCTCCTTGACCGCGCCGACGAACCGCTCCACGTGCTCGTCCGGCGTACCGGCGCCGAAGCTCACCCGGATGGCGTTCAGCGACCGCTCCCCCGGGGCGGCCTCGGGGGCGCCGCACTCGCCCGGGTCCTGCGGGTCGCTGCCGAGCAGGGTGCGCACCAGCGGGTGGGCGCAGAACAGGCCGTCCCGGACGCCGATGCCGTATTCGGCGGAGAGCGCGGCGGCGAAGTGGGAACTGTTCCAGCCGTCCACGACGAAGGAGATGACGCCGACCCTGTCGGCGTCGTCGCCGAAGAGGGAGAGCACCCGCACCGCGGGCACCTCGGCGAGGCCTTCGCGGACCTTCGCGATCAGGTGCCGCTCGCGGGCGACGAGCCGGTCGAAGCCGGCCTCGGTGAGCGCCTTGCAGGCGGAGGCGATGGCGTAGACGCCGATCACGTTGGGCGAGCCCGCCTCGTGCCGGGCCGCGGTGGTGTGCCACTCCACGTCCACACCACCGTCGGCCCGGCGGGCCACCTTGCGGGAGGCTCCACCGCCCGCGAGGTAGGGCTCGGCGTCCTGGAGCCAGTCGGCCCGCCCCGCGAGGACGCCGGAGCCGAACGGGGCGTACAGCTTGTGCCCCGAGAAGGCGACCCAGTCGACGTCCGACTCCCGTACGGAGACGGGGTGGTGGGGCGCCAGCTGGGCGGCGTCCAGGACGATCCGCGCGCCGTGCGCGTGCGCGGCGGCGGCGAGTTCGCGCACCGGCCAGAGCTCGCCGGTGACGTTGGAGGCGCCCGTCACACAGACCAGGGCGGGGCCGGAGGGGTCGCGGTCGGCGAGCGCGCGCTCGAGGGTCTCGACGGCCTGCTGCGGGGTGCGCGGCGCGTTGAGGTGGGTGACGCGGGCGTCGCTCCCCCTACGCCCGGGGGCGTGGGGGGACCCCCAGGGCAGCAGCGAGGCGTGGTGCTCGGTCTCGAAGACGAAGACCTGGCAGTCGGCGGGGATCACCTGGGCGAGCAGGTTGAGCGAGTCGGTGGTGGAGCGGGTGAAGACGACCTGGTCGCCGGGGCGGCAGTCGAGGAACTCGGCGACGGCGGTCCGGCTGTTCTCGAAGAGGTCGGTGGAGAGTTGGGAGAGGTACCCGGCGCCGCGGTGGACGCTGCCGTAGTACGGCGCGTACGCGGCGACGTCGTCCCACACGCGCTGCAGGGCCGGGGCGCTGGCCGCGTAGTCGAGCGCCGCGTAGCCGACCTCGCCGCCGGTGACCAGCGGGACCGTGACGTCCCGGCCGAGGACCGGCAGCGGGGCGTCGCAGCAGGGGTCGGAGTCGCCGGACGCCGAGGCGGGAGCGGGGGCGGCGGAAGGGACGGTGGTGGAGACGGTGTCGGTGGCGACGGGGACGGCGGCGACGGCGGCGTTCGGGCGTGCGGACATGACGGTATCTCCCGGCATAAAAAGGGCGCGAAATGGCGTGAAGAGGCCCGCGCGACGGCAGCGCGCAAAGGGGTGCCGCGTACGGGTGGTGGTGGAGAAGGGGGCCGGAGGGCCCTAGCGCATTCGCTTGCTCACGAGACACTGCTCCCTAGAGGACCAAGGACCCCAGGGTTGTGCGCAGGGGTCCGCGCTTGCCGCAGGCTTCTGCTCGTACGGCCTGGTCTTCACCCGGGGCACCCCGCCACGGACGGAGGGTTGCCGGACAGCCAGCCGGGGCTTTGTCGCTGTCACTCATGACCTGTCACAGAACCTATGCCAGTCGATCACGACGACGCAACCCCGTCCCGGCATCCGGGACGGGGTCGCCATGCTCCGTTCTCATGGGCGTCAGGCGTTGCTGGCCGCCACCCACCGCTCCAGGGCCCGCCGGGCGGCGCCCGAGTCGATCGACTCCGCGGCCTTCGCCATGCCCGTGCGCAGCTGCTCCACCAGGGTGCCCTCCCCCGGCTCCAGGGCGGTCAGCGCCGCCGCCGCGTTGAGCAGCACCGCGTCCCGTACGGGTCCGGTCTCGCCGGCGAGCAGGCGACGGGCCACGTCGGCGTTGTACGAGGCGTCGGCGCCGCGCAGGTCCTCCAGGGTCACGAGTTCGAGGCCGGCGTCGCGCGGGTCGAAGCGCTCCTCGGTCACCGTGCCGCCGCGGACCACCCAGACGCGGGAGGTGGAGGTGGTCGTCAGCTCGTCCAGGCCGTCGTCACCGCGGAACACCAGGGCGGAGTTGCCGCGCTCGGCGAGCACCCCGGCCACGATGGGCGCCATGCGCGGGTCCGCGACGCCGACGGCCTGGGCCCGCACCTTGGCGGGGTTGGTCAGCGGACCGAGCACGTTGAAGGTCGTGCGGATGCCGAGCTGGCCCCGGGCGGCGGCGACGTGCCGCAGCGAGGGGTGGAACTTCACCGCGAAGCAGATGGTGATGCCGGCCTCTTCGGCGACCTCGGCGACCCGCTGCGGGGTCAGGTGCAGATTGATGCCGAGCTTCTCCAGGACGTCGGAGGAGCCGGAGGCGGAGGAGGCGGCCCGGTTGCCGTGCTTGACGACCTTCACTCCGGTGCCGGCCACCACGATGGACGCCATCGTGGAGATGTTCACCGTCTTGGCGCCGTCCCCGCCGGTGCCGACGATGTCGACGGCGGGCCCGGGCACCTCGATCACGTTGGCGTGCTCGTACATGGTCCGGACGAGACCGGTGATCTCCTCCACCGTCTCGCCCTTGGCCCGCAGGGCCACCATGAACCCGGCGATCTGCGCGTCGGTCGCCTCACCGCGCATGATCAGGTCCATCGCCCAGGCGGTGTCGTCGGCGGACAGGTCCCGGCCTTCGAGCAGCCCGTTCAGCAGGGCGGGCCAGGAGCGGCCCGCCGCGGTGTCGCCTCCAGCGGGGTTCACTGCGCTCATGGTCGCTCCTGATGTCTCCGTACGGACCTACAAGGGTTGTCTCCCACCCTATCGATCTCCGGGGACGGCAAAGAGCCCCGTCCATCGAATGGACGGGGCTCTCGCCGTGGCGACCTACGTCAGGAGGTCGAGGTGATCAGTGGTGGCCGTGGCCGCTCTGGATCTCCTTGTACTCCTCGACGGTGGGCTTGGCGATCTGGTTGTCTTCGCCGTAGTAGCCCCTGTTGAGCTTGACCCGGAGCTTCTGCATCCGGCCGATCTTGCGCTCCACGCCGTTCTCGTCGACGGCCGGCGGCAGCTCGGCCGGCGCGTACTGCTCGTGCGCCGTGAGGCGGTGCAGCTCGCCCTGGCTGAGCGGCTGGTGGACCTCGACGAACTCACCGTGCGGCAGGCGCTTGATGATGCCGGACTCGCGGCCGTGCAGCACCTTGTCCTTGTCGCGGCGCTGCAGGCCGAGGCAGATCCGCTTGGTGACGACGAACGCGATGACCGGGCCGGCGAAGAAGAAGATCCGGACGAACCAGGTGATCGAGTTGATCGACAGGTGGAAGTGGGTCGCCCAGAGGTCGTTTCCACCACCGATGAGCATGACCATGTACGCGGTGATCCAGGCGACACCGAAGGCGGTGCGCGTCGGAGCGTTGCGCGGGCGCTGCGCGATGTGGTGCTCGCGCTTGTCACCCGTGATCCAGGACTCGATGAACGGGTAGACCGCGATGGCCGCCAGGACCACCGGGAAGATCACCAGCGGGATGAAGACGCCCAGGACCAGGGTGTGGCCCCAGAGGTTGATCTCCCAGCCCGGCATGACACGGATCAGGCCCTCGGCGAAGCCCATGTACCAGTCGGGCTGGGCGCCGGTGGACACCTGGTCCGGGCGGTACGGGCCGATGGCCCAGATCGGGTTGATCGAGGCGATCGCCGCGATGACCGCGATGACGCCGAAGACCAGGAAGAAGAACCCTCCGGCCTTCGCCATGTACACGGGCAGCAGCGGCATGCCGACGACGTTCTTGTTCGTGCGGCCCGGGCCCTCGAAGTGCGTGTGCTTGTGGACGAACACCAGGATGAGGTGCGCGACCACCAGGCCGAGCATGATGCCCGGGAGCAGCAGCACGTGCGCCGAGTAGAAGCGCGCGACGAAGTCGCCGCCGGGGAACTCGCCGCCGAAGAGGAACATCGACAGGTAGGTGCCGACGATCGGGACGGACAGGATCGCGCCCTGCATGAAGCGCACACCGGTGCCGGAGAGCAGGTCGTCCGGGAGCGAGTAACCGGTGAAGCCGGTGAACATGCCCAGGAAGAACAGCAGGAAGCCGAACAGCCAGTTGATCTCACGCGGCTTGCGGAACGCGCCGGTGAAGAACACGCGCATCATGTGCACGAACATGCCGGCGAGGAAGATCAGCGCCGCCCAGTGGTGGATCTGCCGGATGAGCAGGCCACCGCGCACCTCGAAGGAGATGTGCATGGTCGAGTTGAACGCCTCGGACATCAGCTGTCCCTGGAGCGGGACGTACGGTCCGACGTACTCCACCTCGTTCATCGACGGGTGGAAGAACAGCGTCAGGTAGACGCCCGTCAGGATGATGATGAGGAAGCTGTAGAGGCAGACCTCGCCCAGCATGAAGGACCAGTGGTCCGGGAAGATCTTCCGCATGTTGGCCTTGGCCAGCGTGTAGATCCCCAGGCGGCCGTCGGCCCAGTCGGCGATCCGCTCACCGGCGGGCGCCTTCTTCTGCGTATTGGTCACAGTGCTCATCCGCGCTCCCAGAAGGCAGGACCGACGGGCTCGTCGAAGTCGCCGTGCGCCTCGAGGAAGCCCTTGTCGTTCACGCCGATCCGCAGCTGCGGGAGGGCGTGGCCGGCCGGGCCGAAGATGACGCGGGCGCCGTCCGACAGGTCGAAGGTGGACTGGTGGCACGGGCAGAGCACGTGGTGCGTCTGCTGCTCGTACAGGGAGATCGGGCAACCGACGTGGGTGCAGATCTTCGAGAAGGCGACGATGCCGTCGTGCGACCACTCGAGCTCGCGCTTGTCCTTGATGTCCTCCGGCTGGATCCGGACGATCATCAGGGCGGCCTTGGCGATCTCGACCTGGAAGTCGTGGTCGTGCTCCTCGAGGCCCTCGGGCTTCGCGAAGGTCAGCGAGCCGACCGCGACGTCCTCGGGACGCAGCGGCTCGTTGGTGTTCATGTTGATGAGCAGCTTGCCCTTGGCCCACAGGGTGGAGCGCAGCTTCTTCTCGGGCAGCGGACCCATGTCACGCAGCAGCACCACGCCGGAGAGCGGCACCAGGGCCAGCGCGCCGAACATCGTGTTGCGGATCAGCTTGCGGCGGCCCATGCCGGACTCGGCGGCACCGGCCGCGAAGTCCGCCATGACCTTGGCCTTGACCTCGGGCGTCGCCTCCATCGGGTGACGCTCGTCGGCGACCTCGACATCGGACATCAGGGTGCGGGCCCAGTGGACCGCGCCCGCGCCGATGAAGAACAGGGCCGCGCCGAGGGTCCAGCCCAGGGCGAAGTTGAGCGCGGACACCCGGCCGAAGGGCCAGATGTACACGATCTTGTCGACCGGGAAGATCACGTACGAGGCGATGAAGCCGATCGTGGCCAGCATCGACAGCGTGAACATGAACGCGACCGCGCGCTCGGACCGGCGAGCTGCGCGCTCGTCGATGTCCTGGATGCGCGGCTTGTGGGGCGGGAGGCCCGGGTCGGCGAACGGGTCGTCGGCGACCTTCACCGCGCCGTGCGCGGTGGCCTGCTCGGTCGGCAGGTTCTCTTCTGGATTCTCTTGGGTACTCATGACTTCTTGGCCTTAGCGGTGTGGGCCGCGACCCAGACGGCAACTGCGATCAGCGCACCCAGACCGAAGACCCACGCGAACAGACCCTCGCTGACGGGGCCGAGGCCACCGAGCTTGAGACCACCCGGGTTGTCGGCCTTGTCGCTGTTCACGGCCTGGACGTAGGCGATGATGTCCTTCTTCTGCTTCTCCGGCAGCGTGGTGTCGGGGAAGGACGGCATGTTCTGCGGGCCCGTCTGCATGGCCTCGTAGAGGTGCTTCGGGTCCACGCCCTCGAGGTTCGGGGCGTACTTGCCGTAGGTCAGCGCGCCGCCCTCACCGGTGAAGTTGTGGCACTGGGCGCAGTTGGAGCGGAACAGCTCGCCACCCTTGGCGATGTCGGCGCCCTCAGGGCTGTACTGGCCGGCCTTCGGCGTGATCGGTCCGGCGCCGAGGGAGGCCACGTACGCCGCGAGCTGATCGATCTCGGCCTGCGAGTAGATGACCTTCTTCTTCGGGACCTGGGCGCCGGGCTGCTGCGCCGGCATACGGCCGGTGCCGACCTGGAAGTCCACGGCCGCCGAGCCCACGCCGACCAGGGACGGGCCGTCAGAGGTGCCCTGACCGCCGGTTCCGTGGCAGCTGGCGCAGCCGACGGCGTAGAGCTTCTGGCCCTCCTCGATGGCGAGGGACTGGGCGGTTTCATCGGCCTGCGCCGTGCCCGCGGGCGCGAACGCGGCGTACAGCCCCCCAGTTGCCGCCAGCGCGAGGAGTAGGACGACGACCGCCGCCAGCGGATGGCGTCGTCGTGCGGAGAGCTTTTTCACGGATTACCCCGGTGTCAGGATCTTCTGCGTCGATGCTTGCTGGATGTGTCTCCGCCCGGAGGCGGAGCCCGATTACTTGATCAAGTAGATCGTGGCGAAGAGGCCGATCCAGACGACATCGACGAAGTGCCAGTAGTAGGACACGACGATGGCGGCGGTTGCCTGCTCGTGGGTGAACCTCTTGGCGGCGTACGTCCGGCCGAGGACCAGCAGGAAGGCGATGAGACCGCCCGTCACGTGCAGGCCGTGGAAGCCGGTGGTCAGGTAGAACACCGTGCCGTACGGGTCCGAGGACAGCGAGAGGCCGTCCTTCTTGACCAGCTCGGTGTACTCGAAGACCTGGCCGCCGATGAAGATCGCGCCCATCACGAAGGTGATGATGAACCACGTCCGGAGCTTCTTCACGTCGCCCCGCTCGGCGGCGAAGACGCCGAGCTGGCAGGTGAGGGAGGAGAGCACCAGGATCGTGGTGTTCGTCGCGGAGAACGGAAGGTTCAAGGCGTCGGCCTTTTCCGTCCAGAACTCCGCGCCCATCACGGATCGCAGGGTGAAGTACATCGCGAAGAGGGCCGCGAAGAACATCAGCTCGGAGCTCAACCAGATGATGGTTCCGACGCTGGTGAGGTTCGGTCGATTGACCGACGGGTGCGCGTGCCCGGTTTCTACTGTCGTTACTGTCGCCACGACCGACATTATGTCGGTCGCTTATCCCGCCCTCACTCCGGGGGGTGCCGTTCGGAGTGTCCGGGGCGCGTGTCCTGCCCGAACGGCCCATCGGAGGGGGGTTCCGGCACCCTTCGAACAGGTGTTGAACGGGTGTTGACGGGGTGTGGACCGGAGTAGCATCCGCGCAACGACCGACCACCTTCACGGAGGAACGATGCAGTCGAGCGCCACGGTCCTGGTCTACAGCGACGACGCGAACACTCGCGCGCAGGTCCGCCTCGCGGCCGGGCGCAGGCCCGCCGCCGATGTTCCCCCGGTCGAGTTCGTCGAGTGCGCGACGCTGCCCGCGGTCCTGGCGGCGCTGGACGAGGGCGGCATCGACGTGTGCGTGCTCGACGGCGAGGCGGTGCCGGCGGGCGGCATGGGCGTGTGCCGCCAGATCAAGGACGAGGTCTTCCGGTGCCCGCCGGTCCTGCTGCTGATCGGCCGCCCGCAGGACGCCTGGCTGGCCACGTGGAGCCGTGCGGACGCCGCGGTCACCCTTCCGGTGGAACCGGTCGAGTTCGCGGCGTCCTTGGCGTCCCTGCTGCGTTCGCGCCTGTCGATCGCCTCCTAGGCGCATCCCGGCCTAGATGGAGGGCCGCAGACGGGCCTTGGCGTCCTCGGTGACGGTCGCGTTCCCGCCGTCCGCCACCAGGGCGCTGCCCTGGCGCCACTTGCCCCAGTCCAGGTTCCAGTCGCCGAAGCCGTTGCCGAAGGTGTCCATCGTGTCGCCGAAGCTGTTGACGACGCTGACGATGTCTCCGGGGCGGACGGTCTCGTAGAACCAGGCCGCGTTCTCGGTCGACATGCCGACACAGCCGTGGCTGACGTTGGCGACGCCCTGGGAGCCGACGGACCACGGGGCGGCGTGCACGTATTCACCGCTCCAGGTGACCCGTGTGGCGTAGTAGACGGGCAGATCGTAGGACTCCGAGCTGCCCTCGGCTATGCCGATGCTGGTGCCCCGCATCCGTACGTAGTACTCCTTGCCGAGTATGACTTTGATCCCGTTCCGGGTGGAGAAGCCCGGTTTCCCGGTGGTCACCGGAATGGTGTTGATCACTTCTCCGTTCTTGCGCACCGTCATGTAGTGCGAGCCGGCGTCCGCGACGGCCTCGATGCGGTCGCCGATGGTGAGCTTGAGCGGCTTGGAGGCACCGCCGTAGAGCTTGTCGCCGACCTTGAGGCCGTCCAGGTTGCCGGTGACGCTGATGGACGCGCCGCTGGGCCAGTACTCCCTCGGACGGAAGTGCAGCTTCTTGTCGTCCACCCAGTACCAGGAGCCCTCGACGGCGGGTGCCGAGCGGACCTTGAGGGCCCGTTCGACGACCGCGCGGGCCGCCCGGTCCTTCACCGGGAGGCTCAGCTCGGCGGTGATCGGCTGGCCGACGCCGTACGTGCCCGCCTGCGGGCCGAAGGTGGCGGTGAGCGCCCGTTTCGCCGGTGCCGTCTCGAACGTGAACGTACGGGCGCCTGGAGCCCCGTCCTCGTCCTCGGTGGCCACCCGGACGGTGTAGCGCGCGCCGGCCGCCAGGGCCGCCGTGGAGCGCCACTTGTGCCCGTCGGCGGTCAGTTCGCCGGCCAGGTGGTGGCCCGACTCGTCGGTGGCGGTGACGTCGGCTATGCGCCCGTCATCGCCCTTGACGCTGATCTCCAGGGGCTTCTCGGGGTCGGCCTTCTTCCCCTCGGCGGGCGCGTTGAAGGAGATCTCGTCCGCGGCGTCGTAGGGCCTCGCCGACAGCGGATGGTCCCCGGAACCCGCACACGCGGTGGCGCCCGCGGCGACGGTGAGGGCCAGAAGAGTGCAGATCGGAACAGTCCGAATGCGCGGCGTGTCGTTCATGACCTCACGCTAAGAACATTCCTCGCACCCGGCGCGCCGAGCGCATGCAAACGAGGGGCCCGGTCACCTCGGCTGCGAAGTGACCGGGCCCCTCGGGGTGTTGCGGGGTGCTGCTACTGGTTCTGGTTCTCACCGCGGTAGAACTCGAACACCCAGCCGAAGATGCCGACCAGGATCAGCGGGGCGGAGAAGTACATGATCCACCACCCCATCGCGATACCGAGGAAGGCGAGCGCACCGCCGACGGCCAGCGAGAGCGGCTGCCAGCTGTGGGGGGCGAAGAAGCCCACCTCGCCGGCCTCGTCCGCGACGTCGGCCTCCTTGTCGTCCTGCGCCATGGCGTCGACCCGCTTGGCCGTGAAGGCCAGGTAGTAGCCGATCATGATGCAGAGGGCGAACGCCAGGAACAGCGCCGTCGTACCGACCGGCTCCTTCGACCACACGCCATAGAGCACTGCCATGGCGAGGACGAAGACGCTCAGCCAGATGAACATCTTGCCCTGGATCTTCACTTGCCGGCCTCCTTGCCGCCGCTGAGGGCCGCCACCTCGTGAGGCTTGTTCTCGAGCTGGTCGAGAGCCGCGATCTCCGGGTAGTGCAGGTCGAACGCCGGGGATTCGGAACGGATCCGCGGCAGGGTGAGGAAGTTGTGCCGCGGCGGCGGGCAGGACGTCGCCCACTCGAGCGAACGGCCGTAGCCCCACGGGTCGTCGACCTCGATCTTCTTGCCGTACTTGGCGGTCTTCCAGACGTTGTAGAAGAACGGCAGGATCGACATGCCGAGCAGGAACGACGAGATCGTCGAGATCGTGTTCAGCGTGGTGAAGCCGTCGGCGTCCAGGTAGTCCGCGTAACGGCGCGGCATGCCCTCGGCACCCAGCCAGTGCTGCACCAGGAACGTGCCGTGGAAGCCGATGAACAGCGTCCAGAAGGTGATCTTGCCGAGGCGCTCGTCCAGCATCTTGCCGGTGAACTTCGGCCACCAGAAGTGGAAGCCGGAGAACATCGCGAACACGACGGTGCCGAAGACGACGTAGTGGAAGTGCGCCACCACGAAGTACGAGTCGGAGATGTGGAAGTCCATCGGGGGCGAGGCCAGGATGACGCCGGTCAGACCACCGAAGGTGAAGGTGATCAGGAAGCCGACGGCCCACAGCATCGGGGTCTCGAAGGACAGCGAGCCCTTCCACATCGTTCCGATCCAGTTGAAGAACTTCACGCCGGTCGGAACGGCGATGAGGAACGTCATGAAGGAGAAGAACGGGAGGAGCACGCCACCGGTGACGTACATGTGGTGCGCCCACACGGTCACGGACAGACCGGCGATCGCGATCGTCGCGGCGACCAGACCGATGTAGCCGAACATCGGCTTACGGCTGAAGACCGGGATGACCTCGGAGATGATGCCGAAGAACGGCAGGGCGATGATGTACACCTCGGGGTGTCCGAAGAACCAGAAGAGGTGTTGCCACAGCAGGGCGCCGCCGTTGGCCGCGTCGAAGACGTGGGCACCGAACTTGCGGTCCGCCTCCAGGGCGAACAGCGCGGCCGCCAGGACCGGGAAGGCCAGCAGGACCAGGACACCGGTCAGCAGCACGTTCCAGGTGAAGATCGGCATGCGGAACATCGTCATGCCCGGAGCGCGCATGCAGATGATCGTGGTGATGAAGTTGACCGAACCGAGGATCGTGCCGAAGCCGGAGAAGGCCAGACCCATGATCCACATGTCCGCGCCGACACCCGGCGAGCGGACGGCGTCCGACAGCGGGGAGTAGGCGAACCAGCCGAAGTCGGCGGCACCCTGCGGGGTGAGGAAGCCGGCCACGGCGATGATCGAGCCGAAGAGGTACAGCCAGTAGGCGAACATGTTCAGCCGCGGGAACGCCACGTCGGGCGCGCCGATCTGCAGCGGCATGATCCAGTTCGCGAAACCGGCGAACAGCGGCGTCGCGAACATCAGCAGCATGATCGTGCCGTGCATCGTGAACGCCTGGTTGAACTGCTCGTTCGACATGATCTGCGTACCCGGACGGGCCAGCTCGGCGCGCATGAAGAGCGCCATGAGACCGCCGATGCAGAAGAAGGCGAACGACGTGACCAGGTACATCGTGCCGATGGTCTTGTGGTCGGTGGTCGTCAGCCACTTCACCACGACGTTGCCGGGCTGCTTGCGGCGTACCGGGAGCTCGTTCTCGTACGAGTCCTCAGCCGCGGCCGCCCCGTGGGGTTCGTTGAGAATGCTCACAGCTTGTTCGTCTCCGCATTCCTGGCCGGGTCCGACTGCTCGATGCCAGCCGGGATGTAGCCGGTCTGCCCCTTCTCCGCCAGCTCCTTCAGGTGCTGCTGGTAGCGCTCCGGGGAGACCACCTTGACGTTGAAGAGCATCCGGGAGTGGTCGACACCGCAGAGCTCGGCGCACTTGCCGAGGAAGGTGCCTTCCTGGGTCGGGGTGACCTCGAAGGCGTTGGTGTGACCCGGAATGACGTCCTGCTTCATGAGGAAGGGGACCACCCAGAAGGAGTGGATGACGTCACGCGAGGTCAGGACGAAACGGACCTTCTCGCCCTTGGGCAGCCACAGGGTCGGACCCGGGTTGCCGGTCTGCGGGTTCCGGTCGCCCGGGATGCCGGCGTCGTAGACGCCACCGGCGTTCGCCGGGAAGTCGTCCTTGTACTTGTCCGGAATGGCCGCGAGGTTCGGAGCCTTCTGGGCGTCGCCGGGCACACCGGGCACGTTCTCGATGTAGTTGAAGCCCCAGCTCCACTGGTAGCCGACCACGTTGATGGTGTGGGCGGGCTTGGGAGCAAGAGAGAGGAGCTTCGACTCGTCGCGCGCGGTGAAGTAGAAGAGCACCGAGACGATGATGAGCGGGGTGACCGTGTACAGCGCCTCGATGGGCATGTTGTAACGGGTCTGCGGAGGTACCTCGACCTTGGTGCGGCTGCGCCGGTGGAAGATGGTGGCCCACAGGATCAGGCCCCACACCAGGACGCCGGTGGCGAGCGCAGCCGCCCACGAGCCCTGCCAGAGGGAGAGGATCGTGGGAGCCTCTTCCGTCACCGGGGTGGGCATACCAAGGCGGGGGAAGTCTTCCCAGTTGTACGAGCAGCCGGTGGCTGTCGCCAGGATCAGGCCCGCAGTCAGCACCTGCGGCAGCTTCCGCCGCATCGGGCGCCGCGACGAGCGGTCGGAGCCGTTGGGACTCACGTAGCGCCTTCCCGAGAGTCTCGGCCCGCGTTGGTCGGCCACGGCCGTCCGTCTCGCTGGTCGGTCGCCGCCCCGGCCGCGGGCAGGGGTTTGGATGTTTATGCGGACCAAACCCTACTGGACGCTATTTGGGGTCGCGCGGGGAGGGTGCCCAACGCGCCGTCCGAGTCCCCGAAGGGGTGGACTCCTTCGTTCCGCGGGCGGCTTCCGGGGGGCCGATCGGCCGTGCGGGCGGGCCTTCTGACGGGCCCTTACGCAGCAGGCTCTACCGTGGGCGGATGCCGTACTTCGACGCCGCCAGCGCGGCTCCGCTGCACCCCGTCGCCCGCCAGGCGCTGCTCGCCTCCCTGGACGAGGGCTGGGCGGATCCCGCCCGGCTCTACCGGGAGGGGCGGCGGGCCCGGCTGATGCTGGACGCGGCGCGGGAGGCCGCGGCGGAGGCCGTGGGGTGCCGCCCGGACGAGCTCGTCTTCACCCCTTCGGGGACGCGCGCTGTTCACGCCGGGATCGCCGGGGCGCTCGCGGGCCGTCGGCGTGTCGGGGACCGGCTCGTGGTGTCCGCGGTCGAGCACTCCTCCGTGCTGCACGCCGGCGAGGCGTTCGCCGCGGCCGGCGGGACGGTGACCGAGGTGCCGGTGGGGCGGACCGGGGCGGTCGACCCGGCGGCCTTCGCGGCGGCCCTCGACTCCCGTACCGCGCTCGCCTGCCTGCAGTCCGCCAACCACGAGGTGGGCACCGAGCAGCCGGTGGCCGAGGTCGCGGCGGCCTGCCGGGCGGCCGGGGTGCCGCTCCTGGTGGACGCGGCGCAGTCGCTCGGCTGGGGGCCGGTGCCAAAGGGCTGGTCGCTGCTCGCGGCGAGCGCGCACAAGTGGGGCGGCCCCGCGGGGGTGGGTCTGCTCGCCGTGCGCAAGGGTGTCCGGTTCGCCCCGCAAGGCCCGTCGGACGAGCGGGAGTCGGGTCGGGCCCCCGGCTTCGAGAACCTGCCGGCGATCGTGGCGGCGGCCGCCTCGCTGCGCGCCGTACGGGCGGAGGCGGCGGCCGAAGCGGCGCGCCTGCGGGGGCTGGTGGAGCGGATCCGGGCGCGGGTGCCGGAGCTGGTGCCGGACGTGGAGGTGGTGGGCGACCCGGTGCGCCGGCTCCCCCATCTCGTCACCTTCTCCTGTCTCTATGTCGACGGGGAGACGTTGCTGGCCGAGCTGGACCGGGAGGGTTTCTCCGTTTCGTCCGGTTCGTCGTGCACGAGTTCGACACTGACACCCAGCCATGTGCTGCGCGCGATGGGAGTGCTGAGCGAGGGCAACGTCCGCGTGTCGCTCCCGGCGGGCACCTCGGAGGAGGACGTGGACCGCTTCCTCACGGTCCTGCCGGGCGTCGTCGGTGCCGTACGCGACCGGCTCGGCGCCCCGCACCCGGCCGCCACGGCGTCCGGCGCGCCGGACGCCCTCGTGGTCGACGCCCTCGGCAAGCGCTGCCCGATCCCGGTCATCGAGCTGGCCAAGGTGATCGGCGACGTGCCGGTGGGCGGCACCGTCACCGTCCTCTCGGACGACGAGGCGGCCCGGCTCGACATCCCGGCCTGGTGCGAGATGCGCGGCCAGGAGTACGTGGGCGAGGAGCCGTCCCCGAAGGGCGGGACGGCGTACGTGGTGCGGCGGGCGGCGTAGTCCGGACGACGCACGCGGTGCGGCGAGCGGCGCGTTCCGGACGCCCGCGGGACGGCGTCCGGCCCGCCGGGACGCGCCGGAGCCCCGGGCGCGCGGCCCGGGGCTCCGGCGTACAGGTCCTCGACGGCCGGGCCACGGGGCCCGGGCCTCGCGAGGCGGCCGCGAGGGCGTCAGGCGAGGTGGGCCTGGACCTCGGCGGCGGCCTCGTCGCCGTACGCCTTGGTGAAGCGCTCCATGAAGTTGGCGCGGCGCAGGGTGTACTCCTGGGTGCCCAGGGTCTCGATCACCAGGGTGGCGAGCATGCAGCCGACCTGGGCGGCGCGCTCCAGGCCGACGCCCCAGGCGAGACCGGTCAGGAAGCCGGCCCGGAAGGCGTCGCCGACGCCGGTCGGGTCGACCTTGGCCTCCTCGTCCGGGCAGCCGACCTCGATCGGGTCGTCGCCGACCCGCTCGATGCGCACGCCGCGCGAGCCGAGGGTGGTGACCCGGTGGCCGACGCGGCCGAGGATCTCCTGCTCGGTCCAGCCGGTCTTCGACTCGATGAGGCCCTTCTCGTACTCGTTCGAGAAGAGGTAGGTCGCACCGTCGAGCAGCGTGCGGATCTCCTCTCCGTCCATGCGCGCGATCTGCTGCGAGAAGTCGGCCGCGAAGGGGATCTCGCGGGTCCGGCACTCCTCGGTGTGGCGCAGCATGGCCTCCGGGTCGTCGGCTCCGATGAGGACCAGGTCGAGGCCGCCCACGCGGTCGGCGACGGCCTTCAGCTCGATGAGCCGGGCCTCGCTCATGGCGCCGGTGTAGAAGGAGCCGATCTGGTTGTGGTCCTTGTCCGTGGTGCACACGAAGCGGGCGGTGTGCAGGACCTCGGAGATGCGGACGGAACCGGTGTCCACGCCGTGCCGGTCGAGCCAGGCGCGGTACTCGTCGAAGTCGAAGCCGGCCGCGCCGACCAGGATCGGCCTGCCGCCGAGCTGTCCCATGCCGAAGGAGATGTTCGCCGCGACGCCACCCCGGCGCACGTCGAGGTTGTCGACGAGGAACGACAGGGAGACCGTGTGGAGCTGGTCCGCCACGAGCTGGTCGGCGAACCGGCCCGGGAAGGTCATGAGGTGGTCGGTGGCGATGGAGCCGGTGACTGCGATACGCACGGCTGGGCGCTCCTGCGGGGATGACGGCATTGACAGTTCACGCTACCGGCTGCGAGCGCGGAAGCCGAACAGGGGAAACTACCCCAGAGTAGGGCTTTTCTCCGAAGGCGGAGCGTGCGTACGGTGCCGCCATGACCCAGTACCCCGCTCCTCGTGAGCCCCAGGAGTCCGAGTTCAGCCTCGCCGAGCTGTGCGGAGACAGCGCGCGGATGGCCCCGCACTGGGTGATCCCGTCCGAGCCGGTGGCCGCCCCCGTGTCCCCCGCGCTGATCCACGGCGTGGACGTGCCGGCCGATTCGGCCCGGCTGATCGCGGCCACCTCCGAGTACGGAGTCTGAGGACACCGCACACGGAACCGATCGCGCGCCGCTCCCGTCCCAGGGGTGTCTTCCGCAGGGATGCCACGGTCTGGAGGAGCGCGCGGTGAGCAGCAGTACGGAGAACGGGCCCAGGAAGCGCGGTCCGCTCCTGGTCGCCTCGGTGGCGGCGGGAGTGCTCCTCGTGGGCGGTGGGGGCGTGTACTACGCCGCCACGGCCTCGGGTGACGGCGGTGGCGGCGACAGCGCGGTGCAGGACGCGCCCGCCGCTCCCCCGCCGCTGCGCCTGGGCGAGCAGGGTGGCGGTACGGGGATCGCACCGGGCGAACCCGACCCGGGCGGTGATCCCGCCGGGACCGTCTACAAGGCCAAGGGCCCCCTCCCCCCTGGGCCCTCCTCGGCCGCGGTCCACCGGCCCGAGGGCCGGGTCACCGCGGCAGAGGTGACCCGGCTGGCAACGGCCCTCGGCCTCACGGGCACCCCTCGGCTGGTGGGCGAGGTGTGGCAGCTGGCCCCGGAGAAGGACGGCTCGGGACTGCGCCTGGACGTGTCGGCGAAGGCGCCGGGCAGCTGGACCTTCAGCCGGTACGAGGGCGGCCCGGTGGGCGACACCTGCCTGAAGGGCAAGGCCTGTCCGCCGCCCGGTGAGGCGAAGCCCTCGCGCGGCGGCTCCCCGGTCGGCGAGGCGGCGGCGAAGGCGGCCGTGGCGCCGGTCCTCAAGGCCATCGGCCAGGACGACGCGAAGCTCGACGCGCGCCAGGTCATGAACGGCTCGGAGCGGGTGGTCAACGCCGATCCGGTGGTGGGCGGCCTGCCCACGTACGGCTGGTCGACCGGGATCCACGTGGGCCCCGACGGCTCCCTGGTGGCCGGCAGCGGCCGGCTGAAGGAGCCCGCGAAGGGCGACACGTATCCGGTGATCGGCGCGAAGAAGGCGCTGGCCGAGCTGAACGAGGACGCGAAGGGCGCCGGGCCGATCGGGATCGGCGGCTGTGCCACCGACCCGCCGGCGGGCACGGCGGAGCGCCCCGGCGGCAAGCCGGGCGGAAATCCGGACGCACCCTGTCAGGTCGTGGTGGACCCCGCGCCGCCGCACGAGGTGGCGGTCACGGGCGCGGTCTTCGGTCTGGCCGCGCAGTACGTGGACGGCGAGCAGGCGCTCGTGCCGGCGTGGCTGTTCACGGCCCGCGGCGAGGCGCCCGGCAGCAGGCCCTACACGGTGGTGCGGACGGCGGTGGACGCGAAGTACCTGGTGCCGCCGGCGAAGCCGACCCCCTCCCCCACGCCGACGCCGAACCAGGGCACGGCTCCCGTGCGGCAGATCTCCTCGTTCACGACGGACGCGAGCGGCCGGAAGCTGTCGGTGACGTTCTGGGGCGGGGCGTGCAGCACGTACACCGTGACGGCCGAGGAGTCCGCGCGGCAGGTCGTGGTGCGGGTGAAGGAGACGCCGACGGAACCGGGCCGGGCCTGCATCATGATCGCCCTCGAGGTCACGAGGACGGTGACCCTGCAGGCACCGCTGGGCGACCGGCCGGTGGTGGACGGGGCGAGCGACCAGGCCGTGCCGCGGCAGTGAGCCCGCCTCGGCGCTGAACGCGCGTGAGGGCGGCGCCCGGGGATCCGGGTGCCGCCCTCACGCGTGCGTCGGGCTCCGGGGAGCCTCAGGCCTAGCTGAAGCTGTCGCCGCAGGCGCAGGAGCCCGTGGCGTTCGGGTTGTCGATCGTGAAGCCCTGCTTCTCGATGGTGTCGACGAAGTCGATCGAGGCGCCGCCCAGGTAGGGAGCGCTCATGCGGTCGGTGACGACCTTCACGCCGTCGAAGTCCTTGACGACGTCGCCGTCGAGCGAGCGCTCGTCGAAGAACAGCTGGTAACGCAGGCCGGAGCAGCCACCGGGCTGAACGGCGACGCGCAGCGCCAGGTCGTCACGGCCCTCCTGGTCGAGCAGGGCCTTGACCTTGGCCGCGGCGGCGTCGGACAGGAGGATGCCGTCGCTGACAGTGGTCTTCTCGTCCGATACGGACATCTGCTTCTCTCCCGGGTTGGTACGGAGACTGCTTGCCGACGGTTGCAACCGGCGGGGCCGCGGATTCATTCCGGGCCGAGGCGTGTCTTTCCCTTTCATGCTCGCACACCGTGTCCACAGACGCGGAAGGCGAATTCGTCACATCGACACTATGGACATCGTCAAAGTGACGTGAACCGGTTATGATAGATAGCGTCATTTAGACGAAAAGGCTTGTCGAGCTCACTGTAGAAAGGGTGCGTGACGTGACCACCGCCCAGCCCCTGGACGTCCAGCCGACGCCGCTCGCCCTTCTCCTGCTCGGCCGGGAGGCCGACCCCAAGAGCGAGCGCGGCGTGGAGTGCCCCGGCGACCTGCCGTCGCCGTCCGACCCCGACCTGGTCGAGCGCGCCCGCGCCGCCAAGGAGAAGCTCGGGGACAAGGTCTTCGTCCTCGGGCACCACTACCAGCGTGACGAGGTCATCCAGTTCGCCGACGTCACCGGCGACTCCTTCAAGCTCGCGCGCGACGCGGCCGCCAAGCCGGAGGCCGAGTACATCGTCTTCTGCGGCGTGCACTTCATGGCCGAGTCGGCGGACATCCTGACCACCGACGACCAGAAGGTGGTCCTGCCGGACCTCGCCGCGGGCTGCTCGATGGCCGACATGGCCACCGCCGAGCAGGTCGCCGAGTGCTGGGACGTGCTGACCGAGGCCGGTGTCGCCGAGCAGGTCGTGCCCGTCTCGTACATGAACTCCTCCGCCGACATCAAGGCCTTCACGGGCAAGCACGGCGGCACCATCTGCACCTCGTCGAACGCGAAGAAGGCCCTGGACTGGGCCTTCGAGCAGGGCGAGAAGGTGCTCTTCCTGCCGGACCAGCACCTGGGCCGCAACACCGCCGTCCGCGACATGGGCATGTCCCTGGACGACTGCGTGGTCTACAACCCGCACAAGCCGAACGGCGGCCTGACCGCCGAGGAGCTGCGCGGCGCGAAGATGATCCTGTGGCGGGGCCACTGCTCGGTGCACGGCCGCTTCAGCCTGGACTCGGTCAACGACGTGCGCGAGCGCATCCCGGGCGTGAACGTGCTCGTCCACCCCGAGTGCAAGCACGAGGTCGTGGCCGCGGCGGACTACGTGGGCTCCACGGAGTACATCATCAAGGCCCTGGAGGCGGCCCCGGCCGGCTCGAAGTGGGCCATCGGCACCGAGCTGAACCTGGTCCGCCGCCTGGCGAACCGGTTCGCCGCCGAGGACAAGGAGATCGTCTTCCTCGACAAGACGGTCTGCTTCTGCTCGACCATGAACCGGATCGACCTGCCGCACCTGGTGTGGACCCTGGAGTCCCTGGCCGAGGGCAACCTGGTCAACCAGATCCAGGTCGACAAGGAGACCGAGTCCTTCGCCAAGCTCGCCCTGGAGCGGATGCTGGCTCTGCCGTAACGATTCATCGGTACGGACACACGGAAGGGGCGCCCCACGAGTGCGGGGCGCCCCTTCGTCATGCCGTACGGATCACAGGTCCAGGGCGTCCAGGAGCGTGGCGTCCGCCGGGGTGACGTCCGGCTGCTCCGGGTTGATCGTGCCGTCGCCCTTCTTCGCCTTCTTCTTCGCCGCCTTCTTCTTCGCGCGGCGCTCCTTGCGGAGCTCCACCATCGCGTAGAGCGTCGGGACGAGCAGGAGGGTCAGCAGCGTCGAGGTGATCAGACCGCCGATCACGACCACGGCCAGCGGCTTGGCGATGAAGCCGCCCTCGCCGGTGACGCCGAGCGCCATCGGGAGCAGCGCGAAGATCGTCGCCAGGGCCGTCATGAGGATCGGACGGAGCCGGTGCCGGCCGCCCTCGATCACCGCCTCGACCACGCCCAGGCCCTGGGCCCGGTACTGGTTGATCAGGTCGATCAGGACGATCGCGTTGGTGACCACGATGCCGATCAGCATCAGCATGCCGATCATCGCCGGGACGCCCATGGCCGTGCCGGTCGCGACCAGCAGGCCGATGGCGCCGGTCGCCGCGAACGGGATGGAGACCAGCAGGATCAGCGGCTGGACCAGCGACCGGAAGGTCGCGACCAGCAGCATGAAGACGATCGCGACGGCCGCGAGCATCGCCAGGGCCATGCTGCTCGCCGCCTCGGCCTGGTCCTCGGAGACACCGCCGACGGTGGCGGTGGCGCCCTCCGGGAGGTCGAGGCCGTTGAGCTTCGTCTGGAGCGCCGCGCTGACCTCGCCGGTGTTGTCCGTGGTCGGCTTGGCCGTGATCGTCGCCGCGCGGGCGCCGTCGATCCGGGTCATCGAGACCGGGCCGGGCACCAGCTCGACGGTGGCGACGTCGCCCAGCGTGACGGGGCCCAGGGGCAGCGCCTTCAGCTCGGCCAGGGTCGTGGCCGGCTTCGCCGAGGTGATCAGGACGTCCCGCTCGGTGTCGTCCAGGGTCGCCTTGGCGGCCGGGGTGCCGCGTACGGCCTGCGAGACGATCAGACCGAGGGTGGTGTCGTCGAAGCCCGCGTCGGCGGCCTTCGCGTTGGCCTTCACCGAGATCCGGGGCACCGACTGGGACAGGTCGCTCTGGACGTCGGTGACGTCCTTCAGCTCCGCCACCGCGTTCCGGACCTGCTCCGAGGCCTTCTTCAGGACGGCCGGGTCGCCGGCCTTGACGACGACGCTCAGGTCCTGGTTGCCGAAGCCGTCACCGGCCGCGATCGTGGTGTCGCCGATGCCGTCGAGCTTGCCGAGGGCCCCGTCGATCGCGTCGCGGGTCTCCTCGTACGAGGCTGAGTCCTCCAGGGTCACCTGGAAGGAGGCCTGGTTCGAGCCGGTGCCGCCGCCGAAGGCCGCCATGAAGCCGGAGGACCCGACGGTGACCTGGTAGTCCTTGACGCCCTTGGTGCCGGCGAGGACCTTCTCGACCTTCTTCGCGGCCTCGTCGGAGGCGGAGAGGCTGGTGCCGGGCGCCAGCTTCTGCTTGACCGTGAGGACCTGCTGCTCGCCCTGGTCGAAGAAGTTGGTCTTCAACAGCGGCGCCATGCCGAAGGTGACGACCAGGACCACGAGGGCGATGGCCAGGCTGGTGAGGCGGCGACGGGTCGCGAAGCGCAGCACCGGGACGTACGCGCGCTGCAGCCGGCTCCTGGTCTCCTTCTCCTCGGCCAGCCTGCGGGCCTCCTCCGGGTCCTCCGAGGTGCCCTTGGGGGCGCGCAGGAACCAGTACGAGAGGACCGGGACGACCGTCAGCGAGACCAGCAGCGAGGCGAGGAGGGCCGCCGTGACGGTCAGGCTGAAGGAGCCGAACAGCTCGCCGATCATGCCGCCGACCAGGCCGATCGGCAGGAAGACGGCGACGGTGGTGAGCGTCGAGGAGGTGACCGCGCCCGCGACCTCCTTGACCGCCGTGACGATCGCGGCCTCGCGCTCCTCGCCGTAGCCGAGGTGCCGCTTGATGTTCTCCAGGACCACGATCGAGTCGTCGACGACCCGGCCGATGGCGATGGTGAGCGCGCCGAGGGTCAGCACGTTCAGCGACAGGTCACGGGTCCACAGCACGATCAGGGCCAGGACGACCGAGAGCGGGATGGAGACCGCGGTGACCAGGGTGGAGCGCAGCGAGGCGAGGAAGACCAGGATGACCAGGACGGCCATGAGCAGGCCGAGCGCGCCCTCCGTGGTGAGCCCGGAGATGGACTTGGCGACGGCCGGACCCTGGTCGGAGACCACGGTCAGCTCGGCGCCCGCGCCGAGGTCCTTGCGCAGCTCCGGCAGCTTGTCCTTGACCGCGTCGGAGATGGCGACGGCGCTGCCGTCCTTGTCCATGGTGGCCATGACGGCGAGGCTGGGCTTGCCGTCGGTGCGGGTGATGGAGACGCGGCGCGACTCCTCCTGCTCGACGGTGGCGACGTCGCCGAGGCGGACCGCCCTGCCCCGCTCGGGCTTGATCCGCAGGTCCTCGATCTGCCGCAGCGAGGTGTAGCCGCCGCCGACCTGGACGGTGCGGCTCTTGCCGGCCTCGGAGAAGGCGCCGGCGGGCATCGTGCCGCCGCCGTTCCTGATCGCCTCGGCGAGCTTCATCGAGGTCAGGCCCGCCGCCGCGAGCTTGCGGTCGTCGGGCGTGACGGAGACCTGGAGGTCCTGCACACCGTCCACGGTGACCTGGGCGACTCCGTCGATGTCCTCCAGGACCGGGACGACGGTGCGCTCCAGCTGGTCGGCGAGGGCCTGCTGGTCCTTGTCCGAGGTGACGGCCAGGACGACGGTCGGGATGTCGTCGGTGGAACCGGCCACCACCTGGGGGTCGACCGAGTCGGGCAGCGAGGCCCGGGCCCGGTTGACGGCCTGCTGGACGTCGGCGACGAGCTGCTTGGTCCCCTCGTCCCCGTAGTCGAAGCTGGCCATGATGACGGCGCTGCCCTCGGAGGCGGTGGACGTGATGCCCTTGATGCCGTCGACGGCCTTGAGGTTGTTCTCCAGCGGCTGCACGACCTGCTTCTCGACCACGTCGGGCGAGGCGCCCTGGTACGGGGCGAGGATCGAGACCATCGGGAGCTCGATCGAGGGGAACAGCTGCTGCTTCAACTGCGGGATCGCGATGGCTCCGAAGAGCAGCGCGACGAGGGACATCAGCCCGATCAGGGCCCGTTGCGCGAGGCTGAATCTGGACAGCCAGGACATGGGGACTCTCTTCTGTGGCGTACTCGGCGGCCGGACACCCTCAGGGGCCCCCAGGGGTGTCCGCTTATACGATCAGCCACGGGAAGGGCCCGATCCTCGGCCCCCGGGCCCAAATCCTTATGCCGCGCATACCGCGTCTGGAGTACGCCGGACCCCCGGGTCACTCCACCCTTGGACGTACCAGTCCGGACTCGTAGGCCGTGACCACCAGTTGGGCCCGGTCCCGGGCGCCCAGCTTCGCCATCGTCCGGTTCACATGGGTCTTGACGGTCAGCGGGCTGACGTCGAGGCGCTCGGCGATCTCGTCGTTGGAGTGGCCGCCCGCCACGAGGACCAGGACCTCGCGCTCGCGCGCGGTCAGCGCCGTGAGGCGCTCCGAGTACGCCGGTCCCGTCCCGTCCTCGAGGTCGGCGCCGCCGCCCTGGGCGAGGAAGCTGGCGATCAGGCCCTTGGTCGCGGCCGGGGACAGCAGCGCCTCCCCCGCGTGCGCGACGCGGATGGCGCCGAGCAGCTCCTCCGGCTCCGCGCCCTTGCCGAGGAACCCGGAGGCCCCCGCGCGCAGCGACTGCACCACGTACTCGTCGACCTCGAAGGTCGTCAGCATCACGATCCGCACGTCGGACAGCTCCGGGTCAGCCGTGATCATGCGGGTCGCGGCCAGCCCGTCCGTGCCCGGCATCCGGATGTCCATCAGGACCACGTCGGCCCGGGTGGCGCGGGCCTGGGCCACCGCCTCCGCCCCGTCGGCTGCCTCGGCGACGACCTCCATGTCGGGCTCGGAGTTCACCAGGACCTTGAAGGCGCTGCGCAGCAGGGCCTGGTCGTCGGCGAGCAGCACCCTGATGGGCCGTGGCGACTCCGCTGTGCCGTCGGTCTCCGTCATGCCTCGTCCTCCCCCGTGCGGCCGGTCACGGGCAGTATCGCCTGCACGCGGAAGCCGCCCCCGTAGCGGGGTGCGGCGGTGAGCGTGCCGCCGAGGGCGGTCACCCGCTCGCGCATGCCGATCAGGCCGTGGCCGCCGCCGTCCACGTCCACGGGCGGCGTCTGCGGCGGGCCGTCGTCGAGCACGGTGACCTCCACGGTGCGGCCCACCCGCAGGACGCTCACCTCGGCCCGGGCGTCGGGGCCCGCGTGCTTGCGCACGTTGGTCAGCGCCTCCTGGATGATCCGGTACGCGGCGAGGTCGACGGCCGCGGGCAGCGGGCTGCCGCCGTCGGTGCGGGCCAGCTCGACCGGGAGCCCGGCGCTGCGGAAGGTGCCCAGCAGGTCGTCCAGCACGGCGAGGCCCGACACGGGCTCGGTCGGCGCCTCCGGGTCGCCCGACTGGCGCAGCAGCCCGACCGTGGCGCGCAGCTCGTCCAGGGCCGAGCGGGAGGCGGCGCGGACGTGCGCGAGTGCCTCCTTGGCCTGGTCGGGCCGCTTGTCCATGACGTGGGCGGCGACGCCGGCCTGCACGTTGACCAGGGCGATGTGATGGGCGACGACGTCGTGCAGATCGCGGGCGATCCGCAGCCGCTCCTCCGCCACCCGGCGCCGGGCCTCCTCCTCACGGGTCCGCTCGGCCCGCTCGGCGCGCTCCCGGATGGCGTCCACGAACGCCCGGCGGCTGCGCACCGCGTCCCCGGCCGCCGCGGCCATCCCCGTCCAGGCGAAGACGCCCAGGTTCTCCTGCGCGTACCAGGGCGTGGGGCCGAAGAGCATGGCGGCGCAGGTCAGCAGGGCCATGGTCGCGAGCCCGAGCCGCCAGGTGGTGGGCCGGTCGGTACGGGAGGCGACGGTGTACAGCGCCACGACGGCGGCCATGGCCACGGGCGCGGGCCGCTCGTCGCCGAGGAGCGCGACCAAGGACACGGTCGTCGTGAACACGAGCACGGGGATCGGCTGCCGGCGCCGGAACACCAGCGCGACGGCCCCGACGAGCATCACCACCACCGCGGTGCCACTGGGTGACCGGTCCCCGAACGTCGGCCCGTCGGGACTCCCCTGCGGGTCGGTGAAGGACGCGATGACCATCGCCACGAGCACGCAGAACGCCAGCGCCGTGTCGAAGGCGAGGGGGTGGTCCCGCAGGCGTTCCCGGCTCCGGGAGAGAAGGGTGCGGTCGGTCGTCACCCGGAGAACGGTACGGGGTGCGACGGAGCCCGTGGCGTCGCCTCGGCCCACAGCGGCACGCGGGGGCCGGGGAAGGGCTTGACCGGGCGGGGCCGGGCGGGCGGGCCAGCGGGGCCGGGCAGGGCCGGGCAGGGCCGGGCGGGGCCGGGCAGGGCCGGCGGGGCCGGGCAGGGCCGGCGGGGCCGGGCAGGGCCGGCGGGGCCGGGCCGAGGTGGTGGTCCCGGCCCGGGCGGCCTGTTCGCCCGCGGGGCGTCAGCCCGGAATGAGGCCGTCGTCGGAGAGCATCTGGCGGACCTCGTCGAGGGTCGCGTCAGGAGCCGGGAGGATCAGTTCGGAGGGTTCGAGGGCGTCGTCCGGCAGCGGCTCGCCGAGCCGCCGCACCGCGTCCAGCAGCGCGCCCAGCGTGCGCCGGAAGCCGGCCTCGTCCCCCGACTGCATCTCTGCGAGCAGCTCGTCGTCGAGCGTGTTCAGCTCGGCGAAGTGGCCGTCGGCCAGCCGGAACTGGCCCTCCCCCATGATCCGCACGATCATGACGCGTCCTCTTCCGGTCGCCTACTGCTTGTCGAAGCGGGGCTGGGACTGCTGCTGGTTCTGGCTCTGGGCGCTGCCGTTGCCGCCCTCGATCGCCTGCTGCTGCGCCGACGGTCCGCCGGCCAGCTCGGCCTTCATCCGCTGGAGCTCCAGCTCGACGTCCGTGCCGCCGGACAGCCGGTCGAGCTCGGCCTGGATGTCGTCCTTGGCCAGACCCGACTGGTCGTCGAGCGCGCCCGAGGCGAGCAGCTCGTCGATCGCTCCGGCCCGCGCCTGCAGCTGGGCGGTCTTGTCCTCGGCGCGCTGGATCGCCAGGCCGACGTCGCTCATCTCCTCCGAGATGCCGGAGAAGGACTCGGCGATCCTGGTCTGCGCCTGGGCGGCCGTGTACGTCGCCTTGATCGTCTCCTTCTTGGTGCGGAAGGCGTCGACCTTGGCCTGCAGCCGCTGCGCGGCGAGGGTGAGCTTCTCCTCCTCGCCCTGCAGGGTCTGGTGCTGCACCTCCAGGTCGCTGACCTGCTGCTGCAGCGCCGCCCGCCGGGACAGCGCCTCGCGCGCCAGGTCCTCACGGCCGAGTGCCAGCGCCTTGCGGCCCTGGTCCTCCAGCTTGGCGGACTGGCCCTGGAGCTGGTTCAGCTGCAGTTCGAGGCGCTTGCGGGAGGTCGCCACGTCGGCGACGCCCCGGCGCACCTTCTGCAGGAGCTCCAGCTGCTTCTGGTAGGAGTAATCGAGGGTCTCGCGCGGATCCTCGGCCCGGTCGAGGGCCTTGTTTGCCTTCGCGCGGAAGATCATCCCCATACGCTTCATCACACCGCTCATGGGCTTCGCGCGCCCCCTTCTGACGGACTCGGCTGCAGCTCTCCAACATGAACCACAGTACGGTTCATGACTCCATTACCGCACTGTTCGGGCCCCGATGTGCTCCTCCCCAAGGACGAGTGGGGATCACGCCCCCTCCCGCCCAAGGAGTAGGGAACCCCCGGTGGTACCGGCAAGGACGCAGGCCGTTAGCGGATCGTTCCCGCCGACGCTGGGGTCCATGCCGGGCACCACGTACCCTTGGCCTTGTGTTCCGTAGCCGTTCGAAGGATGAGAAGGCCCCCACCGACAAGGTGACGGCGGACCTCTCCAAGCAGCCCCGCGACCCCGAGGCCCCCAAGGGCCGACCGACCCCCAGGCGGAGCGACGCGCAGTCCCAGCGTCGCCGTGCGCAGTCCGCGCCGCTGGACCGCAAGGAGGCGATGAAGCGCCAGCGCGAAGCACGCCGCACGGACCTCGCCCGTCAGCGCGAGGCGCTGGCGAGCGGTGACGAGCGCTACCTGCCGGCCCGCGACAAGGGCCCGGTGCGTCGCTTCGTCCGTGACTTCGTCGACTCGCGCTTCGCGGTCGCCGAGTTCTTCCTGCCGATGGCCGTGGTGATCCTCGTGCTGTCGCTGTTCGGCAACACCAACCGCTCGCTGCAGAACATCTCGCTGCTGCTGTGGGCCGGTGTCATCGTGATGATCGTCATCGACTCGATCGGCATCACGATCCGCCTGCGCAAGCAGCTGAACCAGCGCTTCCCGAACGAGTCGAAGCGCGGCGCGGTCGCGTACGGCCTGATGCGCACGCTCCAGATGCGCCGGCTGCGGCTGCCGAAGCCGCAGGTCAAGCGCGGAGAGCGGCCCTGAGCGCGGAGACTCCGGGTTCGGGTGGGGTGCTGTCGGACGCGGGCGGACTTCCGGTCGTCGGCCACTGGCCGGTCGTGCCCGGCGGTCTGCGCGACACCGTCCGCCAGGAGCTCATCGCCCGCCAGCTCGACGAGCAGATAGCCGCGCGCTACCCGGTGGGGCAGCGGCTCCGGATCCTCGACGCGGGCATGGGGCAGGGCACCCAGGCCCTGCGTCTCGCCCGGGCCGGTCACACCGTGACCGGCCTGGAGGCCGACCCCGAGCTGCTGAAGGCCGCCCGCGAGTCGCTCGCGACCGAACCGGCCGGCATCCGTGAGCGGGTCCGGCTGCTCCAGGGCGACGGACGCGAGACCGGCGTGCACTTCCTGCCCGGCAGCTTCGACGTCGTCCTGTGCCACGGCGTCCTCATGTACGCCGACGAGCCCGACGCGCTGCTCGCCGGCCTGGCCCGGATGCTGGCCCCGGGCGGCCTGCTGTCCCTGGTGGTACGGAACGCGGAGGCCCTCGCGATGCGGCCGGGCCTCGCCGGGGACTGGGCGGGCGCGCTCACCGGCTTCGAGTCGGACGTGTACGCCGACCGCAACGGCACCAAGGTGCGGGCCGACCGGCTCGACGCGCTGACCACGACCCTCGCCGGGATCGCGGCGCCGCTGCACGCCTGGTACGGGGTGCGGGTCTTCACCGACGGCATCCCGGGCGACATCGGCCTGCCGGCCGCGGACGAACTGGACCGGCTGCTGACCGCCGAGGACCGGGCGGGCCGGACGGATCCGTACCGGCGGATCGCCGGGCTGCTGCACCTGTGCGGGGTCCGGGGCTGAACGCCCGGCGCGGGTGATCCTTCCGCCGGTCAGGTGATCGCGGGCCTTTCGCGTCCTGACCGGTGTGACCACCCCCCTCGCACCCCCTGCCGCCCCCGCCGTACCCGCCCGTCAGGTGTGGCGCGCCCTCTACGCCCACTTCCGGCCACACCGGGCCGCGGTCGCCCTGGGGGCGGTGCTCGCCCTGGTCGGCGCGGCGAGCGGGCTCGCGCAGCCGCTCGCCGCGAAGGCGCTGGTGGACCGGCTCGGCCACGACGAGCCGATCGCCGCGATCCTGCTGGTCCTGACGGGACTGGTCGTCTTCGGCACGGCCGTCGAGGCGCTCGGTTCGTACGTCCTGGAGCGGACCGCCGAGTCGGTGGTGCTCGCGGCCCGGCGCTCGCTGATCGGGCGGCTGCTGCGGCTGCGGCTGCCGGAGGTCGAGAAGACCCAGCCCGGCGATCTGATGTCCCGGATCACCTCCGACACCACCCTGCTCCGGGCGGTCACCACCCAGTCCGTCGTGTCGGCGGCGACCGGCGGGCTCTCCTTCGTGGCGACGCTCGTCCTCATGGGCTTCATGGACCCGGTCCTGCTCGGCGTCACGGTCGGCGTGATCGTGCTGATCGGCGGGGCCGTCGCCGTCCTCATGCCGCGGATCGCGGCGGCGACCCGGCGCTCGCAGGAGGCCGTCGGCGAGATCTCCACGGTCCTGGAGCGGGCCTTCGGGGCGTTCCGGACGATCAAGGCGTCGGGCGCGGAGGCGCGGGAGACGGGCGTCGTCGACGCGGCGGCGCGGGAGGCGTGGCGGCACGGCGTGAAGTCGGCCAAGTGGCAGTCGCTCGCGGGTTCCTCGATCGGGCTCGCCGTCCAGGTGTCGTTCCTGGCCGTCCTCGGCATCGGCGGCGCGCGGGTCGCGTCCGGGGCGACCACGGTCTCGTCGCTGATCGCCTTCCTCCTCTTCCTCTTCTACCTGATCGAGCCGATCTCCAAGCTGGTGGAGGCGGCGACGCAGTTCCAGGTGGGTTCGGCGGCGGTGGCGCGGATCCTGGAGGCCGAGGCGCTGGAGGTCGAGGAGCCGGGCGACGGGGTGGCGGCCCCGCCGGACCGCGGGCCGGCGTCCGTCGTCTTCGACGACGTCTCCTTCCGGTACCGCGACGGCCTTCCGGACGTGCACCGGGGCGTGTCCTTCGAGGTGCCCGGGCGGGGGATGACGGCCTTCGTGGGGCCGTCGGGGGCCGGCAAGACGACCCTGTTCGGGCTCGTCGAGCGCTTCTACGAGGCGACCGGCGGCCGGGTCCTGGTCGACGGCCGTGACGTACGGGACTGGTCTCTGGCCGAGCTGCGGGCCTCCATCGGTTACGTGGAGCAGGACGCGCCCGTCCTGTCCGGCACGCTCCGCGAGAACCTCACCTTCGCCGCGCCGGACGCGAGCGAGGAGGACATCCGGCAGGTGCTCGTGCGGGCCCGGCTCGACGCGCTCGTGGAGCGGCTGCCGGAGGGCCTGGAGACCGTGGTCGGCCACCGCGGCTCCAAGCTGTCGGGCGGCGAGCGGCAGCGGGTCGCCATCGCGCGGGCGCTGCTGCGCAGGCCGCGGCTGCTGCTGCTCGACGAGGCGACCTCGCAGCTGGACGCGGTGAACGAGCTGGCGCTGCGGGACGTGGTGGCGGAGGTGGCGCGCGAGACGACGGTCCTCGTCGTGGCGCACCGGCTGTCGACGGTGACGCTCGCGGACCGGATCGTCGTGATGGAGGCGGGCCGGGTGCGCGCGATCGGGACCCACGCGGAGCTGGTGGAGGGCGACGCGCTCTACGGGGAGCTGGCGGCGACGCAGTTCCTGGCGACGGCCTGAGCGGGGGGCCGCGCCACCGCGCGGAGACTCCGCGAGGCAGGCAGGGGCCGGCAGGCAGCGCGAACGGTCCCGGAAGGCCGTACCGGCGGACGGCGGGGGCGGGCGTGCGCGGGGGGGTGCGGGGCGGGCGTGCGCGCGGTGGGGGCGGGTCCCGCGCCGGGCGGGCCCGCACCCACCGCCGCCCCCGACTATCCCTCCGCGTCCAGCGGCATCGGGCCGTAGATCTTCGCGCCGTCCTCCGACAGGGTCACCTGGTCCGCGCCGCCGTCGAGGAGGTCGCGCCAGTGTTCACCGATCCAGGACTCCGCGTCGCCCTGGGTGCTGAACTCCTCCGGGGTCACCGACGGCGTGACCTCGGTGCCGTCGGACTTCTCGAACCGCCACGTCCATGCCATGTCAGCCTCCGGATGATCGGTTTCCTGCCCGCAGCGTAGCCGGGCGCGCACCCCTTGCGGTGACGCGGGAGGATCTAGGGGTGGAACTGACTCTGCTCGGCACCGGCGCACCCCTCGGACTCCCCCGCCCCGACTGCCCCTGCGCCGTGTGCGCGGTGTCCCGCGGGGAGCGGGCGCGGGCCGCGACCTCGCTGCTCGTGGACGGGGCCCTGCTGCTCGATCTGACCCCGGGGGCCGCGCTGGCCGCCGCCCGTTCGGGGCATTCGCTGGTCGGCGTGCGGCAGGTGCTGCTCACGCATCCGCACGACGGACCGGCCGTGGAGATGCCGGCGGGGCTGCCCACCGCGGGGCGGGTGCCGGACGGACGGGAGTTGACGCTGATCAGCGGTCACCGGGTGCGGGCGGTGGCGATGGACTCGCCGGGGACCGGGTACGAGGTGACCTCGGTGGACGGTGAGCGGCTGCTGTACCTGCCGCCCGGTGGCGCGGCGGCCGGTCTGACGGAGAACCACCGGGCGGCGGCGCCGTACGACATGGTGGTGGCCGATGTGACGGGACGGCCGGACGGGCTGGCCCGGCTCCGGGCGACGGGGGCGGTGGGGGCGAGCACCGAGGTCATCGCGGTGCATCTGGACCACGACGCCCCGGCGGGGGCGGAGCTCGACCGCCGGCTCGCGGCGGCGGGGGCGCGGGCGGTGCCGGACGGGACGACGCTGTACGTCGGCGAGTACCACGCGGTACCGGAGGTCCCGCGGCGGACCCTCGTGACGGGCGGGGCCCGGTCGGGGAAGTCGGTGGAGGCCGAGCGACGCCTGGAGACGGTCCCCGAGGTGCTGTACGTGGCGACGGGCGGCACGCGCGAGGGCGACCCGGAGTGGGCGCGGCGGGTGACGCTGCACCGGGACCGGCGGCCGGGGTCGTGGCGGACGGAGGAGACCTGCGACCTCGTGCCGCTGCTGCGGGAGGACGGACCCGCGCTCCTGATCGACTGTCTGTCGCTGTGGCTGACGGACGCCATGGACCGGGTCGGCGCCTGGGACGACGAGACCTGGGCGAAGGGCGGGCAGGAGGCCCTGGCCGAGCGGGTCGCCGAACTGGTCGCCGCGGTGCGGGAGACGGCCCGTACGGTCGTGGCGGTGACCAACGAGGTGGGCTCGGGCGTGGTGCCCGCGACGGCGGCGGGGCGGCGCTTCCGCGACGAGCTCGGGCGGCTGAACGCGGCGTTCGGCGACGAGTGCGAGCAGGTGCTCCTCGTGGTGGCGGGTCAGGCGCTGGTGCTGCGCGGGTAGGGTGCGAACACATGCCCCACGACCGATGACGTCCTAGGCGGAACCAACCTTGAACCTCGACGACTTCTCCGATCTGATCGAGCGCCCCGACGGGGGGATACGGCGTGACGCCGAGGAGCGCAGGGAGCGGCTCGCCGTGCGGCCCGGCGCGCTCGGCCGGCTCGACGAGCTGGGCGAGTGGCTGTCGGCGGCCCAGGGCCAGGTCCCGGTGCGCCCGGTCGAGCAGCCGAAGGTGGTGCTGTTCGCGGGCGACCACGGGGTGGCCTCGCTGGGTGTGTCCGGGCGGTCCGCGGGCGGTGCGTACGAGCTGGTGCGCGGGGTGCTGGACGGGGCGAGCCCCCTCGCGGTGCTCGCGCGGGCCCAGCAGGTGCCGGTCCGGGTCGTGGACGCGGGTCTGGACTGCGATCCGGAGCTGCTCCCGGCGGAGGTGACGCGGCGTCGGGTGCGGCGCGGCACGGGGCGGATCGACGTCGAGGACGCGCTGACCGCCGACGAGGCCCGGGCGGCTCTGGAACTCGGGATCGCGGTCGCCGACGAGGAGGCCGACTCGGGGACCGATCTGGTGGTGCTCGGCGATCTGAGCGTGGGGGGTACGACTCCCGCGTCCACGCTGATCGCGGCGCTGTGCGGGACGGACGCCTCGGTGGTGACGGGCCGGGGCGGGGCCGGGATCGACGATCTGGCGTGGATGCGCAAGTGCGCGGCGGTCCGGGACGCGCTGCGCCGGGCCCGGCCGGTCCTGGGCGACCAGGTGGAGCTGCTGGCGGCGGTGGGCGGCGCGGACCTGGCGGCGACGACCGGGTTCCTGCTGCAGGCCTCGGTGCGCCGGATGCCGGTGATCCTGGACGGCGTGGTGGGCGCGGCCTGCGCGCTGGTGGCGCAGCGGGCGGCGTTCCGGGCGCCGGACTGGTGGCTGGCGGGTCAGGTGAGCGGGGAGCCGGCGCAGGCGAAGGCGCTGGACCGGATGGCGCTCAACCCTCTGCTGGACCACGGCGTCACTGTGGGCGAGGGGACCGGGGCGCTGCTCGCGCTCCCGCTCGTCCGGGCCGCCGCCGCCCTGGCGGCGGAGCTGCCGGAACGGACCGCCTCGGACGCCGTGGTCGACGACGCGGAGCCCGGCGCGGAGGACTGAGCCGACGGTCGACCGGGGTGTGTCCGGCCCGCCACGCGGGCACGGGCGCACCTCACGCGAGGCCATGCCGAACGGTGCCCCATATGATCGCTTTTCATGGGAGAGGTCCGTTTGTCCAGCGAAGGAGCGCCCCGGAGCACGGTCCGAACGCGGCGCAGCGCCGCGTTCGCCGTCTGGTATCTGCGGGTCGTCACGTTCATCAATTTCCTGAGCGCGGTGTGGGTGTCGTTCGGCAATGACCTGCGCCGGCACAACGAGGACAACTACTTCACCCCGTACCTGCTCACCGCCGGCTTCGCCTCCGGTGTCTTCACCCTCTTCCTGGCGATCACCATGCGCCGCCGCAAGCGGGCCGCCTGGATCCTGAACTTCGTGCTCAGCGGGCTCTTCCTGCTGCTGTTCGCGCTGGTGATGATCTTCCCGGAGATCCGGCAGCACGCCCAGAACTGGATCTCGCTGGTCCTGACGGCCGCCTTCTTCGTGGCGCTGCTGCTCGGCCGCAAGGAGTTCTACGCGAAGGGCGACCGCTCCAACCCGCTGGCCGCGACCGTCGTCGCGATCGGCGGACTGCTCGTCACCTCGCTGCTCGCCGCCGCCCTGGTCACCGTCACCAACACGGCGACCGCCCCCTCGACCTTCCTGGAGCGCTGGAGGTACGGCGTGATGCGGCTGATCACGCTCGCCACCGACGACTCCCGCTTCCCCGCCATCAGCACCCCCGGCTGGGTCGACGTCGTCATCAACGTCATGTCGACGCTGCTGCTCTTCGCGGTGCTGTTCGCCGCCTTCCGCGCGCGCCGGGCCGTCGACCCGCTCACCGAGGAGGACGAGGACAAGCTGCGGACGCTGCTCGACAAGCAGGGAGACCGGGACTCGCTCGGCTACTTCGCGCTGCGCCGCGAGAAGAGCGTCGTCTGGTCCCCCAGCGAGAAGGCGGCCATCGCGTACCGGGTGGTCGGCGGCGTCTCGCTGGCCTCCGGCGACCCGATCGGCGACCCCGAGGCGTGGCCCGGCGCGATCGAGCCGTGGCTGGCCGAGGCGCGGGAGCACGGCTGGATCCCGGCGGTGATGGGCGCGAGCGAGGAGGCGGGCCAGATCTACGCCCGGCACGGGCTCGACGCCCTGGAGCTGGGCGACGAGGCGATCGTGGAGACCGACGAGTTCACCCTCGACGGGCGCGCCATGCGCACCGTCCGGCAGGCCTTCAACCGGGTCAAGCGGGCCGGCTACGAGGTCCGCATCCGGCGCCACGAGGACATCCCGTCCGACGAGATGGACGAGCTGCTCCGCAAGGCCGACGACTGGCGCGACGGCGCCACCGAGCGCGGCTTCTCGATGGCGCTCGGGCGGCTCGGCGACCCCAGGGACGGGCGCTGCGTGATGTTGGAGTGCACCGACGAGTCGGGCGAGCTGCGGGCGCTGCTGTCCTTCGTGCCGTGGGGTCCCAAGGGGCTCTCGCTCGACCTGATGCGCCGGGACCGGGACTCCGAGAACGGCCTGATGGAGTTCATGGTCATCGAGCTGCTGCAGCGGGCGAAGGAGATCGGGATCACTCAGGTCTCGCTGAACTTCGCGATGTTCCGCTCCGTCTTCGAACGCGGCTCGAAGCTCGGGGCGGGACCCGTGCTGCGCATGTGGCGTTCACTGCTCAGTTTCTTCTCCCGCTGGTGGCAGATCGAGTCGCTGTACCGCGCCAACGCCAAGTACCGACCGATCTGGGAGCCCCGATTCATGCTCTTCGAGAAGAGCGCCGACCTGCTGCGCATCGGCCTCGCCGCCGGCCGCGCCGAGGGCTTCCTGGAGGCCCCCGGGCTGCCGAAGTGGATGCACCGCAGACATCTGGAGGGCCGGCGTTGAGCCCTTCGGTGAAGGGCTTCGCCCGGCGCGAGTGGGGCCCGCTCCACAGCACCGTGCGGACCGCCCTGGCCACCCGGAAGTGGCGGGCCGTCCCGATGACACTGGCCGCGGTGTGCCTCACCTCGGTGTTCCAGATCGTGCAGAACCAGGACTGGGGCTACCAGCCGGTGCAGGACATCGGCTCCGTGCGGGCCGAGGACCCGCTGGTGCTCGCCCTGCTCCGCACCCCGCTGTCCCTGTTCGTACCGGCGCTCGACCTGCCGGTGTGGGGGGCGCTCGCGCAGGTCCTGCTGGTGTTCGGGATCGCCGAGATCTGCCTGGGCCGGTGGCGGACGTTGGCCCTGGCGTACGTGGCGACGCTCGCGGGCACGCTGTACGCCCGGGTGGGCATCGCGCTCGGCCCCGACAACCCGCTGGGGCTGCCCGGCACCGACGCGCAGGTCGTCGACACCGGCCCGTCGGCGGCCGTGGTCGGCCTCGCCGTCTACGTGTGCTGGCGCTACGGGGCCCGCTGGACCGGGGCCCTGGTGATCGTCGCGATGGTGGTCGAGGTGCTGATCAAGAACAACCTGGCCGGCAAGGAGCACCTGGCCGCCATCGCCGCGGTCCTCGCCGTCATCGCCGTGCAGGAGTGGCGGGAGCGACGCGGGCGGGGTCAGTGCGGCGCCGATCCGCGCCCGGGGACGCGCTCCTGGAAGCCGCCGATCAGGTCCTGAGCCCTCCGGCGCACCCGGACCCAGCGCTTGTCGTGCCGGTACGTGCGGATCCGGGAGCGGGCCCGGGCCCGGTGCCGCCGGGTGTAGAGGTGCCGGGACCACCAGGAGCCGGGGCGGGCCAGGCGGACGGCGCCGACGATCGCGACGAAGGGGATCAGGCAGCCGAGCACGGCCATCCGGAACTTCCCCTTGAACAGGGTGACCAGCACGAGGACGAAGTTGAGCACCAGGGTGAGGATGAACGTCGCCCGGTCCTGCTTCTCCTCGGCCGACATGTCGTTCACCCCGAGCGGCGAGAAGCCGGCGAGCGCCAGCAGCACCAGGGCGGCGGTCAGGACGACGACCTCGACGCTCTTGCGGCCGTCGTCCGACCAGTAGACGTCGTCGAGGTGCAGGATCAGCGCGAACTCGTCGAGCACGAGTCCGGCGCCGATCCCGAAGACCACGGCGAAGACGGCCGCGCCGACGCCGTGCCGCCCGCTGCCGACCGCCCCGAACCCGCCGAGGACGGTGAGCACCACGCCCGGCACCACGTGGTGGATGTGCACCCCGCCCGAGGAGACGTTCCGGAAGGGGCCTTTGCCCGCCCGGATGAGCCGGGTGACGGTCCGGGTGACGACGAAGGTAAGCACGAACGAGGTCAGGGCGAGGAACGTCGGGAGCTTCCCGGGTTCGATGATGTTGCGCGAGAACCAGTGACCCATGCCATCCTCTGACGATCGGTCCGCTTTGATCGGTTTCAAGACGTTATCGACAATCTAGCGTTCGTGACGAGGCATTACCCTTCGCGGATGGACGGCCTGCGTTTCGCCTTCGGCACCCTCACCGTGATCCCCGCGCGCATCACCCGCTGGGACCGCGACGCGGCGCGCGCCGGGATGCTCTGGGCGCCGCTCGCGGGCCTCGTCGTCGGCCTGTTCGCGGCCGCGGTCGGCGGGGTGTTCCTGCTGCTCGGCTCGGGCCCGCTGCTCGCCGCCGTCCTCACGGTCGCCGTCCCCGCCCTGCTGACCCGCGGCCTGCATCTCGACGGCCTCGCCGACACCGCCGACGGCCTCGGCAGCGCGAAGCCCGCCGAGGACGCGCTGCGCATCATGAAGCAGTCGGACATCGGCCCCTTCGGCGTGATCACCCTGCTCTTCGTGCTCCTGGCGCAGGTCGCCGCCCTCCACCACCTCTACGGCCAGGGCTGGGCCCAGGGCGCGGTGGCCGCCGCCCTCGCCGCCACGGTCGCCCGCCTCGCCCTCACCCACGCGTCCCGCCACGGCGTCCCGGCCGCCCGCCCCGAGGGCCTCGGCGCGATCGTCGCCGCCACCGTCCCGCTCCGCGCCGCCGCCCTGACGACCGCCGCGGTCCTCGCCCTGTGCGCCGCGTCCGGCGTCCTCTTCTCCGGGTACGACGCCCTCCGCCACCTCCTGGCGGCCCTCGTCGCCCTCGGCACGGCCGAACTGCTGCTCCGCCGCTGCGTGCGGCGCTTCGGCGGGGTGACGGGCGACGTCTTCGGCGCGGTCGAGGAGACCGCGGCGACGGCGGCGCTGATCACGCTGACGCTGGGCTAGGCAGGCCTGGGCCCGTTCGACCCTGATCCGCCGGGCTGGACCTAGCAGGCCCGGCGCCACGCCCCCAGTTCGTACGCCTTCCGCATCGAGCTGAGGCCCAGCTCGCGGGTCCGGGGGCAGAACTCGTGGGGATCCAGCTCGTATTCGACGTGGAAGACCGCCTTGCCTGCGCGCACGAAGGGGGTGAGCCGGTCGCACTCCGCGTACTCGGCGCACTGTTCGTTGACGGCGAAGTCGAAGTCGGGGAGGAGCTGGGGGATCTGGTCGAGGTCGTTCTTCAGGGCGACGGCGAGGCCGCGGTCGTGGGCCAGGCGGGCGACGAGGCGGTTGTAGCGGAGCTGGTCCGCGGGGGTGAGGGGGAAGCCGGTCTCGTTCTGGTACCCGTCCATGTTGTCGGGCTCGACCGCGTCGAAGCCCTTGGCGCGGCACATGTCGAGGCGGGCGGCCATCAGCGGGGCGAGGAGGTCGGTGCGGCGGATGTCGAGCCAGCGTTCACCGGGCCAGCCGTTGCTCCTGCCCAGCAGGGAGCCGGGGAACTTCGCGGCGTCCGGCCGGAAGTCCTCCCACGCGCCGGTGGAGACGTAGCAGATGACCTTGCGGCCGCGCCGGTGCAGGTCGGCGACGGTCGCGGCGGTGTGGTCGAAGCCGTCGATGTCGTAGACGGGCACGTCCACCGCGGGGTCCAGCCTGCCGCTGAGCTGCCACTGCCAGGCGAGGCCCGGACCGGGCCTCCAGCGGGGGGCCGGCGGCACGGGGTCGGCGGGCGGCGGGGCCGTCGTGCAGGCCGCGAGCAGCAGCAGGGCCAGGAGGGGCAGGAGGCGTCTCACCGGGCGGGCTCCAGGGTGTGCGGAAGCGTGCCCCAGGGGTGCGCCCCGGTGCCGGGGACCGCGCAGTGCACCGGGGTGACCGGCCGCGCGTCGACGGGGGCCGCGTAGACGAGGTGGCAGTAGTGGTCGGCGACCGGCAGGTCCAGGCCCCGGTAGGAGTCCCACGGACCCTCGAAGGTGACGAGGAGGTCGGCCAGCGCCTCGTAGCCGGGGGCCGGGTGGGCCCCGTGGTTGAGGACGAGGGTGCGCGAGCCGGCGGCCCGCGCGGACACCGCGAGCCGGCGGTAGTGCGGCAGCGCGTCCGGCGCGGTCGGCACCTGGTCGAGGAACGCGCCGTCGGCCCCGTACCAGTCGCGGTGCCGGACCAGGTCGGCGACGACCTCGGCATGCGGGCGGCGCCCGTAGTCGGTGTCCGCGTAGCCGAGGACCCGCACCCCGGCGGCCCGCAGCCGGGCCGCGACCTCGGCGAACGCGGGGTCGGGGGCCGGGCCCGCGCCGCTCGCCGGGTTCAGGACGACGCCGTAGAGGGAGGGGGCCGCCGCGACGACGGCGGCCCAGTCCTCGGGGCGGTCGGCGGGATGCTCGTAGAACGGCACGAGGAGGGAGGAGTTCACGGTCCGGCCCCTAGAAGCGGTGGGCGGTCGGTCGTACCAGCAGAACACAGGTCAGCACGCACAGCACCGCCGCCGCCACGCCCGCCGCGACCGGACCCGTGGCCGGGGCGAGCGCCTGGGCGACGGCGGCCAGCAGGCACACCACGGCCGCGCTCGACACTGCGCCGAAGGCCTGGAGCAGCAGCCCCAGCCACAGCACGGCGCCGACGAGCAGCAGCGAGCCGACCCGTCCGGCGGACACCGCGGCGGCGCCGGGCCACAGGAGCGCGGCGGTCACCGTGAGGACGCCCAGCACGGCGAGGTAGCCGCCGAGGCAGCGGGCGAGCATGCCGGTGACGGCCCGCCGGAACTCGTACGCCGACGTCAGGAGCCGCAGCCGGGTCAGGCTCGCGCCGCGGAAACGGTGCAGCAGCCACTCGGCCGGGCCCATGGAGAGGCTCAGAGCGATGACCGCGTCGGCCCCCGCGTACAGCACGAGCAGCCCGCTGCCCAGACCGAACAGGCCGTACGGCAGGGAGTGCGCGAACGGCGGTCCGCCGCGGCCCCGGGTGCTCCGGCCGAGTCCCGGGCGCAGCACGAGCGCCGCGAAGACCGTGCTGGCCGTGAGCGAGAGGAGCAGCAGCGCGACGCGCAGGGCTTCCGGCAGGTCGTGACGGAACGCGGGGACGACGCCCGCGAGCGGCAGCAGGCTGACCAGCAGGGCCCGTTCGCGCCCGAGGACGAGCAGGACGGTGGCCGCGGCCAGGTACAGCGCCTGTCCCGCGCCGAACAGCGCGGCCGGGCGCTCCCCCGGCCCCGCGGCGACGGCCGCCACGGCCGCCCCGGCGAGCGCGCCCGCCGGGGCTCCGGTGAGCAGGGCCCGGACGGCGGCCGGGCGGTCGCCGAGTCCGAGCCAGGTGTAGGCGCGATGCGCCAGCGACTGGTTCCACACCCAGCCGGTGACCGCCCCCGCGAAGAGCGGCACGGTCCCGGGCGGCAGCCCGTACCGGCCCGGTCCGCCGGCCAGCAGCGGCGCCCCGAGCACGTACGCGAGCCCGGGCAGCGCGAAGACCAGCCCGCGCAGCAGACACCCGGCGAGCCCGGTGTGCCAGGGCCCGGCGGGCGGGGCCTCCGGGGCCGGGTGGCGGCGCTCGGTGCGGGCGTAGAGGTCCTCGGCCAGGGCGAAGGAGTCGGCACGGTCGTAGGTGAGCCGGATGTGATCGTCCGTCATGCCGTCGGACTCGAGGATCGCCGCTATCTCGTCGGGGTGCACGGCGACGGCGGCGAGGGCGTCGAGCCGGTCGGCGAGCTCGTCCAGGGGGTCGGGGGCGAGTGCGTCGGCGGGCGGGGCGCCCGCGGCGGGCCCGGCGGCCGCCGCCACCGCGAGCGCCGACCCGGCGGGGCGCGGGCCACGGCCCTGCGGGCAGCCCGCGGGGCGTGCCTCCGCCTGGCGGCCCCGGGCGGGCGGACCGGAGGGCGCGGGGCGGCCGGGTTGCGCGGCGGGGGTGACGCCCTGTCCCACCGTCCGCCGCGCCGTGGCACGTTGGCGCGGGATCGCCGGGAGGGAGTCGCCGGTGGTGCCGGGCTTCAGCCAGAGGGATCCGCTCATGTCCAGGCTCCTGCGGCCAGTTCGGTGCGCCAGGGGTCGGTCAGGCGGACGGTCCAGTCGTCCGGTTCGGCGGGCGCGGCGGTCGGCCGGCCGGCGAGTTCCAGGTAGATGCGGCGGAAGCCGTCGACCGAGCGGTGCAGGGTGAAGCGGTCGACGACCCGCTGGCGGGCGCGGCGGGCGAGGTCGGCGCGGCGGGCGTGGTCGCGGAGGAGTTCGGTGGTGGCGGCGGCCATGACGGCCGGTTCGCGGGGCGGGACGACGAGTCCGGTGTCGCCGACGGCCTCGCGGACACCGCCGACGTCGGTGGAGACGGTGGCCCGGCCGCAGGACATGGACTCGATCAGGGAGAAGGGGAAGCCCTCGCTGATGGAGGAGAGCATGACGACGTTTCCGGAGGCGTAGGCGCCGGCGACGTCGGAGGTGCGGCCCTCGAAGGTGACGCCGTCGGTGACGCCGAGTTCGGCGGCGAGCTTCTCCAGGCGGGTGCGGTAGTCCTCGTTGCCGGCCGGGACCGGGCCGAAGAGGCGCAGGCGCAGCTCGGGGAGTTCGGCCCGGCAGATGGCGTAGGCCCGGACGAGGGTCTCCAGGTCCTTGATGGGGTCGACCCGGCCCACCCAGCTGAGCGTGGGGGTCTCGGGCTCGGGTCCGGCCCAGGGGAAGGCGGCGGGGTCGACGCCGTTGTAGACGGTGCGGATGCGGGCGGTGGGTGCGCCGCCGCGCTCCTCCCAGCGCCGGTTGTACCGGTTGCACGGGGTGATGAGGTCGGCCTTGCGGTAGCCGAGGGAGTTGAGCTCCCGGTAGAAGCCGAGCAGCAGGGACTTCACGGGGAAGCGCTGGGCCTCGGTGCGGTAGCCGAGGTAGCGCTCGCGCAGGTAGATGCCGTGTTCGGTGAGCAGGAAGGGCACCCCTTCGAAGTGCTGGGCGGCGAGCGCCGGCAGGGTGGCGAGTCCGCTGGAGACGGCGTGCGCGACGCGGTCGCCGGATATCCGGGCGGCGAGCGGGCGCAGCGCGTGTTCGAGCAGGTCGGTGGCGGTGAGGGCGTCGTGGACGGTGGGCCGGGCCGCGGCCGTCGGCAGGTGCGGCATGGTCCAGATCCACATCAGGGAGCGGAGCACCCGCTCGGTGCGGAGGGCGGCGGTGAGCCGTCCGGCGCGGGCGTGCGCGGCGAGTTCGTAGAGGCTCTCGCCGAAGTCGCAGCCCGCGGAGGGATCGAGGATGGCGAGCAGGAAGCGCTCGTAGGTGTCGAGGAAGCGGCGGCGGGCGGCGCCGCGCGGGGCCGTCCTGGCCCGCTCGGGGGCGGCGCCCCAGAGCGGGTAGGAGGTGTGCGCGGTGAGGTTCGGCGGCAGTTCCCAGGTGACGGGTTCGCGGCCGCTGCCGGTGAGGGCGAGGACGTGGAAGTCGACCTCGGGCATGCCCCGGATCAGCTGGTCGCACCAGGTGCTGACGCCGCCGTGGACGTGCGGATAGGTGCCTTCGGTGAGCATGGTGACGTGGCGGCCACTGCTCGGCATGTGCGTTCCCCCCGGACGGAACGTGCTGGTCAGGTGGTCGGGAGCTTGAGCGTGATCCCGCTCTGGAGCAGTTCGGGCGTGGTCCAGGCCGAACGGCTTCCCGCGTAGGACGTGCCGAACGCGGCGGTGCCGAGGAGCAGTTGCTTGCGGGTGCCCTCGGGGGCGGTGAGCGGGACGGCGACGCCGGACGGTGCCTTGACGGTGACGGTACCGCCGATCCGGTAGGCGGTGACCTGGCCGGCGGCGAGCGCCTCCTCCCAGGCGGCGCGGCGGTTCAGCTCGGTGCCGACGTCCTTCTGACGCGGGTTCACCAGCGGGGTGTTGTCGGCGAACAGCTCCCGGTAGTCGGCGAGGACCTTGTCGAGGACGGGGTAGAGGAGGCGTTCCTCGGCGAGGTTGGACTGGTGCACGTAGTGGGGTCGCGGGTCGTTGCCCATCACGTGGGTGAGGGCGGTGCGGGCCTCGCGCGGGGCGATGTACGCGGCGTAGCCGGTGGCGGTGTCGAGGGGCGCGGGCAGGCAGGTGGAGACCGGGTTGTTCTCGCAGATGCCGCTGCCGCCGTCGGCGCGCGAGGTGTAGATCCAGTTGTACTCGTCGGTCATCTCGGCGGCGGTGCCCACGTTGTAGTACACGTTCATGGGGTGCCGGGGTACGGTCCGGGCGGCGCCGGAGCCGGTGCCGACGGAGCGCTGGGCCGGTTCGCGGGAGTTGTCGCTCGCGGTCCACCTGACGCCGTTGTCGGCGAGGGCGCCGGCGAGGTTGGGGTTGTCGACGGGCTGCTGCGGCAGGGTCTTCAGACCGGAGTGCTCGCCGGTGACGAGCTCGCTGCGGTCGACGGAGATGCCCTTGCCGAGCGCCCAGTTGAGGTTGTCGCGGATCTGCGCGGAGATCTCGGACCTGCTGACCCACTGGGTGGCCCCTGCGGCGGTCTTGGCACAGCTCCAGGGAACGGTGGCGGCGTCCTGGACGCAGCCGAGGAAGGGGTGGGTGTAGGTGTGGTTGATCCACCGGTACTGGGCGCGGTCGGCGATCAGCCGGGCGGCGAGCGGGTCGCTGCCCCCGTGCTCGGTCTTCCACTGCTCGCCCTGGCCGCCGTTGTAGACCATGTCGAGGAGGAAGCCGGAGGACTTCTGCCAGGCGGCGGCGTACACGGCGTCGGCGGCGGTCATCCGGACCGGGTTCTCGGCCTCTCCGTCGCCGCCGGGGCAGTCGAGGTCGCCGGGGGTGCAGTTGCGGACGGTGTCCCAGCGGGCGTCGGGGGCGAAGACGTCGTCGACGTGGACGGAGAGGTAGTTGCGGCTCTGGCCGAGGTGGACGCCCTGGGTGAGCCATTCGACGATGCCGCGGGCGAGCGCCCGGAACTGGCGCTGGTACGGGTTGTAGGCGAAGGTGACGACGAGTTCGCGGCGCCCGTCGTGGGCGTACTCGCCGATGAGGCTGACCCGGCCGCCGTCCGCGGCGGGCATGTCGAGGTAGCTGGTGTAACCGGCCCGGGGGCGGCCCGCGTAGCCGTAGCTCTCGGAGACGTCCGGGGCGTTGTCCTCGAAGGTCACCGGGCCCCTGAGGTCACGGAAGGGCCCGGCCTGGCCGGCGGGCGTGACGTAGGCGCGGGCGCCGTCGAGGACGCCGGACCAGCCGCCGTCGGAGGTGTAGTCGAGGCCGACGCCGGGGTGCGCCCAGGTGTAGGCGTCGACCTGCGGGATGCCGAAGGTCTTCTCGTACGCGACGAGGGCGGTCTGCTCGGCGGAGTCGGGGCCGAAGACCGCCTCGTGCGGCAGGACGACGCCCTGGTACCGGGCGCGGGGCCGACCGTCGACCGTGTCGCTGAGGAAGGCCGGCGTGAGGACCGGGCGGTTCGCGTCGTTCAGGTCGAGCGTGCGGTACGGGATGCCGGAGCCGGTCAGCTCGGCGGTGATCGCCCGGACCGCGCTGCCGCCGTCGTCGACGACGAGCACGGCGAGGTCGACCCGCGGGGTCGGCTCGGCGGCGGCCGTGTGCGCGGAGGGGACGACGGTGGCGAGCAGCCCGGCGGCGGCCAGCGCGGCGAGCCGGGCGGCCCGGGGCGCTCGGGCGGCGCGGGGCCTGCGGGCGGCCCGGGCGGTACGGGTCTGCGGCGCGGTGCCGGAAGTGGTCGCGGCGTCGGCGGCGGAGGTGCGGGCGGCGGTTCTGGGCGTGCGGAAGTGGCCGGAATCCATCGTTGGGTGTCCCCCCTCGGCAGGCCCGCCGGAACGTCGGGACCTGCGAGTTGTCGCAGCTGGGGCGAAGGACGGATGCGCCGCCCTCGCACGGTTGAGGCGAGTGTGAAACGAGCCCGCCGGACCCGCGAGGTAAACCCGGCAGAGACACCACGGATGAGTGAATCAGCGCCGCCGTGAGCGAAGGCAGCGAGCGAGCGTAGGCTCGTTACCGGCGCTCATCGGGCCGAAATACGATGCGGCGGGCACGGTCGGCCCATCCCTCGACCGCCACAGAACTCAACGGAAGCGAGAAATCACCACCGTGACTGCTCTCACTCTCAGCACTGCCGGAGCGGCGACGCTGCGCGCCGACGCCCTGGTCGTCGGCGTCGCGAAGTCGGGCAAGGCGCTCGTCGTCGCCCCGGGCGCAGAGGCCGTCGACCAGGCCTTCGACGGCGGGCTGGCCGCTGTCCTGGAGACTCTGGGTGCCTCCGGCTCCGAGGGTGAGGCGACCAAGCTGCCCTCCCCCGCCGGCCTCAAGGCCCCCGTCGTCGTCGCCGTCGGTCTCGGCTCCGCCCCCGAGGACGGCGAGGCGTACGGCACCGAGGCGCTCCGCCGCGCCGCCGGCACCGCCGCCCGGGTCCTGACCGGCTCGAAGAAGGCCGCCTTCGCCCTCCCCGTGGCCTCCGCCGAGGCCGTCGGCGCCGTCGCCGAGGGCGCGCTGCTCGGCGCGTACGCCTACACCGCGTACCAGGAGAACGGCCAGGGCGCCAAGAAGCCGCTGGCCGACGTCGCCCTCCTCGGGGCCAAGCCGCGCGACAAGGCCCACAAGGCCGCCGCCGAGCGCGCGCTCGCCGTCGCGGAGGAGATCAACCGCGCCCGCGACCTGATCAACATGCCGCCGAACGACCTGTACCCGGCCACCTTCGCCGCCGCCGTGCAGACCGCCGGCAAGGAGCACGGCCTCAAGGTCCAGGTGCTCGACGAGAAGGCGCTCGCCAAGGGCGGCTACGGCGGCATCCTGGGCGTGGGCATGGGCGCGACCCACCAGCCGCGCCTCGTCCGCGTCGCCTACACGCACCCGAAGGCGGAGAAGACCCTGGCCCTGGTCGGCAAGGGCATCACCTACGACTCGGGCGGCATCTCCCTGAAGCCGGCCGGCCACAACGAGACGATGAAGTGCGACATGAGCGGTGCCGCCGCCGTGTTCGCCACCGTCGTGTCCGCCGCCCGCCTGGGCCTCGCCGTCAACGTCACCGGCTGGCTCGCCCTGGCCGAGAACATGCCGTCCGGCAACGCGCTGCGCCCCGGCGACGTGCTGCGCATGTACAGCGGCAAGACCGTCGAGGTCCTCAACACGGACGCCGAGGGCCGGCTGGTCCTCGCGGACGCGCTGACCAAGGCCTCGGAGGAGCACCCGGACGCGATCGTCGACGTGGCCACCCTGACCGGTGCCATGGTCCTGGCGCTGGGCAACCGCACCTTCGGCATCATGGCCAACGACGACGCCTACCGCACCGCGATCCACGAGATCGCCGAGGAGGTCGGCGAGCAGTCCTGGCCGATGCCGCTCCCCGCGGACCTGCGCAAGGGCATGGACTCCCCCACCGCCGACATGGCCAACATGGGCGAGCGCATGGGCGGCGGCCTGGTCGCCGGTCTGTTCCTGCAGGAGTTCGTGGGCGAGGGCATCACCTGGGCCCACCTGGACATCGCGGGCCCGGCCTTCCACGAGGGCGCCCCGTACGGCTACACCCCGAAGGGCGGCACCGGCTCCTCGGTGCGCACCCTGGTGCGCCTGGCGGAGCTGACCGCCGAGGGCGAGATCTGAGCGGATCCCGACCGGGACCCCTCCGTCACACGATCGCGCAAGGCCCCGGGCAGCCCGCCCGGGGCCTTGCCCGTTCGCCGACGACGAAATCCGTAGGTTCGTACGCCCGCGTTACCCGTCCGTACGGACGATCGGCCGGTCTCATCCACCGGCCCCGCGTCCCGCCGTCCGGCAACAAGTGCGAAGATGGGTTCTCGGCAGGACAGGGCCCCCACCACAGGGCCGAAGAAAATGCGGCCGGAACCAGCCGCCGCCCGGTCAGGGAAGACCGGCGACGAGCGCACATGCATGGAGGACGTGACGTGGCGAACGACGCCAGCACCGTTTTCGACCTAGTGATCCTCGGCGGCGGTAGCGGCGGTTACGCCGCGGCGCTGCGCGGAGCGCAGCTGGGCCTGGACGTCGCACTGATCGAGAAGAACAAGCTCGGCGGCACCTGCCTGCACAACGGCTGCATCCCGACGAAGGCCCTGCTCCACGCCGGCGAGGTCGCCGACCAGGCGCGCGAGGCGGAGCAGTTCGGTGTCAAGGCCTCCTTCGAGGGCATCGACATCAAGGCCGTGCACAAGTACAAGGACGACGTGATCTCGGGCCTGTACAAGGGTCTGCAGGGTCTGGTCGCCTCCCGCAAGGTGACGTACATCGAGGGCACCGGCCACCTGTCCTCCCCCACCTCCGTCGACGTGGACGGGCGTCGCGTCGAGGGCCGTCACGTCCTCCTCGCCACCGGTTCCGTGCCGAAGTCGCTGCCGGGTCTGGAGATCGACGGCAACCGCATCATCTCCTCGGACCACGCGCTGACCCTGGACCGGGTCCCGGAGTCCGCGATCATCCTCGGTGGCGGCGTCATCGGCGTCGAGTTCGCCTCGGCGTGGAAGTCCTTCGGCACCGACGTCACGGTCATCGAGGGCCTGAAGCACCTCGTGCCGGTCGAGGACGAGAACAGCTCCAAGCTGCTGGAGCGCGCGTTCCGCAAGCGCGGCATCAAGTTCAACCTGGGCACCTTCTTCCAGTCCGCCGAGTACACCGAGAACGGCGTCAAGGTCACCCTGGCGGACGGCAAGACCTTCGAGGCCGAGGTGCTGCTCGTCGCCATCGGCCGCGGCCCGGTCTCGGCCGGTCTCGGCTACGAGGAGCAGGGCGTCGCGATGGACCGCGGCTACGTCCTCGTCGACGAGTACATGCGCACCAACGTGCCCACGATCTCCGCGGTCGGCGACCTCGTCCCGACGCTCCAGCTCGCGCACGTCGGCTTCGCCGAGGGCATCCTCGTGGCGGAGCGGCTCGCGGGTCTCAAGCCCGTCCCGATCGACTACGACGGCGTGCCGCGGGTGACGTACTGCCACCCGGAGGTCGCCTCCGTCGGCATCACCGAGGCCAAGGCCAAGGAGATCTACGGCGCGGACAAGGTCGTCGCCCTCAAGTACAACCTCGCGGGCAACGGCAAGAGCAAGATCCTCAAGACCGCGGGCGAGATCAAGCTCGTCCAGGTCAAGGACGGTGCCGTGGTCGGCGTCCACATGGTCGGTGACCGCATGGGCGAGCAGGTCGGCGAAGCGCAGCTGATCTACAACTGGGAGGCGCTGCCGGCCGAGGTCGCGCAGCTCATCCACGCCCACCCGACGCAGAACGAGGCGCTCGGCGAGGCCCACCTGGCCCTGGCCGGCAAGCCTCTGCACTCCCACGACTGACGCTCACGTCACACGGGCGCGACGACCACTTTCCGCAATTCGTTAGGAGCAACTGAAACCATGTCGGTTTCCGTAACCCTGCCGGCGCTCGGCGAGAGCGTCACCGAGGGCACCGTCACCCGCTGGCTCAAGGCCGAGGGTGAGCGTGTCGAGGCCGACGAGCCGCTGCTCGAGGTCTCGACCGACAAGGTCGACACCGAGATCCCCGCCCCCGCCTCGGGCATCCTGGCCTCCATCAAGGTCGCCGAGGACGAGACGGTCGAGGTCGGCGCCGAGCTGGCCATCATCGACGACGGCACCGGCGCCCCGGCCGCGGCTCCGGCCCCGGCCGCCGAGCCCGCCGCCGCTCCGGCCCCGGCCGCCGCCCCGGCGCCGGTCGCCGAGGCCCCCGCCGCCCCGGCCCCCGCCGCCGAGGCCCCGGCCGCTCCGGCCGCCCCGGCCGGTGGCGCCACCGGCACGGACGTCGTGCTGCCCGCGCTGGGCGAGTCCGTCACCGAGGGCACCGTGACCCGCTGGCTGAAGTCGGTCGGCGAGACCGTCGAGGCCGACGAGCCGCTGCTCGAGGTCTCCACGGACAAGGTCGACACCGAGATCCCCGCCCCGGCCTCCGGTGTGCTGCTCGAGATCGTCGTCGGCGAGGACGAGACCGCCGAGGTCGGTGCCAAGCTGGCCGTCATCGGCGCCGCCGGTGCCGCTCCGGCCGCCGCCCCGGCCCCGGCCGCCCCGGCCCCCGCCGCGGCTCCGGCCCCGGCCGCCCCCGCCGCTCCGGCGCCCGCGCCCGCCCCGGCCGCCCCGGCCGCCCCGGTCGCCGCTCCGGCTCCGGCCGCCCCGGCCGCTCCGGTCGCCGCCCCGGCCCCGGTCACCCCGGCTCCGGCCGCTCCCGCCGCCGCACAGCCGGCGGAGGACGGTGCCTACGTGACCCCGCTGGTCCGCAAGCTCGCCACCGAGAACGGTGTCGACCTGGCGACCGTCAAGGGCTCCGGCGTCGGCGGTCGTATCCGCAAGCAGGACGTCCTCGCGGCCGCCGAGGCCAAGAAGGCCGCCGCTGCCGCCCCCGTCGCCGCCCCGGCCGCCGCCCCGAAGACCCCCGCCCTGGAGGTCTCCCCGCTGCGTGGCCAGACGGTCAAGATGACCCGCATGCGCAAGGTCATCGGCGACAACATGATGAAGGCGCTGCACGGCCAGGCCCAGCTGTCCTCGGTCGTCGAGGTCGACATCACCAAGCTGATGAAGCTGCGTGCCCGCGCCAAGGACGCGTTCGCCGCCCGCGAGGGCGTCAAGCTCTCCCCGATGCCGTTCTTCGTGAAGGCGGCGGCCCAGGCGCTGAAGGCCCACCCGGTCATCAACGCCCGGATCAACGAGGACGAGGGCACCATCACGTACTTCGACTCGGAGAACATCGGCATCGCCGTGGACTCCGAGAAGGGTCTGATGACGCCGGTCATCAAGGGTGCGGGCGACCTGAACATCGCCGGCATCTCCAAGGCCACGGCCGAGCTGGCCGGCAAGGTCCGCGCCAGCAAGATCACGCCGGACGAGCTGTCCGGTGCGACCTTCACGATCAGCAACACCGGCTCGCGCGGCGCGCTCTTCGACACGATCATCGTGCCGCCGAACCAGGTCGCCATCCTGGGCATCGGTGCCACGGTCAAGCGTCCGGCCGTCATCGAGACCGCCGAGGGCACCGTCATCGGCGTCCGCGACATGACCTACCTGACGCTGTCGTACGACCACCGCCTGGTGGACGGCGCCGACGCCGCCCGCTACCTGACGGCCGTCAAGGCGATCCTGGAGGCCGGCGAGTTCGAGGTCGACCTCGGTCTGTAGGTCGGACAGCGGGGCACGCGGCCGAAAGGCAACGTAACAAGCCTCACCTGCGGCGCCCCCGCCCGGATGTGTTTCCGGGCGGGGGCGCCGCCGTATTGTCTAAGTGTCCAGTGACTCCTAAGGAGCGGCCCCCATGACCATGCCCGTCGTCCATTCGCTGCGCGAGCAGATCCGCGAGCACATCGTGGAGGGCATCGTCAGCGGCCGCTGGAAGCCGGGCGAGCGCATCGTGGAGCGACGGATCGCGACGGAGCTGGAGGTCTCGCAGACCCCGGTCCGGGAGGCGCTGCGCGAACTGGAGTCGCTGCGGCTGATCGAATCGGCGCCCAACAAGGGCGTCCGGGTGCGCAATCTGACGGCCGCGGACCTGGAGGAGAGCTATCCCGTCCGTGCCGGACTGGAGCAGATCGCGGCGGAGTTGGCGGCGGGCCGGCTCGCCGCGGACTGCTCGGCCCTGGAGCCGCACGTGGCGGCCCTGTACGAGGCGGACGCGGCCTCGGACGGCACGGCGCAGGTGCGGCACACGGTGGCCTTCCACCGGGAGCTGGTGAAGGCGGCCGGCAACAGCGTGCTGCTGCACACCTGGGAGGGCCTGGGCATCGAGGTCTTCACGGCGCTGTCGATCCGCTGGCTGGGCACCGTGCAGAAGTCGTACGCGGAGGAGCACGAGGAGCTCGTGGAGGCGTTCCGCCGGGGCGACCCGAACATCGGGGCACTCGTGAAGGCGCACGTGCTGGGGTGCGCGCCGAGGGCGTGATCCGGCCACCGGAGCGCCGGCGGAGTCCGGAGCAGTCACATGAGCGGGTCTGTGTCGAACAGGCCCGCTCATTCGTGCGTCCCGGCTCTCAACCGCTCTGCCACCTGCATCGATCCTTCGAAAACAAGGCACCGGGTGCCCGGTTTCGCGGCACCCTGTGCCGACTTTCTCGTTCCGGGCAAGTTTTTCGCTTCAACACTTTGATCGATCATCGATCGGCGGCTTACAGTCTTCGGCGGGCCGCACCCCGGCCCTTCGCCCTGTCCTGCCAGACAAGGCCCCTTTATCTCCACCCCCACCTGTCCGGAAGGCGGCGATCATGACCGATCCCGTAGGCAAGATTCCGAGCGAGCTCGACCAGCTCCCGGACCGTGACACCGAGGAGACCGCCGAGTGGGCGGCCTCCCTCGACGCCGTCACCAAGGCCGCCGGCCCGCACCGGGCCGCCTACCTGATGCGCCGCACGCTCCAGCACGCCGAGGGCGCGGGCCTGGCCCTCCCGAAGCTGCTGGAGACGGACTACGTCAACACCATCCCCACCTCCGCCGAGCCGTCGATCGCCGAGTTCGGCGGCGACGAGGAGATGGAGCGCAGGATCACCGCGTGGAACCGCTGGAACGCGGCCGCGATGGTCACCCGCGGCTCCAAGCACGGCGTCGGCGGCCACATCGCCACCTTCGCCTCCGCGGCCTGGCTCTACGAGACCGGCTTCAACCACTTCTTCAAGGGCAAGGAGTCCGGCGAGGCCGCCGGCTCCGGCGACCAGCTGTACATCCAGGGCCACGCCTCCCCCGGCATCTACGCCCGCGCCTTCCTCGACGGCCGCCTGAACGAGTCGCACCTCGACAACTTCCGGCAGGAGTCCGGCGGCAACGGCCTGCCCTCCTACCCGCACCCGCGGCGCCTCCCCTGGCTGTGGGAGTTCCCCACCGTCTCCATGGGTCTCGGCCCGCTCTCCGCGATCTACCAGGCGCGCTTCAACCGCTACCTGACCAACCGCGGCATCAAGGACGTCTCCTCCTCGCACGTCTGGGCCTTCCTGGGCGACGGCGAGATGGACGAGCCCGAGTCGACGGCGGCCCTCGCACTGGCCGCCCGCGAGGGTCTGGACAACCTGACCTTCGTCATCAACTGCAACCTGCAGCGCCTCGACGGCCCGGTCCGCGCCAACTTCAAGATCGTGCAGGAGCTGGAGGCCCAGTTCCGCGGCGCCGGCTGGAACGTGGTCAAGTCCCTGTGGGGCAACGCCTGGGACGAGCTGTTCGCACTCGACACCACCGGCGCCCTGGTCCGCCGCCTCCGCGAGGTACCGGACGCGCAGGTCCAGACGTACCAGACCCGCGACGCCGCCTACATCCGCGAGGACTTCTTCGGCAAGGACCCGGCGCTCGTCGAGATGGCGAAGCTGCTGTCCGACGACAAGATCCTCGAGTGCTTCCACCTCTCCCGTGGTGGCCACGAGCCGCGCAAGGTGTACGCCGCCTACAAGGCCGCCCTGGAGTTCAAGGGCGCGCCGACGGTGATCCTGGCGCAGACGGTCAAGGGCTTCACCCTGGGCGAGGGCTTCGCGTCGAAGAACGCGAACCACCAGATGAAGAAGCTGACGTCGGACGAGTTCAAGACCATGCGGGACCTGCTGGACCTGCCGATCTCGGACGCCCAGTTCGTCGACGGCGTGGTCCCTTACGGCCACCCGGGTGCCGACTCCCCCGAGGTCCGCTACCTCCAGGAGCGCCGCGCGGCCCTCGGCGGCCCCGCCCCGGCCCGCCGCGTGCACCCGCTCGCGCCGCTGCCGGCCCCGGCCGAGAAGGCCTTCGCCGCCTTCGACAAGGGCTCCGGCTCGCAGTCCGTCGCCACCACGATGGCCTTCGTCCGCCTGGTCAAGGACCTGGTCCGCGACAAGGAGACCGGCAAGCGCTGGGTCCCGATCGTCCCGGACGAGGCCCGTACCTTCGGTATGGAGTCCCTCTTCCCCTCGCTCGGCATCTACTCGCCGAAGGGGCAGACGTACGAGCCGGTCGACCGCGACCAGCTGATGTACTACAAGGAGGCCGTCAACGGCCAGATCCTGAACGAGGGCATCACCGAGGCCGGCTCCATGGCCGACTTCATCGCCGCGTCCACCGCGTACGCGACGCACGGCGAGGCGATGATCCCGTTCTACATCTTCTACTCGATGTTCGGCTGGCAGCGGACCGCCGACCAGATGTGGCAGCTCGGCGACCAGCTCGGCCGCGGCTTCCTCGTCGGCGCCACCGCCGGCCGCACCACCCTGACCGGTGAGGGCCTGCAGCACGCCGACGGCCACTCCCCCGTCATCGCGGCCACCAACCCGGCGGCGCTGACCTACGACCCGGCGTTCGCCTACGAGGTCGCGGCCATCGTCAAGGAGGGCCTGCGCCGCATGTACGGCGAGGCGGCCGAGGGCGAGGACCAGAACGTCTTCTACTACCTCACCGTCTACAACGAGCCCATGCCGCAGCCCGCCAAGCCGGCCGGGGTCGACGAGGGCATCATCAAGGGCCTGTACCGCTTCAACACGGCCGAGTCCGCCGGCCTGGAGCTGCCCGCGAACGCCACCCGCATCCAGCTGCTCTCCTCCGGCACGGCCATCCACTGGGCCCTGGAGGCGCAGAAGCTGCTCGCCGCCGAGTGGGGCGTGGCCGCCGACGTGTGGTCCGCCACCTCCTGGACCGAGCTGCGCCGTGACGCGCTGGAGGCCGACGCGGCCCTGCTGCGCGGCGAGGAGCGCGTCCCGTACATCCGCCAGGCCCTGGAGGGCGTGGAGTCCCCGGTCCTCGCCGTCTCGGACTACATGCGCCAGGTCCCGGACCAGATCGCGCAGTGGGTCGAGCAGGACTACACCTCGCTGGGCGCCGACGGCTTCGGTCTCTCGGACACCCGCGAGGCCGCCCGCCGCCACTTCGGCATCGACGCCCAGTCGATCGTCGTGGCCGCCCTCGCCCAGCTCGCCCGCCGCGGCGAGGTCCAGGCGTCGGCCGTGAAGGAGGCGCGGGAGCGCTACGGCCTGTAAGGCCGGATCCGACCGGGCCGAGGGGCCGCGACCGTACGCGCGTACGGTGCCGGGCGCAGCACCACCAGGCCGCTACGCCACGTGGGGTAGTGCAACTGCCCCCGTGCCCCCAACGCCCTAAATCGGGATAGCCGTCGGGAGG